>NZ_JAPHNL010000135.1 GCF_026274175.1 Streptomyces beihaiensis
GTCCTTCGCGGTCACGTGCATGATGCCGTTGGCGTCGATGTCGAAGGAGACCTCGATCTGCGGGACGCCGCGCGGCGGAGAACGTCGACGCCCCGGTCCAGCAGCGGGCGACCGCGTCCCACCGCTCGCCGCTGTTGGGGTAGACGACGACCGGTCTGCCGGTGACCCGGGCCGCGACCCGCACCGCCTCGTCCGCGTCGTCCGGGGCACAGCAGTTGACGCCCACCGCGACGATCTCGTCGGCGTCGGCGACCGCCGCGAACGCCTCCTCAAGCGGCTGCCCGGCCCGCGTGCGCCCGCCCGCGACGGAGTACGACAGCCACGCCGGGACGCCGAGCCCGCGCACCGCCCGCAGCAGCGCCCGCGCCTCGTCGGCGTCCGGCACGGTCTCCAGGGCGAGGATGTCGGGCCGCGCGGCAGCGAGCACCTCGAGGCGCGGCCGGTGGAACGCCTCCAGGTCGGCGACGCTCAGTCCGTACCGGCCCCGGTACTCGGAGCCGTCCGCGAGCACCGCCCCGTACGGCCCCGCGGACGCGGCCACCCACAGTGGCCGCCGCACCGCGGCCGCGCGCGCCGCCTCCCGCGCCAGATCGACGCTCAGGGCCATGAGCCGGGCCGCCCGCTCCCGGGACGCGCCACGGCGCGCGAATCCCTCGAAGCCGGCCTGGTAGCTCGCCGTGATGGCCACGCTCGCACCGGCCTCGTAGTACGCCCGGTGCGCCGCGACGATCGCGGCGGGGTCCTCGTCGAGCAGGCGCGCCGACCACAGCGCGTCGCTCAGGTCGTACCCGGCGGACTCCAGCTGGTTGGACAGGCCGCCGTCGAGCACGACGGGCCCGGCGGCGATGGCGTCGAGGAGAGTGCTCATGCGCTGACGCTAGTCGACGGACTGTCCTGGCAGACGTGTTGACCTCCCCGTGACGCGCCCTTACGTTCTCGATGTTCGTCATCACAGATAGTGACCGAAATCTCGAACATCACGTGTCGAGCATCGAACGCCGTGGACCCCTGGAGGTCTCCCGTGAGCCGCCCCACCCCCGCGTCCCCCGAACTGTCCTCCCGCAGAGCCCTGTTCAAGGGCGCCATGGCCGCCGGAGCGCTCGCCGCGCTCCCCTGCCTCGCCCTGCCGGGCAGCGCCGACGCCGCGACGGGCGGCGGACTCGGCGGCCCCCGCTCCGCCGCCTACCGCAACCCGATCGTCGAACGGCGCGCCGACCCGCACATCCACCGGCACACCGACGGCTTCTACTACTTCACGGCCACCGTGCCCGAGTACGACCGCATCGTGCTGCGCCGCTCACGTACGCTCCAAGGGCTGTCCAGGGCCGAGGAGTCGGTGATCTGGCGCAAGCACGCCACGGGAGTCATGGGGGCGCACATCTGGGCGCCGGAGATCCACCGCATCGGCGGCAAGTGGTACATCTACTTCGCCTCCGCGCCCGCCGAGAGCGTCTGGGACATCCGGATCTGGGTCCTGGAGAACGGCAACCGCGATCCGTTCCAGGGGAGTTGGACGGAGAGGGGGCAGATCAAGACGGCCTGGGAGACGTTCTCGCTCGACGCCACCACGTTCACGCACCGGGGCGAGCGTTATCTCGCCTGGGCGCAGCACGAGCCCGGCATGGACAACAACACGGGCCTCTTCCTCTCCCGCATGGCGAACCCCTGGACCCTGACAGGCCCTCAGATACGCCTGTCCACACCGGAGTACGACTGGGAGTGCGTCGGCTACAAGGTCAACGAGGGGCCCTACGCGATCCGGCGGAACGGCCGCGTCTTCCTCTCCTACTCGGCCAGCGCCACGGACTACCACTACTGCATCGGTCTGCTGACCGCCGACGCGGACCGCGACCTGATGGACCCGTCCAACTGGTCCAAGTCCGCCGAGCCCGTCTTCACCAGCGACGACACGTCCAAACAGTACGGCCCCGGCCACAACTGCTTCACCGTCGCCGAGGACGGCCGCACCGACGTGCTGGTCTACCACGCCCGCCCGTACAAGGAGATAGAGGGCGACCCGCTGCACGACCCCAACCGCCACACGCGCGTCCAGCGCCTGGGCTGGCACGCGGACGGCACCCCGGACTTCGGCGTCCCGGTCGCCGACGCGACGCGGCAAAACGAAGGAGCCTGAGATGAGACGCGCCTACGCGATCCTGCTGGCCCTCTGCCTGTCCCTGGCCGGTGCCCTGCTCGGCGCGGGAACCGCCCAGGCCGCCCCGGAGAGCATCCTCAACGGCATCCGGTTCACCGACACGTCCGGCGGCCCCGTGCACGCGCACGGCGGCGGCGTGATCAAGGTCGGCCAGTACTACTACTGGTTCGGCGAGGACCGCAACAGCGACAACACCTTCCGGTCCGTCGACGCCTACCGCTCCACCGACCTGACGCACTGGGAGTTCCGCAACCACGTCCTGACCCAGAGCTCCGCCGCCGAGCTGGCCACCGCCGACATCGAGCGGCCCAAGGTCATCTACAACGCGGCCACCGGCGAGTTCGTGATGTGGATGCACAAGGAGAACGGCAGCGACTACACCGAGGCCCGTGCGGCCGTAGCCGTCTCGGACACGGTCGACGGGACCTACGCCTACAAGGGCAGCTTCCGCCCGCTCGGCCAGTACATGTCCCGTGACATCACCGCCTTCGTCGACTCCGACGGCACCGGCTACATGGTCTCGGCTGCCAAGAACAACTACGACCTGCACATCTACAAGCTCACCGCCGACTACACCGGCATCGCGAGTCTGGCCGCCAACCCCTGGGCGGGCGCCCACCGGGAGGCTCCGGCCCTCTTCGAGCGCGACGGCGTCTACTTCATGCTCACCTCCGGCTCGACCGGCTGGAACCCCAACCAGCAGCAGTACGCGACCGCCACCAGCGTCACCGGCCCCTGGACCGCCATGAAGAACGTCGGCGACTCCACCGCCTTCGGGTCCCAGACCGCGTACGTGCTGCCCGTCCAGGGCGCCTCCGGCACCTCGTACCTGTACATGGGCGACCGGTGGGGCAACTCCTTCGGCGGGACCGTCAACGACTCCCGGTACGTGTGGCTGCCGCTGGCCTTCCCGACCTCCACCTCGCTGTCGATGTCCTGGTCGCCGGAGATCACCGTCGACACGGCCGCCGGGACCGTCACCGGCACCGCGGCCACGTACGACACGCTCGTCGCCCGGCACAGCGGCAAGTGCGCCGACGTCACCAGCCGGTCGCTGTGGCAGGGCACCCGGATCAAGCAGTACGACTGCAACGGCGGCGCCAACCAGAAGTACTGGTTCAGGCCCGTCGGCAGCGGCTACTACCAGCTCGTCGTCGAGAACAGTTCCCTGTGCGTGCGGGAGAACGCGAGCGACGTCACCCAGGAGGACTGCGACACGTCCGATCCCGCCCAGCAGTGGGCGCCCGCCACGGCCACCGGCACCTACCTGAACATCACGTCCCGCGCGAGCGGCGAGTGCCTGGACGTGTCCGGCGCCTCCACCGCCAACGGCGCCGCCGTCATCACCTACAGCTGCAACGGCGGCACCAACCAGCAGTGGAAACTCGGGGCATGACGCTACATCAGCCGGTCATTCCAGCAGGTCGATCGCGTCGATCGCCGTGCCCGCGCTGAGGTAGGAGGTCGTACCGGAGCCGCTGACCACATAGATCCTCAGCGTGTTGTACGCACTGGCGTCCGTCTGCCAGGCGGACGCCGGGACGCTGTACGTGAACGTGTGGTTGTTGCCCCGGTACGACCCCACCGTCAGGGAGCGGGTGCTCGGCTGCGCCGGCGGGGAGGGGATCGCCGAGGTCCAGGAGTCGTTGACGACGACCTGCGGGCGGCCGTTCGCGTACGCGGTCGTCACGCCGATGCGCAGGGTGTGCGCCGCCGCCAGCTGCGCGGCGGTGAGCCGGAAGTAGACGATGATGCCGCTGTTGACGTCCTTCCACAGGTAGCAGGGGAACGCCGACGTCTCGCTTCCGCTGCCGATGACGACGTTGCCCTTCCAGGGCGCGGCGCGCACGTCGGACGGGTGGGCGTACGTCATCAGCTCCGCGTTCTTGAAGCCGCCCGGCGTGCCGTCCCAGTCGTTGATCCGCCAGATCGCGCTCGCGTTGGAGGGATCGTTCGAGGACGGGACCGTGATGGTGTGGAGCGTGGTCGTGCCGCCCGCCGTGACCGTCACCGAGCCGGTGTGCACGGCCAGTTCGCCCTTGTACACGGTGAGCGTGTAGGTGCCCGGCAGAACGCGTGTGATCGAGAAGTAGCCGTCCGAGTCGCGCGCCGAACCCCAGTACTGCGCGGCCGAGTTGGCCAGCCCGACCGTGTACGGGTACGACGTGTCACGGCCCGCGATCCCCACGCCTGCCACGCGCCCGCGCCCGCCCGCCGCGACATACCCCGAGATGCCGAGCGAGTCCGCCCAGGAGGTGTCGATGTTCGCGTGGTGGAGCGAGGACGAGGGCGCGCCGCCGTCCGTGAAGGCGATGACGTACGGGCCCTGGAGCCCGAACCGCTCGGCCTCCGTCTGGTTCTCCCCGTAGTAGAGGATCTCGTAGATGCCGCCGCCGTCCGCGCTCTGGTGGCGAAGCAGCGAGCGGTAGAACGGGCCGCCGGACGCCTTCTCGTGGTTGGAGCGCACCATGTACAGACCGACGCCGCCCGCGCTCCAGCCGATGTAGTCGTAGTCGATGACGCGCAGCTTCGAGTAGTGCTTCGACCTGGTCTGGCCGTCCGACTTCTCGAAGACGTCCTTGGCCTCGATCAGGGTGGGCGCGTAGGTGTACGAGTCGGGCTGGTCGTTGAGGAACTTGCCCGCCTGGACGCGGACGATGTAGCGCGTGGCGCTGACCGTGCCGTCGGCCTTGTTCGTCCAGATGTAGACGTTGTTCTCGCCGCTGCGGGCCGCGTAGTACAGCCTCAGCGTCTTGTACGTGACCGAGATCAGGATCGTCGGACCGGACTGCCTGATCGTGACCGTGGAGGCGCCGAGGCCCGACTCGATGTGCGAGTTCTTGCCGCCGTAGCCCTGGTACTCGGTGCCCTTGTAGACGAGCGAGGACAGGTCGCCGTTGGCCTTGCTGACCTTGAAGACGAGGCTCGCGCCGGTGTTCACCACGTAGTGCGAGCCGTCGTCGCCGTAGCCGAAGGCCGCCGCGGAGGCGGGAAGGGAGAGCGGCCCGGCGACGGCCGCCGCGGCGGCGGCCGAGGCCGCGGACGCCATGAGGGTGCGACGGCGCACGGTGTTCTCGGGCATGACGGTGCCCTTCTGTGTGGGGTGGTGGTGCGGGTGGTTCGGGAGCGTGACAGTCGAACGGCGTTCGCGAAACCCCCCGCTCAGAAAGGGAGTTGGGAAATCGGCCCATTTACTTGAATCGTTGCAAGAGGTCTAGAAAGCGCTTGCCCCCTCGGCTATGGTCCTGCGCCGGTGCCTGCCCGGGCGCCGTCGGCACTCGTGAGGAGCCCACAGTGAGACCGAGACGACGTCCCGCCGTCGCGTCCATGTCCGTGTCCCTGGCCACCGTCGCCGCCGTCGCCGCGATCGCCGCCGCGGGCGCGCTGACGCCCGTCCGTGCCGCCCCGGGGGCGGCCGCCGCCCGAGGGCTCCGCCACTGCACCGGAACCGCCCCCGTGACCTGCCACTTCGACGTGCCGCCCGGCGACTACGACGTACGCGTCGAACTGGGCGGCGACGCGGCGGGCAGCACCTCGGTCAGCGGCGAGACCCGGCGCGCCCTGCTCGCCGAGACGCCCACCGCGCCGGGGCGTACGGTCCACGGCTCCTTCACGGTGGACGTCCGCACCCCTGAAGGCGAGCCGACCGGTCCCGAGGGCAGCGACGGGCTCGACCTCACCTTCGCCGGAACCGCCCCCGAGCTTGCATCGATTCAGGTCAGGCCCGCCCGCCCCACCACACCGAAGATCTACGTCATCGGCGACTCCACCGTGTGCGACCAGCCCGCCGCCCCGTACACCGGCTGGGCGCAGGAGCTGCCCCAGTACTTCAAGCGGGGCGTGTCCGTCGCCAACTACGCCGACTCGGGCGAGAGCACGGTCACCTACCTCGCCGACCCGAGGCTCTTCGCCACCGTGAAGCCGCTGATCCGGCCGGGCGACCTCGCCCTGATCCAGCTCGCCCACAACGACAAGACGACCGACGAGGCCACCTACCGGGCCAACCTGGAGAAGCTGGTGGCCGGGGTGCGCGTGCAGGGCGGCAGGCCGGTCCTGGTGACACCGATCGTGCGCCGCTGGTTCAACAGGGACGGCACGCTCGACAACGGCATCGCGCTCATCGTCAACGGCCTCGGCGTCGACCTGCCCGGGGTCATGCGCCAGGTGGCGGCCGCCGAACGTGTGCCGCTGATCGACCTGACCGCGCGCACCAAGGCGGCCGTGGAGGCGCTCGGCCCCGAGGCGTCCAAGGGCCTGTACCTCTACGACGAGAAACGTGACAACACCCACACATCGGTCCGGGGCGCGACCGAATACGCCGGTTTCGTCCGGGACGCGCTGCGTGACCAGGGGCTCGTGGCGCGCCGGGTCGTGCGCTGAGCGCGCACGCGCTCCGGAGCCAACACGCCGTGCCGCAATGCCCGTTGCGCCCGGGTGCCGTCCTCGCTTCCGCGCGCTACGGTTGGCGGGTGGACTCCCCTCCCGAAAACCGGCTCGCCGCCGCGGTGGTCACGCTCGGCGGGCGCGTTCTGCTGGTCAGACGCAGTGAGACCGAGCGGTTCCTGCCGCGCGTGTGGGGCGTTCCCTGCGGAAAGCTCGAACCGGGGGAGCGTCCCGAGGACGGTGTGCTGCGTGAGCTCAAGGAGGAGACCGGGCTGCTCGGCGCGGTCGTGCGCAAGGTCGGCGAATCCTCCTTCGTCAGCCGATACCGAGGCCGAGAGGTGAAGAACCGGCAGGACAACTTCCTCGTCTACCCGCTCACCACCGACATCGCGCTGCCACTCGCCGACCAGGCCGCGGCGTGGCTGTGGCCCCACGAACTCGACACCGTGGAGGTCGACGACTACAACCGGGAGATCGTGGCGCAGGCCGGGCCGTATCTGCGTGATCCGCGTGACCACGCCTGACGCCGGTTGGCTCAAACCCGCTCACGGGCGCCTCACCCACGCGTGAGAAGAGCCGCCAGCGCCTCCAGTTCCGTCACGTACTCCGTGGCGTCCAGCGGCGTCTTCGCCACCTCGGCCGCGTGCGGGTCGGCGTCCGCGGCGAGGAAGACATCCGTGTGGCGGCGACGGCCCGCGCCCGTCTCCAGGAACAGCGTGACCGTCGGGGCCGCGGCCGTCGTCCGGACCCGGTGCAGGGTGTGGGACGGCAGGGCGTAACTGCTGCCCGCCGGGTACTCGGCGACGTGCGCCAGATCAAGGCGCGCCGCGCCGGCCGGTTCCAGGAGCCAGTCCGCGGCACCGTCCGACAGGGACTCGCGGTAGCGGGCCGCCGCCCGGCCGGCTCGCGGGTCGGTCGCGGGAGCGAAAAGCTCCATGCGCAGCGAGCCGCGCACCACGGACGAGGCGAGCGGTGAGCGGTGGTTGTGGATGTCCTCCGGCGCCCGCGCGCCCGGCCGCCACACGTGGGCGCGGAGCATGTGGTGCGGGCCGCCGTCGATGAGCAGCAGCTTGTCGAAGCCCAGGACGTGCCGGTACGAGAGCCGGGCGCGGCGCGCCGTGTCGTCGCCGCCCGCCGCGCCGTCCGCCGCGAGGTCCCGTACGAGACCGGCCAGCCGCTCCGGCGTGCCCAGGCGCGCGACCACGTCACGGGCCGCGCGGGTCAGATCCGCCTCGGGGGCCGCCACGTCCAGGGCCTCGCCGAGCAGCCGCCGCGCCGAAGCCACCAGTCGACCACCCGCCATACGCCCTCCCGGTACCGCCGCCTTATGGTTCATACATCCATAAGGCATGCGCACGCAGCGCCGAAAGACCTTGATAGGTCATCCATATCGGCCGTCTCAGCTGCGTGGAACCGTCCCTGACCCAGGTCCAGATCCCGTCCGTCTGCCCCCGCCACACGGCCGCGGCGGCGCCGGTGACGAGGCGGCGGCGCACCCGCTCGGTGCCGTCCGCGTGCGCCACCTCCCGCGCCCCCGGGGTCAGCAGCGCCCGCGTCACCCAACTCGACGCGAAGTGACGGACGTTGAGCACCTCCGTGTGGAAGGGCTCGTCGGTGCGCGGGCGGCGGATCTCCTCGCGGCTGTTGGTCAGGTCGGGGCAGTTGTCGTGGTGCACGCCCGGACAGGCGAGCAGCCAGCGCACCCCGCCCTCGCGGGCGGTACGCGCCTCGTCGGTCTCGCCCAGGACGTGCGCCGCGCGGTCGAGCGCCACCACGGCCTGCGCCGTGTACAGGGCGGACGGCGGGCCGTTCGGCGTGGTCAGGCGGTTGCCCCAGCGCGGGTGTCCCGCCCGGTCCGGGTCGGGCACGGCCCCGGCCACGAGCACGTCGCGCAGCGTGCTCAGCCGCTCGTGGTCGTCCGGCGCCGCGCGCAGCAGGCCGCGCAGCACCGTCGTCACGACATGCGTCAACTCATACCCGGTACGGTCGAGTTCGCGGGTGAAGCCGGATGTGCACAGGTCGGCCTCCGCCGCGATCCGGTCGGGGTCCGCGCCCGCCCTGGCCAGCGCGCCGAGGACGAGCGCGGTCACCTCGGGCCGCGCCTGCGTGCCCTGCGAGCGCGCCGACCAGCCGCCGTCCGCAAGACGCAGCGCCCACAGGGTGCGGGCCAGCTCACCGGCGCTCAGCCGCCCGTCGGGCATGCCGAGATCGAGCACGAGATGCAGGCCGTAGGCGGTGCCGACCGGCGTCGGCCGGTTCCGGCCCGGCTCGCCCAGTGAGTGCGTCCAGCCGGTCAGACGCCTGCCGGTGGCCGGGTCGTCCACCGTGCACAGCTCGTCCACCAGCGTCGCGTACGTCGCCGACACCAGCGCCGTCAGCCGCCCCGGATCGTCCGGCGGGAGCGGGGAACGGCCCGATCGCGCCGCCTGTTCGGCCTGCCGGGCCCGCAGCAGGGCCGCCGCCAGCCACACCACGGCGCCCGCCCCGACACCGCCGACCGTCGCCACCGCGTACCGCGCCGCCTCGGCGGACAGTCCGCTCGGCAACAGCCCGTACAGCCCCTGGAAGACGGCGTAGGCCGCGGCCAGCGCGCCGAATCCGCCCAGCCAGCCCACGAGTCGCTGCGGCGCCGATCCCCGCCGGGCGGGCGGTCGCGGCGCGGGGCGCTGCCGAGGCGGATTCCGGTTGAGCTGCTGCTGCGTCACGGCGGGCGGCCTCCCCCCAGGACATCACGTGGATCACGGACGACTCAAGTCCCTCCAGTCTACGTCCGGTTGACCCGCTGTACGCAGCCGATGACCGGCCGTTCAGTCCATGGTGAGGACCAGCTTCCCGGTGACGTGACCGGTCTCGCCCTCCGCGTGCGCCCGTGTCGCCTCGGCGAGCGGGTACGTGCCGGACACGTGGACGCGCAGCCGCCCGGACGCGACGAGGTCCGCGACGGCCGCCATCCCCGCCTGATCGTGCTCGACCAGCATGAACGTGGAGCGCACCCCCGACTTCGCGGCCTTCAGGGCCACTTCGCCGCTCATGTCGGGAAGGAGGGAGACGAGGATCGCGCCGGGCCGCAGCACGTCCAGGGAGCGCAGGCAGTTCTCGGTGCCCATGGGGTCGAGCACCACGTCCAGGTCGCCGGTCTCCCGAGTGAAATCGGCCGTCCGGTAGTCGATGACCTCGTCGGCGCCCAGGCTCCGCACCAGCTCGTGCTTGGCGGCGCTGGCCGTGGCCACGACATGGGCGCCCCGCGCCTTGGCGATCTGCACGGCGACATGCCCGACGCCGCCCGCCGCCGCGTGCACGAGCACCCGCTGTCCCGGCTCGACGCCCGCGGTGTCGACGAGGGCCTGCCAGGCGGTCAGGGCGGCCAGCGGCAGCGCCCCCGCCTCGATGTGGCTCAGCCCCATCGGCTTGGGCACGAACGCGCGGGCGGGCCCCGTCACGTACGCGGCGTGCGAACCGGCCCCGTGCGGGTAGGGCAGCATGCCGAAGACCTCGTCGCCGGGCCGGAACAAGGACACGCCCATCCCCACGGCCTCGACGACGCCCGACACGTCCCAGCCCAGCGTGTACGGCGGCTCGCCGAGGAAGATCGCCATCGCCCGGTGCTTCCAGTCGGTCGGGTTGACGCCCGCCGCGCGCACGGCGACGAGGATCTCGCCGACACCGGGCGCCGGACGCGGGACATCGACGAGTTCAAGGACTTCGGGCCCGCCGAACGCGCTCTGACGGACGGCCTTCATGGTGTTCTCGCTCATGGCCCCAAGCCTGCTGCACCCGTCCGGACCAGGACAGTGGCAAGGTCGCCACTCACCGATAGAATCCTGCCATGGCCGATCAGCACACCGCCCCGCACCGCGTCGTCGTGCTCGCCCTCGACGGTGTCTACCCGTTCGAACTGGGCATCCCCAACCGGGTGTTCGCCATGCTCCCCGACGCGTACGAGGTGGTGACCTGCACGGCGAGCGACGACCGCACCGTCACCACCGACGCCGACTTCACCGTCACGGTCGCGCATGGCCCCGAGGCGCTCGACGGCGCGGACACGGTGATCGTGCCCCCGTACGACATGGAACGGATCGCCGAGCCGCTGCCCGACGCGGTGCGCGCCGCGCTCGCCCGTATCCGGCCCGGCACCCGGCTCGTCTCCATCTGCACGGGCGCCTTCGCGCTCGCCGCCGCCGGGCTGCTCGACGGGCGGCCCGCGACGACCCACTGGGCCATGGCAGACGTCTTCCGCCGCCTGTACCCCCAAGTCGACCTGGACCCAGGAGTGTTGTTCGTCGACGACGGCGCCGTGCTGACCTCGGCGGGCGCCGCCTCGGGACTCGACGTCTGCCTGCACCTGGTCCGTGCCGACCACGGTGGTGAGGCCGCCAACTTCGTCGCCCGCTGCTGCGTCGTACCGCCGTGGCGGGACGGGGGCCAGGCCCAGTACATCAAGCAGCCGGTCCCCGAGGAGGGCTCCACCGGCACCGCCGCCACCCGCGCCTGGGCCCTGGAGCGCCTGGACCGCCCGCTGGCCCTGCGTGAACTGGCCGCGCACGCCCGGATGAGCGAGCGGACCTTCGCCCGCCGCTTCCAGGAGGAGACCGGTACGAGTCCGGGCCGCTGGCTCGTCCAGCAACGTGTGCACCGGGCCCGCGACCTGCTGGAGTCCAGCGACCTGCCGGTCGACCGGATCGCGGCCGAGGTCGGCTTCGCCACGGGCGCGTCACTTCGCCAGCACCTGCACGCGGCGATCGGGGTGTCACCGGCGGCGTACCGCAGGACCTTTCGGGCGGGGGAGCGGGTGACGGCCCGGGCAGGCGCGGGGGCGCCGGGCTAGGCCCTGTCTTCAAACTCCCGCCTGCCCGGCCTTGTCCTGCGGGCTCTGCGGCCACTCCCACCGCTCCAGATCCCGCAGCCACGCGCGGGCGTTGCCGTCGGACGGGGCGCGCCAGTCGCCGCGCGGCGAGAGCGAACCACCCGCCGACACCTTCGGCCCGTTCGGCATCGCGGACCGCTTGAACTGCGCGAACGCGAAGAAGCGACGGCAGAAGTACTCCAGCCAGTGCCGGATCTCGCCCAGGTCGTAGGCGACCCGCTTCGCGCCGGGGAACTCCGGAGGCCACGAACCGCCGTCCGCGTCCCGCCACGCGTGCCACGCCAGGAACGCGATCTTCGACGGCCGGAACCCGTGCCGCAGCACGTGGTACAGGGTGAAGTCGTGCAGCGCGTACGGCCCGATCTTCGACTCGGTGGACTGGAGTTCCTCGCCCGGCACCAGCTCGGGGCTGATCTCGGTGTCGAGGATCGCGGTGAGCGTCCGGCCGGTCTCGGCGCCGAACTGGTCGCTGCTGACGACCCAGCGGATCAGGTGCTGGATGAGCGTCTTCGGCACACCGGAGTTGACGTTGTAGTGGCTCATCTGGTCGCCGACGCCGTACGTGCACCAGCCGAGCGCCAGCTCCGACAGGTCGCCGGTGCCCAGCACGATGCCGCCGTGCTGGTTGGCGAGCCGGAACAGGTAGTCGGTGCGCAGACCCGCCTGTACGTTCTCGAACGTGACGTCGTAGACCGGCTCGCCCGCCGAGAACGGGTGGCCCATCTCCCGCAGCATCAGCCGAGCCGTCGCCGTGATGTCCAGCTCGTGCGCGGTGACGCCGAGCGCGTTCATCAGCTTGTGCGCGTTGGACTTGGTGTGGTCGCCGGTGGCGAAGCCGGGCAGCGTGTACGCGAGGATGTCGCTGCGCGGACGGCCCGCGCGGTCCATCGCCCGCGCCGCGACGATGAGCGCGTGCGTCGAGTCCAGCCCGCCCGACACCCCGATGACCACCTTCGGGTCACCGATCGCCGCGAGCCGCTGCTGCAACCCGGCGACCTGGATGTTGTACGCCTCGTAGCAGTCCTGGGCGAGCCGGTCGGCGTCGGCCGGGACGAACGGGAACCGCTCGACCCGGCGGCGCAGGCCCAGATCGCCGTCGGGCGCGCCGAGCCGGAAACCGACGCGCCGGAAGCCTGCCGTCCGCGCGGCGTGCGTGCGGCGGTTGTCGTCGAACGTGCCCATGCGGCGCCGCTCCTGCTGGAGCAGGTCGAGGTCGACGTCGGCCACGGCGTACCGGTCACCCCGCGGGAACCGCTCGGTCTCGGCGAGCAGCGACCCGTTCTCGTAGATCATCGTCTGGCCGTCCCACGACAGGTCCGTCGTGGACTCGCCGGCCCCGGCCGCCGCGTACACGTAGGCGGCGAGGCAGCGCGTGGACGCCGAGCGGCACAGCAGCGCGCGGTCCTCGGCCCGGCCGACGGTGATCGGGCTGCCGGAGAGGTTCAGCAGGACCGTCGCTCCGGCGAGGGCGGCCTCCGCGCTCGGCGGCACCGGCACCCACATGTCCTCGCAGATCTCGGTGTGCAGGACCAGACCGGGCACGTCGTCGGCGGCGAACAGCAGATCCGTACCGAACGGCACGTCCGTGCCGCCCACGCGGATGGTGCCGCCGCGCTCGTCGTCGCCGGGGGCGAGCTGGCGGCGCTCGTAGAACTCCCGGTAGTTCGGCAGGTACGACTTGGGCGCGACGCCCAGGACCCGGCCGCGGTGGACGAGGACCGCGCAGTTGTAGACGCGGTTGCGGTGGCGCAGCGGGGCGCCGATCGCGAGCACCGTCATGAGATCCTGCGACCCGGCCACGACGGTCGCGAGCGCCCCCTCGACGCCGTCGAGCAGCGCGTCCTGAAGGAGCAGGTCCTCGATCGAGTAGCCGGTCAGGCACAGCTCGGGGAAGACGGCGACGGCGACCCCGTCCTCGGCGCAGCGGCGCGCCTGGCGCAGGACCGCCTCCGCGTTGGCGGGCGGGTCGGCGATGGCGGCGTGGCCGGTGCAGGCCGCGACCCGGGCGAAACCGTGGCTGTAGATCGAGCGGAAGTTCACGTCCACATCATGTCAACCGCGCCGCTCCGTCGCCTGCCCGGGTACCCGGGCAGCGGGTGCCCGCCCGCCGCGCCAGGTGGGCGGGCGGCTCGATGCCCTTGTCCAGCAGTGGATCCGCTTCGAGCGCGCCCCACGCGGTGCGCAGCGGCAGCACGCCCGCCCACAGGCCGAGCTCGGCGTCAGGTCCTTCGCCGTCCTCGGGGGCGCCGGTGCGGATCTTGACGGAGACCTCGTCGAGCGGCAGGGCGAGCAGTGCCGTCGCGGCGAGTTCCTTGCGGCTGGGGCGGCGCGCGTAGTCCCACTGTCCCGGCGTGGACTGTTCGGTCAGGCAGCGGAGCCCAGCGAGTTTCTCGTCGGGGTCGCCGACGTGCCGGGGTGTGCCGAAGACCATGGCGCTGCGGTAGTTGACGCCGTGTTCGAAGACCGATCTGGCCAGCACCAGCCCGTCCACGTGGGTCACCGTCACGCAGACCTGGGTGCCGGGCGCGGCGGCCAGGCTGCGGCTGGCGACCGAGCCGTGGAAGTACAGCGTGGTCCCGTCGCAGCCGTAGACGGTCGGGACCACCAGGAGGTCTCCGTCGACCTGCACGCCGAGGTGGCAGACGAACCCGGCGCCGAGGATCGCGTCGAGCGCGTCCCGGTCGAGGCTGCCCTGCTCGCGCAGGCGGCGGTGCCGGGTCCGCTCGGTGACGGTCAGCGAGGCCATGAGGTCCCTCCTGGTGCGGCGCGTACGACATCGACCGCCCGACAGTACTAATTTCGTCGCCAGAGCGCCACTGCCCAGAGGAAACCAATAGTGATCAGCGTCCACCTCGACGAATTCCGCGCGACGGTGGTCTGGGTGACGGTCTGCGTGGCGCTCTGCGTCATGGCCTCGCCGCCCGGAACGTGAACGCGAACTCGGCGGGCGCCGCCGTCAGCCGGTAGCACGGCAGCGGACCGGGGCCGCAGGACTGGGAGCCGATGCCCTGCTGGCCGTGGTCGAGGTGGACCCACACCGTGCGGTCGGCGGCTCCGGCGGCTCCGGCGGCTCCGGCGGCTTCGGCGGTTCCGGCGGCAAGGTCGTTCAGGTGCTCGGCCGCGTCGAGCTGTTCGCTGGTCCAGCGGCGCGCCGTGAACCAGAACTCCGGCTCGCCCTCGATCCGCAGGCCCCCGATCTCGGCCCACCGGACGTCGGCCCGCGCCCCGTTCTCCTGCGGGCGCACATACGGGGTCTGCATCGCGTCCACGTCCGAGTGCCACACCGCGATCCGCGACGCGGCCCTGGTGTCCGGGTACGCCTCGCCGGGCCCGCCGCCGAACCAGCGGGTGGCGTCCGCGCCACCGGGCAGGCCGAGTCGTACACCGAGCCGCGGCAGCGGGACGCGCCAGTCACCCTCCGGGACCACCGACACCGCCAGCCGCACCCGCTCGGCGTCGGCCGTCCAGCGGTACACCGTCCGCAGCCCGATGTCACGGCCCGCCGGCGCGACCCGCGTCCGCACGGTCAGCGCGTCACCACTCAACTCCACACCGTCCAGCCGGTGTCGCATGCGGTGCAGCCCCACCGCGCGCCACGCGAACCCGAGTCGCTCGTCGCCCTGCCAGCTCGCCCCGTCGTCGTTGTCGGTGGTCGCCCGCCACACGTCCAGACGCGGGCCGACCACGTCCACGCCGCCGACCGTCCGCAGGGCGCCGGTGCGCGCGTCGAACGCGGCCGGACCGAACGTGATCAGCTGCCGCCCGCGCACCGGCTGGTCGGCCCGGCGCGGTCCCCGTCGGGGCGCGGGAAGCGCAGCCGACTGGGCCGACTGCCCCCACGCCACCTCATGGTCGTCGGCGTCGAGCGCCCGCACGGTCCAGCTCGTCGGCGCGCCCCGCCCGTCCTCGGGCGGCGCGGGCAGCTTCACCTCGCCGCACTCGCCGGGGCCGAGCGGCGGCACGGTGAGCGCGCCCGACCGCACCGTCTCCCCCTCCACCTGGAACGACCACTCGAACGACAGGTGCGACAGGTCACGGAAGTCATAGCGGTTGGTGACACGGACCGTGCCGGGTGCCCCGGCCGCCCCGAACGCGCCGGCCGTCCCGGTCCCACCGGCCGGAGCGTCCACGTCGATGCGGACCGGCTCGATCACCTTCTTGAACTCGGCGAGACCCGGCGACGGCGTCCGGTCGGGCAGGAGCAGCCCGTCACAGACGAAGTTCCCGTCGTGCAACTCCTCACCGAAGTCACCGCCGTACGCGTATCCGTACCGCTCGTCCGCGATCCCGTGGTCGATCCACTCCCACACGAACCCGCCCTGGATCCGCTCGTACGCCTCGAACAGTCTCTGGTAGTCGGCGAGCCCACCGGGCCCGTTGCCCATGGCGTGCGCGTACTCGCACAGGATGACCGGCAGTTCGCGCCGCCGGGCCGGGCCTCCGTCGAGCCGGGCGCCGAGCCGCTCGACCTCGGCGTGCTCGGCGTACATGCGCGAGTACACGTCGGTGTCACGGCAGTTCACGTCGCCCTCGTAGTGGACGAGCCGGTCCGGGTCGCGTTCGCGGATCCACTCCGCCATCGCGGTGAGGCCGCGCCCGGTCCCGGCCTCGTTGCCCAGCGACCACATCACCACCGACGGGTGGTTCTTGTCCCGCTCGACCGTGCGGGCGGCGCGGTCGAGCAGAGCCGGTGTCCACCGGTCGTCGTCGGACGGGTTGTCGTGCCAGCCCTGCTCGATGAATCCGTGGGTCTCCAGGTCGCACTCGTCGATCACCCACAGGCCGTACTCGTCGCACAGGTCCAGGAAGGCGGGGTGCGGCGGATAGTGGGAGGTGCGGACCGCGTTGATGTTGTGACGCTTCATCAGCTCGACGTCACGCCGCATGGTCGCCAGGTCCAGCGCACGACCGTGCTCCGGATGCCATTCGTGGCGGTTGACACCACGGAAGAGCACCGGCGTACCGTTGACCTTGATCAGGCCGCCCTCGACGGCGACCGTGCGGAACCCGATGCGCAGCGGCACCCGCTCCCCCTCGGTGGCCAGCTCCCCGTCGTACAGGCGCGGTGTCTCGGCGGTCCACGGCTCGACGGGCACGGTGACCGACATGCCCGTGGGCACGTCGATGCCGAGGTCCGGGACGGTCACCCGGCCGTCCACCTCACTGTCGACGCGCAGCGTCCCGTCGCCGGTCGTGTGGTCGTACGAGGCGTGCGTGAACCAGTCGCCGACGCAGCCCTCCGGGCGGTGCAGCAGCGTCACGTCGCGGAAGATGCCGGGCAGCCACCACTGGTCCTGGTCCTCCAGGTACGAGCCGGACGACCACTGGTGGACGCGGACCGCCAGGACGTTCCCGGCGGCCCGCAGGAGCGGGCCGACCGCGAACTCGTGCGGCAGCCTGCTGCCCTTGAACGTGCCGAGTTCGGTGCCGTTGAGCCACACCCGGGCGCACGACTCCACGCCGTCGAAGCGGAGCGTGGCCGAACCGTCGGCGAGCCAGTCGGCGGGCAGGTCGAAGGCGCGCAGATGGTCGCCCGTCGGGTTCTCGGTCGGCACGTGCGGAGGGTCGACCGGGAACGGGTAGAGGTGGTTCGTGTAGATCGGCTCGCCATGGCCCTGGAGCACCCAGTGGCCGGGCACGGTCACCTCGGCCCAGTCGTCGGTGTCGTACCCGTCCGGAGTGAGGGCGGAGGCGGAGGCGGAGGCGAAGGCGGAGTCGTGGGCGTCGGCGGTCGGCGACACACGCAGGCGCCAACTGCCGTTGAGCGAGAAGGAGGTGGCTGACGACCTGGCGTACCAGGCGCGGGGCGGGAGCGCTCCCGTGCCGGGCAGGACGTCTTCGACGTACGAGGTGTGATCCGAGGAGGACATACGGCTCCTAGGGCATCGGGCTGTGGGCTGATGGGCAGTGAGTTCTGAGTTCTGAGTTCTGGGCTCAGGGCTCAGGGCTCAGGGCTCAGGGTTCTGGCGGAGTCAGGCCGTCGTGCGGACGTGGCCCGCCGAGGCGAGCGCGCCCTCCAGGGCGAACGTGGCGGCGCCCAGGCTCACCGGATCGCTGGGGATCGGCGACAGCACGATCCGCGTCGCGGCGAGCGGGCCCGCGAGGGCGTGCCGGGCGACGGCCCGGCGGACCTCGGTCAGGAGAGGCCCGCCGAGCCGGCTCGCGACCCAGCTGCTGAGCACCACGACCTCGGGATTGAGCAGATTGACGAGGTCGGCTATCGCCGGGCCGAGCAGACGGGCGGTCTCCCGCACGACGTCGAGGGCGTCGGGCGCTCCCTCGGCGGCGGCGCGGGCGAGCGCCTCGATGGTGGCGGTCTGGTCGTCGGGGTGCAGGAGCGCGGAGCCGGGGCGCAGCTCCGCCAGCGTGCGCAGGATGCCGGGCGCCCCGACGTACGCCTCCACGCAGCCCCGGTTGCCGCAGTGGCAGGGGCGGCCGTCGAGCACGAGCGTCGTGTGACCCCACTCGCCCGCGCTGTTGGTCACGCCCCGGTGCAGCGCGCCGCCCAGGGCGAGGCCCGCGCCGACGCCGGTGCCGAGGTTGACCACGACCGCGTCGTCGGCGCCGCGCGCCGCGCCCGACCAGAGCTCGGCGACGGTGCAGGCGCGCAGCGGGTTGTCCAGGTACAACGGGTGGGCGACGTGCTCGGCCAGCAGCGACCGCAGGGGCCCGTCGCGGCGGCCAGCTCGCGGCGGGAGACGGCGGGGCGGGACAGGGCGCGGCGCAGCACTTCGTGGCGGTTGGCGGTCCTGATGTCACGCGAGGTACGACGCATCGACGACCGCCTCCTCGCCGCGGCTCGGCACCCTTGGCCCTGCCAGGCTAGGGACTTGGGAAACGGGTTGGAAGAAGGGGTGAGAAAAGTCCAACAGGCCGTACCGAAAGTCCTGTCGGCACTCAGAGGTGGAAGACGTCCCGCAGGAACCGGTTGGTGAACTTCCCCTCCGGGTCGAGGCGCCGCACCAGATCCACGTAATCGGGGGCCTTCGGGTAACGCGCGGCGATCCGGCCCGGGTCCGTGGTGATGACCTTGCCCCAGTGCGGCCGGGGGTCGAAGGGCCGAAGCCGGTCCTCGACGAGCGCCGCGACGGGCAGCGCGCGCCGCTTGTCCGCCACCCACGTGAAGTGGAAGGCGACGCTGTCGCGCCCGTGGGCGGGGCTGAGCCACTGGAGGTCGGCGGCGACGGTGCGCACCTCACACACCTGCAGCACGGGGGCGATCGACTCCCGCACGGAGTCGAGCGCGTGCAACGCGGCCACGGCGTGCTCGCGCGGCAGCAGAAGCTCCGACTGCAGCTCGTCGCCGTTGCTGGGGGTGAACTCGGGGCGGAAGTGCGGCAGCCGCTCGTGCCAGGGCCCGGGCTCGCCGAACTGCCGGGTGCAGTGGACAGCGGGCATGCCGGGCACGGGGTGCCGCGCCTCTCCCGCAGGTTCGGCCCACGGGAAGTCGACCGGCTCCGGGCAGCGCTGCTTGACCCACACCTGGTCGAAGCGCGGACCCAGCCACCGCGTGAACAGGCTGACGCTGTAAGCGGACCCGGACACGGCAGCGAAGTCGAGTCCGGCGAAGGGAAGTTCACCGAACACGTGCTGCGCCACGTCGAACGTCGGCCGCACGTCGAGGGTCAGCGACAGGACGACGCCGAGCCCGCCGAGCGAGACGACGGCTCCCTCGAACCCGGCGTCGCCGCGCGACAGGGTGACGAGGTCCCCGCCCGCGGTGACCAGTTCAACGGACCGTACGTGCTCGGCGAGCGAGCGGTTTCGCACCCCCGACCCGTGCGTACCGGTCGCCACCGATCCGGCGACCGAAATGTGCGGCAGGGAGGCCATGTTGGGCAGGGCGAACCCGTGCGCGTGCAGCGCGGCCGCCAGCTCCGCGTACCGCACCCCGCCGCCGACCCGCACGGTCCGTGCGTCCCGGTCGACGTCGATGCCACCGGGCATCGCGCCCAGCGACACGAGCACGCCGCCGCGCTCGGCGTCCACGTCGGCGACGGTGTTGAACGAGTGCCCGCTGCCGAGCACCCGTATGTGCGCGCTCGCGCGGACCAGTGCCCGCAGCTCGTCGAGCGACCCGGGCCGCTGGACCTCGCCGACGGAAAACGTGATGTTGCGGGCCCAGTTGGTGGGCACGCCGGACTGAACCTCGACCATGAAGGCTGCCTTTCGGAAGCTGTGTCAGTGCGGTTGCGGCCCGATTCGATCACGCGCAAGCCGTTTCGACCCGCCCTACTGCCAGGTAGCGGTGAGGGACGGGCGGCCCGCCGCGGCCGCGGACGCCGGCCGAACCCCTGTGCGGACTCCCGCCGCACCAACTCCGTGGGCAGTATCACGGCAGCGGGCGCCTCGCCCCCGATCTGCGCGAGCAGGACCCGGACCATCTCGGAGCTGATCCGGTCCCACGGCTGCCGCACCGTCGTGAGGCCCGGCTGACTCGAAAGCGCCGCGGGCGAGTCGTCGAAACCACCCACCGCGACGTCCTGCGGCACACGGCGCCCTGCCGCCCGCAGCGCGGCGAGCACTCCTTGCGCCATGAGGTCGGACGCCACGAACACGGCGTCGAAGTCGGGCGCCCCTCTGCGACCTCCAGGCCGATCTCGACGACCTGGCGCCGTGCTACGGCAAGCAGCTGTACGTCGCCGAGACCGCGTACCCCTTCACGCTCGCCGACGACGACGGCTGGGAGAACACGATCAACACCGAGGCCAAGCTGCTCGCCGGGTACGCGGCCACCCAGGCCGGGCAGGCGGCATGGTGGCGGGACCTGCTGAGCGTCGTCGAGACGGTGCCGGAGGGGCTCGGGCTCGGCGCGTTCTGGTGGGACGCCGCCTGGACCGCCGTCAAGGGCAACGGCTGGGACCCGGCCGACCCGAGCAGCAAAAACGCCTGGGAGAACCAGGTGATGTTCGACTACGACGGGGTTCCCACCCACGCCCAGACGTGGTTCGCCCACCCCTGACACCCAGGACCGGGACCCGGCGTCGGGCACGGGACATCCGGGGGCATACCGTGAGAGGCCGAAGCACGGCCCGGCAGCGAGCGAGGAGTGGATCGGGATGAGCACAGGCGACGGGGCGGGAAGCCGCACGGCACTGGTCGAGGACCTGATGGAGCGCTTCCCGCACGTGCCGAAGGAAGCGGTCTTCAAGGAGGACCTGCTGCGCGGCGGCATCGCCTTCGACGAGTCGGCGCTCACCGACACGGCGAACGAGGCGTCCGGCGAGGTCAAGCCGAAGTCGTACTTCATCTTCTCCTTCGACCACGGCACGCTGCCGGAGCTCGGCGAGGCCGCGCTGCGTCGCCCGCCCGAGGAGATCGTCCTCACCGGCGGCCCCTACGGCCTGCGCCGCACGGTCGTCTCGGTCCGTGTGAACCCCAACTCGCCGTACCGGGTGGCGGCGGGCGACGACGGCCTGCTCGGCCTCTACCTCGGCGGCAGGCGCATCGCCGACGTCGGCCTGCCGCCCATGCCCGACTACTACCGGCACAAGCTCGCCAACGGAAAGTCGGTCATGGAGGTGGCCCCCACCATCCAGTGGGGCTACCTCATCTATCTCACGGTCTTCCGCGTCTGCCAGTACTTCGGCGCCAAGGAGGAGTGCCAGTACTGCGACATCAACCACAACTGGCGCCAGCACAAGGCGGCCGGCCGCCCGTACACCGGCGTCAAGGACGTCGAGGAGGTCCTGGAGGCCCTCGACATCATCGACCGCTACGACACGGCGAAGGCGTCGACGGCGTACACCCTCACCGGCGGCTCCATCACCTCCCAGGTGCAGGGCCGCGACGAGGCCGACTTCTACGGGCACTACGCCAAGGCCATCGAGGAGCGCTTCCCGGACCGCTGGATCGGCAAGGTGGTGGCCCAGGCCCTGCCGCTCGACGACGTGAAGCGGTTCCACGACTACGGCGTGAAGATCTACCACCCCAACTACGAGGTGTGGGACCGGCGCCTGTTCGAGCTGTACTGCCCCGGCAAGGAGCGCTACGTCGGCCGCGACGAGTGGCACAAGCGCATCCTCGACTCGGCGGAGGTCTTCGGGCCGCGCAACGTCATCCCGAACTTCGTGGCTGGCGTCGAGATGGCCGAGCCGTTCGGTTTCACGTCGGTGGACGAGGCGATCGCCTCCACCACGGAGGGCCTGCGCTTCTTCATGTCGCAGGGCATCACGCCGCGCTTCACCACGTGGTGCCCCGAGCCGACGACGCCGCTCGGCAAGGCGAATCCGCTGGGCGCTCCGCTGGAGTACCACATCCGGCTGCTCGACGCCTACCGGTCGACCATGGACGAGTTCGGGCTCTCGTCGCCGCCCGGATACGGCCCGGCCGGGGCGGGCCGGGCCGTGTTCTCGGTGAGCTCGTTCATGGACAGCCTCGCGCCCGATGAAGAGGCCGTCGAGGCGTAGGCGCGACGGCGGGTTTCAGCGACGCGTCCCCGCAAGCCGCTCCGGCGTCAGCAGCTCCGCCAACTGATCAGGCGGCAACAGGCCCTTCTCAAGGGCCAGTTCCGCCACCCCGCGCCCGGTGGCGAGGGCTTCCTTCGCCACCGCGGTCGCGGCCTCGTACCCGATGTGCGGGTTGAGGGCCGTGACCAGGCCGATGGAGTTCTCCACGCTCGCGCGCAGCGCGGCCTCGTTGGCGGTGATGCCCGACACGCAGCGCTCGGCGAGCGTGCGGCACGCGGCGCTCAGCGACGTGATGCCGCGCGAGAGGGCGTGCAGGATCACCGGCTCGAACGCGTTGAGCTGGAGCTGGCCCGCCTCCGCCGCCATGGTGATGGTGACGTCGCTGCCGATCACCTCGAAGGCGACCTGGTTGACGACCTCCGGGATCACCGGGTTGACCTTGCCCGGCATGATCGACGAACCCGCCTGCACCGGCGGCAGGTTGATCTCGCCGAGACCGGCGCGCGGCCCGGACGAGAGCAGTCGCAGGTCGTTGCAGGTCTTCGAGAGCTTGACCGCGATCCGCTTGAGCACGCCGGACAGTTGCACGAACGCGCCGCAGTCCTGCGTGGCCTCGACCAGGTTCACCGACGTCACCAGCGGCAGGCCGGTGATGGCCGCGAGGTGGCGGCGGGCCGCCTCCGCGTAACCGGCGGGCGCGTTGAGCCCCGTGCCGATCGCCGTGGCACCGAGGTTGATCTCGTGGATCAGCTCGACCGCCTCCGCGAGCCGGCCCCGGTCCTCCTCCAGCATCACGGCGTACGTGGAGAACTCCTGGCCGAGCGTCATCGGCACGGCGTCCTGGAGCTGGGTGCGGCCCATCTTCAGGACCGATCGGAACTCGACGGCCTTCGCCGCGAACGCGTCCTGCAGCACCGCCATCGCCCGCAGCAGCCCGCGGGCCGACTCGATGGTGGCGATGCGCAGCGCGGTCGGGTAGGCGTCGTTGGTGGACTGGCCGAGGTTGACGTCCTCGTTGGGGTGCAGGTGCTGGTAGGAGCCCTTGGGGTGGCCGAGCAGTTCGAGGGCGCGGTTGGCGACGACCTCGTTGGCGTTCATGTTCGTCGACGTGCCCGCGCCGCCCTGCACGACGTCCACGACGAACTGGTCGTGCAGCTTGCCGGAACGGATCTCGCGGCAGGCCGTCACGATGGCCTCCGCCTTGGCCGGGGTCAGCAGGCCCAGCTCCTCGTTGGCCAGGGCCGCGGCCTCCTTCACGGCGGCGAGCGCGTCGATCAGGCGCGGGTGGACCGAGATCGGCGTGCCGGTGATGGGGAAGTTCTCCACGGCGCGCAGCGTGTGCACGCCCCAGTACGCGTCGGCCGGTACGTCGCGCTCGCCGAGCAGGTCGTGCTCGCGGCGGAAGGCGGGACCGGCAGGGGAGACAGCGGTGGCAGGGGAGGCCGGGGCGGCATTCGTCGTCATGCTGCGGTCTTCTCGTCGGTCTCGGCAGGAGTGTGGGCGGGGCTGTCGGCAGGGGCGTCGGCCACGTCGGCGGCCGGGCCGTGGGCGGCGTCCTCGGCGGGCGCGTCGATGAGGCGGCGCAGCAGCTGCGTGCGCTCGGCGCGGGTGGCGTCGGCGCTCGCGAGCAGGGCGGACAGGACGGCGATGCGCGCCTGGCCCGCGCGCAGGGTCCCGCTGAGCACGGCGCCCGCCGCGACGAGGTCGACGGCGCCGCCGCCGGTGTAGATCTCGGCGAGCGGGCCCGCGGGCACCCGCGTAGTGACGACGACGAGGATGCCGCGTGCGGCGGCGGCGCGGACCGCCTCGACGAACGCCGGGGTGGCGTTGCCCGCGCCGGTGGCGACGAGCACGATGCCGCGTGCCCCGGCGGCGACGGCCGCCTCGAACAGGGCCGGGTCGGCGTCGCTGTGGTGCATGACGATGTCGACGCGCGGCACGGCGGCGTCGGCGCCCGGCACGGGCAGCGGGGCCGGGCGGCGCGGGGCGCGGCGGACGTCGGCGCGGCCGAAGCCGAGGCGGCCCAGCGGCTCGACGGCCGACGGGTCGTCGAACGCGTTCGGGGCGAGGGTCTGCGTCTTCACGGTGCCGCGGGCGGCGTGCACGGTGCCGTTGAAGACGACGAGCACGCCCAGGCCGCGCACGGTCGCGGCGGCCTGGATCGCGTCGTGCATGTTGCCGGGGCCGTCGCCGTCGGCCGCGCCGAGCGGGAGCTGGGCGCCGGTGAAGACCACCGGGCGGGGGTCGTCGTGGTGGAGGTCCACCAGGAACGCCGACTCCTCCAGGGTGTCCGTGCCGTGCGTGACGACGATGCCGTCCACGTCCGGGTCGGCGAGCACGTCGCGCACGGTGCGGACGAGGGCCAGCTGGAGATCGCTGGTCATCCGGGAGCTGTTCACGTTGAACAGGTCGAGCACCCGCACCTCGACGCCCGCCGGCACGGCGGCGCTGGCCAGGACGGTGTCTCCGGCGGCGTCGGCGGCGTAACCGGTGCCCTGCCAGCGGCTGGCTATGGTGCCGCCGGTGCTGATGAGGGTGATGCGCCGCGGCTTGTCGGGCCGGATGCGTTCCATGGGGCCGCCTCGGGGGGAATCGGGCCGTCCGGTACCCGGGGTGGTGGGTGCCGGGCGGCGCAAGGGTGTTCGATGCCTCGCAAGGATAGGCGGAATCGCCCGCAATCGGATTGCCACTTCTGCTCGCGAGAGGGCGTCGCCGGGGCGCACAATTGCGTCATGGACGGGATTGACCTCAGTATCTTGCGCGAGCTTCAGAACGACGGTCGGCTGAGCAACCAGGAACTGGCCCATCGGGTGGGCCTGAGCCCCTCCCCGTGCCTGCGCCGGGTGCGGCAGCTGGAGAAGGACGGTGTCATCCAGGGGTACCGCGCGGTCGTCGACCCGGAGGCGGTCGGACGCGGCTTCGAGGTGCTGGTCTCCATCGAGGTGCGGCGCGACCGGGCCTGTGTCGAGGCGTTCGAGCATGCCCTGCAGGACATCCCCGACGTGATCGAGGCGTACCGCCTCTTCGGCAGTCCCGGCTGCCTGCTGCGGATCGCGGTCGCCGACCTCGCCGCGTACGAGCGCCTGTGGATCGAACGGCTCACCGCGCTCGAAGGGGTGACCGAGGTGAACTCACAGATCATCATGAAGCGGGTGAAGGAGCCGCGGGGGCTTCCCGTGTGAGGCGCCCCCCGCGGGCGGTGGTCCGCCGGACCGCCTCAGCTCCTCGCGGCGGGCGCCCGGCGGCCGCTCAGTGCCATCCGGTTCCACGTGTGACGGCGACCGCGGATCGCCACCGAGTACGCGTAGAGCAGCTCAGGGTCGCAGACGCCCGGAATGTAGGAGTCGCCGAAGTGGTGCGCGTCGATGCCCACTTCCTTCGCGTTCAGGGCGAGTTGGGCCACCACGTTGCGGTGTGAGCCCTCCTGGCTGGTGCCGATGGCGCCCATCACGACCGCGCCCGCGTCCTGTACGGCGGCGACGGCCTCGGCGGCGAGCTCCTTGGTGACACCGGGCAGGGTGCCCGGCAGCGGCATCACGACACCGTCGGCACCGGCGGCCGCCAGGTTCGTCAGCCGCTCGACGGTCACCCGCTCCGGGTGCCCGGCGTGGTGCATCTTGCCGGACCACAGCGCCGCGTCGTCGCCGAGTCCGGCCCGCAGTTCCTCGGTCACCCGCGCCATGCCGTCGAACGAACCGCCGGTGCCGGGGTTGGCGGTGATGCACAGCATGGCCGCCCCCCTGTCGATCAGGCGCTTGGCGTACTCCGGCTCGGCGCGCCGGATCTCGGGTACGTCGCCGGGCTCCAGATTGACGCCGACCGGCCGCCCGACGGCCTCGGCCAGCTCCGTGAACGTACGGAACGTGCCCAGGCCCGGCAGGTGGAGCCGGTCGCCGTCCCAGGCCCGCTCGATCAGGTTGAGCACCACGATGTCGGCGCCGAACGCCGCCACCAGCTCGGCGTTGTGCACGCCGCGCCCGTCCGGGTGCGGGGAGAGCGCGGCACGCTCGGCGAAGACCTCGCCGACCATGGTGCGGCCCTCGGCGGCGGCGACGGACGCGGTCAGGGCGCGGCCG
This sequence comes from Streptomyces beihaiensis, assembly GCF_026274175.1. Lineage (GTDB taxonomy): Bacteria > Actinomycetota > Actinomycetes > Streptomycetales > Streptomycetaceae > Streptomyces > Streptomyces beihaiensis. The sequence goes on from NZ_JAPHNL010000135.1 coordinate 25,888, forward strand.
CGCAGTGCGGCGAGGCCGTCGCGGTCGAGGTCGAGGATGCGCGTGGTCATGGGGAACCTTTCGCAGTGCGGTGGGGGTGGGGGTGTCGCGCGTCGGCGCGGTCACTTGGTGACCGAGTCGACCTCTTCCTCCGGTTCGCGGCCGGGCGTCGGGATGTCGAACTTCATGATGAGGAAGCGGAACAGCACGTAGTAGAGGACCGCGAAGGCGAGACCGATCGGGATGATCATCCAGGGGTTGGTGGCGAGCTTCCAGTTGAGCGCGTAGTCGATCAGACCCGCCGAGAACCCGAAGCCGTCCCTCACCCCGAGCGCCCAGGTCACCGCCATCGAGACACCGGTGAGCACGGCGTGGACCGCGTACAGGGCGGGCGCGATGAACAGGAAGGTGAACTCGATCGGCTCGGTGATGCCGGTCACCAGCGAGGTCAGGGCCAGGGAGAGCATCATCCCCATGGTGGCCTTGCGGCGGTGCGGCTCGGCGGCGTGCGCGATGGCGATGGCCGCGGCGGGCAGGCCGAACATCATGATCGGGAAGAAGCCGGTCAGGAACTGGCCCGCGGTCGGGTCGCCGTGGAAGAAGCGGGGGATCTCGCCGTGCCACACGTTGCCCGCGGCGTCGGTGAACGAGCCGACCTGCTGCTGGAAGAACGTGTTGAGGAACTGGTGCATGCCGACCGGGATGAGCCCGCGGTTGAAGACGCCGTAGAGGCCCGAGCCGAAGGCGCCCAGGCCGGTCAGCCAGTCGCTGAAGTGGCCCAGCGCGTCACCGATGGGCTGCCAGGCCAGGCCGAAGAAGACGCCGAAGACCACGCCGATGAAGGCCATGATGATCGGCACGAGTCGTCGTCCGTTGAAGAAGCCCAGCCAGTCGACCAGTCTGGTGCGGTGGTAGCGCTGCCAGACGACGGCGCTGACGAGCCCGAGGACGATGCCGCCGAGCACTCCGGGGTCCTGCGGCGTGCCCTTGGGCAGTGCCTCGGTGACCGACCCGGCGACGGGGAAGGCGGTCAGGACGTTCTTGTAGACGAGGAAGCCGACGAGCGCGGCGAGCGCCGTGGAGCCGTCGGCCTTCTTCGCGTAGCCGATGGCCACGCCGACACAGAACAGCAGCGGCAGGTTCTGGAATATCGCGCCGCCCGCGGCGTCGAAGACCGCGGCCACCTTGTGCCAGCCGAGTCCGTCGTCGCCGAACACGTCGGGCTGGCCGAGCCGGAGCAGGATCGCCGCGGCCGGCATGGCGGCGACGGGCAGTTGCAGACTGCGGCCGATCTTCTGCAGGGACGCCATCACGCCGGAGCGTCTGGTGCCGCCGGCCTCGGGCGGCGCGGTGGTGGCCGTGGTCATCGCAAGCTCCTCCTGGGGTGGTCTAAACCAGTGCCGGGGTTACTAGATGTAGCACGGCAAATCGACCAAAAACCCTGTATCACCCAGGATGGGAAACATTCGCCGCATATCAGTGACCAAGCTCCTTCGTGGTCACGGCGATCGGGGGACGTTGGTCCCTCCCGCTCGCGACCGAGGCCCTGAAACCGCCTCACGTGCCCGCTGCCCGTCCCACGCGTCGAACACGTCCTCTCCCTCGGCCCGGAACACGCCCCGGCGTGCGTAACCCGCGCACGCCCGGGGGAGATAGACGAGGGTGACCACCTCTGAGCCCACCGAGCCGATCCCCGCGCCGACCTTCTCTCGCCGACGGCTGTTCACGCTCGGCGCGGGAGCCGCACTCACCGCGGCCCTCGCCGCCTGCGGCTCCAACACCGGCCGTGGCAGCGGCAGTTCGGGCGGACACGGCGCTCCCGTCCTGTCCCAGTGGTACCACCAGTACGGAGAGGCCGGGACCGAACAAGCCGTCAAGCGTTACGCCGCCGCGTACACCGAGGCGAGGGTCTCCGTGCAGTGGCGCCCCGGCGACTACGACCGGCAGACCGCCGCCGCGCTCCTCACCGACGCGGGACCTGACGTCTTCGAGGTCAACGGCCCCACCCTCGACCAGATCCAGGGCCACCAGGTCGTCGACCTCACCCACGAGATCGCGGCCGTCCGCCCCGACTTCAACGCCGCGGTCCTCGCACCCAAGACCTACCGCGGCAAGGTGTACGGCATCCCGCAGACCATCGACATGCAGATGCTCTACTACCGCAAGAGCCTGCTGACCGCGGCGGGTGTCCGGCCACCGCGCACCCTCCACGAGCTGGTCGACGCCGCCCACCGCCTCACCACCAGGAACGTCAAGGGCCTCTTCCTCGGCAACGACGGCGGCGCCGGAGTCCTCGGCGGCACACCGCTGTTCGCCGCCGGTCTCGAACTCGTCACCGCCGACGGGCGCGTCGGCTTCGACGACCCCGCCGCGGCCGCCGCCCTCGCCGGACTGCACACCCTGTACGCGAACAAGTCCCTGCTGCTCGGCGCCCCCGCCGACTGGGCCGACCCGTCCGCGTTCACCCAGGGCCTCACCGCCATGCAGTGGACCGGACTGTGGGCGATGCCGCAGATCAAGAAGGCGCTCGGCGACGACTTCGGCGTGCTCCCGTTCCCCGCCGCCGGGAACCACGGCCGACCCGCCGTGCCGGTCGGCGCCTACGCCACCGCCGTCAGCGCCCGCAGCAAGCACGTCGACGCGGCCAAGGCGTACGCGAAGTGGCTGTGGGTCGACCGCACCGACGACCAACAGGACTTCGCGCTCTCCTACGGCTTCCACATCCCCGCGCGCGTCTCGCTGGCGAAGAAGGCCGCCAAGCTGCGCACGGGCCCCGCCGCCGACGCCGTCGGCTTCGCCACCGACCACGGCCACGCCAGCCCGCTGCTGTGGACCCCCAAGTCCCAGACGGCGCTCCAGGACGCCCTGACCAGGATCATCCAGGGCGGCGCCGACCCCTCGGCGCAACTCAAGTCGGTGGTGAGCACGGTCGGTTCGGAACTGAGCCGCGTACTGAAGAAGAGCGGGAAGGGCTGAGGAGGGCGGTGCCGTCCAGACTGCTCGGACCGCAGAACAGGTATCTGTGGTTCTGGGTCTTCACCGGCCCGTTCGTCGTCGGCCTCGGGGTCTTCGTCTACGTCCCGCTCCTGTGGAGCCTCGCCCTCAGCTTCTTCGACGCGCGCAACACCGTCACGCCCACGCACTTCGTCGGCCTGTCCAACTACACGTCGGTCCTGGGCGATTCGGCCTTCACCTCCAGCCTCGCCACATTCGCCGTCTTCTGCCTCTTCATCGTCCCGGCCACGTACGCCCTCTCGCTCGCCCTCGCCCTGATGGTGAACCGGCTGCGCCTCGCCCGCGCCTTCTTCCGGTCCGTGTTCTTCCTGCCGACCGCCTGCAGCTACGTCGTGGCGTCGGTGATCTGGAAACTCTCCCTGTTCAACGGAGTCCGCTTCGGCCTCGCCAACACGGTCCTGCGCTGGTTCGGCCAGGACCCGGTGGCATGGCTGTCGACGAGCCACCCGCCGTGGTACTGGCTGGTCATCGTCACCGTACGGCTGTGGCTGCAGGCCGGTTTCTACATGGTGCTCATCCTGGCCGGACTGCAACGCATCCCCCGCGCCCTGTACGAGGCCGCGGCCGTCGACGGCGCCCGCCCCGGCTGGCAGGTCTTCCGCCACATCACCTTCCCGCAGCTGCGCGCGACCTCCGTCGCCGTCGTCCTGCTCCTGGTGATCAACGCCTTCCAGGCGTTCGACGAGTTCTACAACCTGCTGTCCACCGCGCGCGGCTACCCGCCCTACGCCCGCCCGCCGCTGGTCTACCTGTACTACGTGGCGCTGGGCCAGGGGCAGGACCTCGGCATCGGCAGCGCGGGCGCCGTGGTCCTCGCGCTGATCATCGCCCTGGTCACGGTGGTGCAGGCCCGGTGGTTCGGCCTCGGCCGGAAGGAGGAGTGAGGAAACGTGAGGAAGAACGGCGAGGCGACGATCCAAGACGCCCATGTGCGGCTCGGAAGGGCGCTGCGCGCGGTGATCATCGGCGCGCTGGCGGTGCTCTTCCTGGTGCCGTTCTACCTGCTGGTGCGGGGCGGCCTGTCGAGCGAGTCCGACCTCACCTCGCCCGGCTGGACCTTCTTCCCCCGCACCCTGCGGTGGAGCAACGTGCGCGAACTGTTCGACGACCCGTCCGTACCGATGCTGCACGCCCTGTGGAACTCCACCCAGATCGCGGTCCTGACCACACTCGGCACGCTGCTCCTGGCGTCGCTGGCCGGGTACGGGCTGGCCCGCATCCCCTACCCGTACGCCAACCACGTCTTCTACGCGATCCTCGGCACGCTCATGATCCCGTCGGCGGTCACCTTCGTGCCGAGTTTCGTGCTCGTCTCCACCCTCGGCTGGATCTCCACGCTGCGCGGCCTGATCGTGCCGACGCTCTTCAGCGGCTTCGCCGCGTTCGTCTTCCGCCAGTACTTCCTCGGGTTCCCTAAGGAACTGGAGGACGCGGCCCGCGTCGACGGCCTGGGCCACTGGCGCACCTACTGGCGCGTCGTCGTGCCCAACTCGCGGCCCGTCTTCGCCGCGGTCGGCGCCATCGTCTTCATCGGTTCGTGGAACGCGTTCCTGTGGCCACTGGTCATCGGGCAGGACCAGCAGGCGTGGACGGTACAGGTCGCGCTCGCCACGTTCACCACCGCACAGGTCGTCAACCTGCACGAACTGTTCGTCGCCGCCGCCGTCTCGATCCTCCCGCTGGTCGTCGTGTTCGTGGTGCTGCAGCGGTACATCGTCGCCGGAGTGGAGCGGTCCGGCATCGACTGAACGGCGGCGCCGGTGGCTACGTGGCCGAGGGGCGGCGGGAGGCCCGCCGGTTCGCGCCGCCCCGTCGGTTCGAACCTCCGCGCCGGCTCGCGCTTCGGCCGCCGCCCGTACCGGCGGCGGGCTTGCGGCTCTGGCGGCTCGCGGCCGGCGCCGCCGCCCCGGGGACCTCGAGAGTGACGGGCACGCCCGACGGCTCGCGCGCCCCGGTGATGGTGGCCAGCTCCGCGTCGCCGGAGCGGACGCGGGCCGTGCGCGGGCGGATGCCCGCGTCCGCCATGAGCCGGGTGACGTCCCGCTTCTGCTCGGGCAGGACCAGCGTGACCACGCTGCCCGAACCACCGGCACGGGCCGTGCGGCCGCCCCGGTGCAGGTAGTCCTTGTGGTCGGCCGGGGGATCGACGTTCACCACCAGATCGAGGTCGTCCACGTGTATGCCGCGGGCCGCGACGTTCGTCGCCACCAAAGCGGTGACCTGGCCGTTCTTGAACTGCTCCAGGGTGCGGTTGCGCTGTGGCTGGGAGCGCCCGCCGTGCAGCGCCGCCGCGCGGACACCGGAGGCGAGGAGCCGCTTGGCGAGCCGGTCGGCGGACCGCTTGGTGTGCAGGAACAGGATGACCCGCCCGTCACGGGCCGCGATGCGCGTGGTGACGGCCTTCTTGTCGGTCTCGTCCAGCACATGCAGCACGTGGTGCTCCATGGTGGTCACCGCACCCGCCGCCGGGTCCACCGAGTGCACCACGGGATCGGTCAGGAACCGCTGGACCAGACGGTCGATGTTGCGGTCCAGGGTGGCGGAGAACAGCAGGCGCTGGCCGTCGGGACGCACCCGCTCGATCAGCTTGGTGATCTGCGGCAGGAAACCCATGTCGGTCATCTGGTCGGCTTCGTCGAGCACCGTGATCCGTACGCTGCCGAGCACGCAGTCCCCGCGTTCCACGAGGTCGCCCAGTCTGCCCGGCGTGGCCACGAGCACCTCGACGCCCCGCCTGAGCACACCGGCCTGCTTGGTGATGGACAGCCCGCCGACCATGGTGGCGAGGCGGAGGTTGACGGCCGTCGCGTAGGGCGTCAGCGCGTCGGTCACCTGCTGGGCCAGCTCACGCGTGGGCACGAGCACGAGGGCCAGCGGCGCCTTTGGCTCCGCGCGCAGCCCCGCGGTACGGGCGAGCACCGCCAGACCGAACGCGAGGGTCTTGCCGGAACCGGTGCGCCCACGTCCCAGCAGGTCACGCCCGGCGAGCGAGTTGGGCAGCGTGGCGGCCTGGATCGGGAAGGGAGTGGTGACACCCTGCGCGCCGAGCGTCTTCAGCAGCCCCGCGGGCATGTCAAGGCCGGCGAAGTCCTCGACGGGAGGAAGGGCGGGTGTCGTGTTCTGCGGCAGCCGGAATTCCCTCGGCGACGCCGCGGAGGGCGGGGGTGACGCGGGGCGCCGGTTCGGCTTCTGGGATCTGCGGGGCATGCGGTGGTCTGCCTTCCTGGAAACAGCACAAACCGGGGCCCGCACCATCGCGGTGCGAGCCCCGGTGAGCGAAATACGCGTCCGGTGATCAGGCCGGGACGATGTTCTCCGCCTGCGGGCCCTTCTGGCCCTGCGTGACGTCGAAGTTGACCCGCTGGCCCTCCTGGAGCTCACGGAAGCCCTGGGTCGCGATGTTCGAGTAGTGGGCGAAGACGTCGGGGCCGCCGCCGTCCTGCTCGATGAAGCCGAAACCCTTTTCGGCGTTGAACCACTTCACGGTTCCCTGTGCCATGACCTTCTCCGATCTGTAGGCAGAGGCCCCATCCGGAGATGCCGGAAACAAATAATGCGCCTGAAGGAGAAACATTCCCGTCAGGCGCACATAGGTTCATGGGTACCACAACTGCAACTCTGTAACCATAGCACAGCCGCGCGGACCGCTTTCCGGGCTCCGGTGGCCGCGCGCGTAAATCGCTGGCGCTCCGCCGACCGCCGCTCTAGTGTCATGACTGCTTCGTACGGCGAGATGCGCCGGGTTACGACGAGTGGGAAACGGGAGGTGTGACCGATGGCTGTCTCTGTGACGGGCGCTGCCCGCGACCGGAAGAACGTCCACTCCACCTCCGTGGCCTCCGGCTGACCTCTCTCACGGCGCACACCTGCGCGGAGCCGGGACCACCCTTGTGAAGGGTTCCCCTTGAATCTCGCTTCTCCCTCCTCCTCTTCTTCCTCCGCTTCCTCGGCTTCTTCGACCCCCTCGCACCCGCTCGCCGTCTACGGCTGGGACGAGGACTGGGAGGCCGAGTTCGCTTCCTACGCCGAACGGGGCCTGCTGCCCGGCCGTGTCCTGCGCGTCGACCGGGGCCGCTGCGACCTGGCCACGCCCGACGGGGTGGTGCAGGCCGACACCGAGTACGTCGTGCCCCGCGACCCCATGAAGGTCATCTGCACCGGGGACTGGGCGGCCGTGGACCCGGACGGCACCGACCCCCGCTACGTACAGGCGTATCTGCCGCGGCGCACCGCCTTCGTGCGCTCCACCTCCTCCAAGCGGTCGGAGGGCCAGATCCTCGCCGCCAACGTGGACCACGCCGTGATCGCGGTCTCCCTCGCCGGCGACCTCGACCTCGGCCGTGTCGAACGGTTCCTCGCGCTCGCCTGGGAGTCCGGGGCGACGCCGCTGGTCGTGCTCACCAAGGCCGACCTCGTGCCCGACCCGGTGACCCGCTCGTACCTCGTCTCCGACGTCGAGAGCGGCGCGCCCGGCGTGCGTGTGCTGACCGTCAGCGCCCTGTACGGCGACGGCACGGACGACCTGCGAGCCGCCATCGGCGGCGGCACCGCCGTCCTGCTCGGCGTGTCCGGCGCGGGCAAGTCGACCCTCGCCAACGCGCTGACCGGCACCGACGCGATGGACGTCCAGGCGGTACGCGACATCGACGGCAAGGGCCGGCACACCACGACCACCCGCAACCTGTTCGCGCTGCCGGGCGGCGGCGTCCTCATCGATACCCCGGGGCTGCGCGGCGTCGGTCTCTACGACGCCGAGGCCGGGGTCGGACGGGCCTTCGCCGAGATCCAGGAGCTGGCCGAGCGGTGCAGGTTCGGGGACTGCGCACACACCGTGGAGCCGGGGTGCGCCGTCCTCGCGGCCGTCGAGGACGGCACGCTGCACCTGCGCCGGCTCGACAGCTACCGCAAACTCCTGCGGGAGAACCAGCGCCTCGCCGCACGGACCGACGCCCGGCTGCGCGACGAGATGCGGAAGGTGTGGAAGCAGCGAGGTGCGCAGGGCCGGGCCGCCATGCAGGCCAAGCGGGGACGTCCGAGGCCGTGAGGTGAGGGACGGGCGACGGCCCTGACCGGCAGGGCCGTGTCCGATTTCCGCCAGCCCAGTGTGGGGCGGGACCCCACACTGGGTGTGTGACCACCATCGAAGCGACCGAAGCGGCCGAACCTGACACCCGCTACGAAGCCGTACGCAGCCGGGACGCACGGTTCGACGGCGCGTTCTTCTTCGCCGTCCGGACCACCGGCATCTACTGTCGGCCCAGCTGCCCCGCGGTCACCCCGAAACGCCAGAACGTGCGGTTCTACGCCACGGCCGCCGCCGCCCAGAGCTCCGGGTTCCGGGCCTGTCGGCGGTGCAGGCCCGACGCCGTGCCCGGGTCGGCCGAGTGGGACGGCCGCGCCGACGTGGTGGGGCGCGCCATGCGGCTCATCGGCGACGGCGTCGTCGACCGGGAGGGCGTGGGCGGGCTCGCCGCCCGGCTCGGCTACAGCGCACGGCAGGTGCAGCGGCAGCTCGCCGCCGAGCTGGGCGCCGGGCCGGTCGCGCTCGCCCGCGCCCAGCGCGCGCACACCGCCCGCCTCCTGTTGCAGACCACCACGCTTGCGGTCACCGAGATCGCGTTCGCGGCCGGGTTCGCGAGCGTACGGCAGTTCAACGACACCGTCCGTGCGGTGTACGCCCGCACCCCGACCCAACTGCGGGCCGACGCGCCAGGACCGGCCGGCGCGCGGCCCGCCGTCGCCTCCGCCGCCGGGATCCCGCTGCGCCTGGCCCATCGCGGCGCCTATCAGGCCGAACCCGTCTTCGACCTCCTCGACCGCGAACGCGTCGACGGGGTCGAGGAGGTGACCGGCGAACCCGGCTCCCGCACCTACCGGCGCACACTGCGGCTCCCGCACGGGACGGGCATCGTGTCGGTCGACGAGGCCGGGCACGAGCAGTCCGGCGCGCGGACCGAACACCGGGGCGGCTGGCTCGACGCGCGGATCCACCTCACCGACCTGCGCGACCTGACCACCGCCGTGGGCCGGCTGCGGCGCCTGTTCGACCTGGACGCCGACCCGTACGCCATCGACGAGCGGCTCGCCGCCGACCCTCGGCTCGCGCCGCTCGTCGCCGCCCGTCCGGGGCTGCGCTCGCCGGGCACCGCCGACCCGCAGGAGCAGGCCGTGCGGATCCTCGCCGGGCCCCATGAGTCCGGTCGGCTCGTGCGGCGGTACGGCAAACGGGTCGACGCGCCGTGCGGCGGCCTCGACCGGCTCTTCCCGGTGCCGGACGCACTCGTCGACGAGCCGGGAACCCTCGGCGCGCTCGCCCGCGCCCTCACCGACGGCGGCCTCCACCTCGACCCGGGCGCCGACCGCGACGCCGCCGACGAGGCGCTGCGCGCACTGCCCGGCATGGACGCGCGTACCGCCGCCCTGATCCGGCTGCGCGCCCTGGGCGACCCGGACGTCGCGGTCCCCGCGGACGCCGCTGACACGACTGCCCGCGGCCATGGCGACGCGTGGCGTCCCTGGCGGTCGTACGGACGCCAACACCTCATCGAGCAAAGGAAGTTGCAAGCATCATGACCGACACCGACACCGACACCGACACCGACACCGACACGGACACTGGCAACGCCACGGACACCGGCGGCAACAGCGGGACCGTCTACTGCGTCACCGTCGACAGCCCGCTCGGCCCGCTCCTGCTCACCGCCGACGCCACCGGCGCCCTGACCTCGCTCTCCGTGCCGGGCCAGAAGGGCGGGCGCACCGAGCGCGACGGATGGGTGCGCGACCGTGGACCGTTCACGGCGGCCGTGCGGCAGCTCGACGCCTACTTCGCCGGTGAGCTCAAGGAGTTCCAGTTGGAGTTGAAGCCCGAAGGCACCGACTTCCGGCGCCGGGTGTGGGACGCCCTCGACGACGTTCCCTACGGCGCCACCACCACCTACGGCGACATCGCCGCGCGCATCGGCGCCTCGCGCGCCGCCGTGCGGGCCGTCGGCGGTGCGGTCGGCGCCAACCCGCTGCTCATCGTGCGCCCCTGCCACCGCGTGATCGGCGCCGACGGCTCCCTGACCGGGTACGCGGGCGGCCTCGACCGGAAGCTGCGGCTGCTCACCCTGGAAGGCGCCGATGTCGCCCCGCAGGCGGGCCGACCGGCGCCCTGACCGGCTACGACTCGAAACCGACGTCGCCCGTCCCGGCCCCGGCTCCGGCCACGGCGACGGCCACCGCCGCCGTGTAGCCGTCGGGCACCCGCACGTCGCTCATCACCCAGCCGGGCGGGGCGGCGGGGGAATGCAGCGTGCCCACGTAGTCGGCGTCGGGGGAGCGGGAAAGGCCCGTGCCGATGCCCTTGAGGTAGGCCTCCTTGCGCACCCACGCGCGCGCGAAGGCGAGACGGCGGTCCTGCGGCGCGCCGAGGGCCGCCAGTTCGGCGCGTTCGCGCGCGTGCAGCACCGACCACAGCTCCTCGGTCGCCGCCTGGGACGGCAACTCCTCCACGTCGGCGCCGACCGGTGTGGCGGCGAGCGCGACCAGCGCCAGGCTGCCGCTGTGCGAGAGGGAGAAGTGCGGCCCCCGCCCGTCGGCCAGGGCCGGGCGACCGTGCGGCTCACCGCACCCGGGGCACGGTTCACGGACGAACCGTACGGCGCCGGGCGCGCGCCCGGTCCGCTCGCCGAGGATCCCGCGCAGCGCCACGTGCGCGGCGACGTACCGCCGCCGGTGCCCGTCGAACCGGAACGCCGCGGCGCGCCGCAGCTCGTCCGGGTCGAGCACGCCGTCGCCGTCGCCCTGATCGTCGTCGGTGTCCACGAGCCAGAGCCGCACCGGCCCGGCGGGCGCCAGCTCGCGCACGTGGTCCATCGGTCCCCCCGGTCATCGCGTCGAGTGCGCGGCGGCAGCTCCCGCCGACGGCCCTGAGCGTATCCCTCGACGGCCGGGCCCCGTGCTCAGCCCCGCTCGGTCCCAGATCACGACTCCCGGTCAGCCCCAGATCACGACCCCCACCCACGCCCCCGCGATCAGCAGGCAGGCGAACAGCTCCGCCAGAATGCTGGAGCCGCCCGCCCGCATGGCCGTACGGGTGGACGCCACCGCGTCCCCGTGCCCGCCGAGCCGCAGCCGTTCACAGACGTAGATCCCGGCGACGAACCCGGGAATCGCCCCGACGACAGGGATCACGCAGAACCCGACGACGGCGCCCACGCCCGCCCATATCTGGAGCTTCACGGTGGCTCCGGCCTGGCGCAGCCGCCGGGGCGGCAGGAGCCAGCGCGCCACCTGGCCGGCGAGCAGCACGGCGGTCGCGGAGACCAGGACCACCCAGGCCAGGCCGGTGCGGGCGCGCAGGGCCCAGACCGCGACCGCGGCCCACACCAGCCACGACCCGGGCACGCCCGGCACCAGCACCCCGCACAGGCCGAGCGCCAGGACGGCCCCGACCAGCAGGAGTTCCCACGCTCCCATGAGGCCAGGGTCCCCCACGTGCTTCGAACACGCAGGTCAGCCGAGTGCCGGATGGTACGTGTGGGGGACAAGGCACGGCGTGGGGCTCAGCGCGCCACCCAGTCCCGTTCGTACGCGTGCCAGCCCAGCTGCAACCGTGTGGTCACCCCGGCCAGCTCCATCAGGCGCTTGACCCTGCGCTGCACCGTCCGCAGCCCCAGGTCCAGCTGTTTCGCCACGCTCGCGTCGGTCAGACCGGCCAGCAGCAGCGAGAGGATCTCCAGGTCGGTGCCGTCGGGGCCGCCCTGGCCGTTCGGACCGCCGGGCTCCTCCTCGCGCACACCGCCGTCCGTGCCCAGCCGCAGCGGCAGCGCCTGCCGCCACACCGCCTCGAACAGACCGGACAGCGATTCGAGCAGGCCGCTGGCGTGCACGACGAGCGCCGCAGGTTCGGCCGTAGGGGCCGACAGCGGCACCAGCGCGAGGTTCCCGTCCGCGACGACCAGTTTGGTCGGCACCCGGTCCACGAGCCTGACCTGCTCGTCGCGGCCCATCGCCGCCGCCAGCTCGGACAGGCCACCGGGCAGTGCGAGCACCGACCGTTCGATGACGACGCGGTAGCGCACGCCCCGGCCGACGGCCCGCTCCTCGGCGTCGTTGTCGGCGCCCGGCACGACGTCCGGGCTGCCGGTGACGAGCGCGCACACCTCACGGGCCGCACCCAGTTGGATCTGCAGGAACCGCTGCGCCACGGCCGCCGCGCCGGTCACCACCTCCACCAGGTCGTGCGCGTCGGGTTCGACCGCGCCGGCCCGGTACTCCTCGGCGAGTTCCGCCGCCGCCAGCTCCGCCTTCTCCAGTTCGTGCCGTTGCTGGATGAGCAGCGCGCCCAGCGCGATACCCGGTGGCGCGGCCACCCAGCGGCCCGGATGCGCCGACGACCTCGCCGACAGGCCGCTGCGTTCCAGACGGCGCAGCGCGCGCTCGGTCTCCTGTTCGGCCTGCCCGAGCCTGCGCGCGAGATCCGGTACGTCGGCCGCCCCGACCGCCACCAAGGCGCGGTAGACCGTCTCGTGCTCGTCGTCCAGACCTATCGCGCTCAGCATCAGCTGATGCCCCTCCCCGGTTCCCGCCGAACGTTCTCGGCGGCTCTTGTCGGCCAGCCCCCGTGGCGGAAACCGGCCACGGCACATTCCCGCCGCGCTCATCTTCCCCGCTCAGGCCGTCGCTCTGCCAATGTGGCGCCACCACGGCACCAAGATCCGTGCGGATCGCGCCATTTTGTGCGAGCCGCCCGGACCCGCGGAGGGGATGGGTTCGGGCGGTGGGCGCCCGTGTGTTCGTACGGTCACTCGAACCGGTTCGCCGGGCGGCCTTCCCGTGGGGGGTGGCGCCGCCCGGCGGACCTCTTGTGCGGGAATTTCCCGTTGCACCGTTTTCGGGCGCCCTGTGCTGTGGACAATGAGGACATGAGCCAGCAGGGGGAGAGGCCCACCGGTCGTCGCACCCAGGAGGACGACTGGTGGGGGCAGTTGTACGACGAGGCCGCCGACGACACCGGACCGTCCCCGGCCCCTGACACCCTCGACGACCGCTTCGCCTCGGCGGGAGCGGTCGCCGCGCCTCCGGTGTCCGCGCCGCCGACACCCGTGCCGCCCACGTCCAGGGCCCCGCACGCGCCGACCGCGGTCGGCTCCGGTGTGTTCGGCCCGCCCCCGGAGGAACCCCGGGAACCGGCCGAGCGGGCCGGAGGCAGCGGCGTGCGGCTCACGAAGCCCACGGCGGACGAGCCGCCGCCCCCGCCGCCGGTGCCCGCGCCGTCGGGACCTGTGCCGCCGGTGCCCGCGCCCCCGGCACCCGCGCCGTCGGCACCCGCGCCGTCGGCACCCGCGCAGTCCGCGCCGCCACCGGCCCCGCCGGTCGGCTCCGTCACCCCGCTCCCGTCCGTCACCTACGTGGGCGACGGGCCGCCCACCTACGAGGCGGAGCCCACCGCTCTACCGGCCGCCGACCCCGACGCGCTCGGCACCCTCGTCGCCGACACCGTGCTCGACGGGGCGCGGTACGGCGGTTGCACGCTGCGGGCGGCCTCCGTACGGGGCGACTCCGCGCGCTACCGGGGCGAGCCCCGCCGCGACTGCCTGCTGACCGCGCGGTTCGGCGTCGGCACCGGCGCCCTCGTGCTCGTCGCCGTGGCGACCGGCGTCCGGGCGGCGCCCGGTGCCCACCTCGCCGCCGCCCAGGCATGCGACTGGATCGGGCGGGCCGTGGGGCGCAGCCACGCCCGGCTCGCCGATGACATCAGGGCCGACCGGCGCGGCGACCTCAAGTCGGGGCTTCACCGGCTCACCGACCGCAGCCTCGGCAAACTCCGCGCGGCCGCCGCCGACCAGGGCCTCGACCCCGAGGCGTACGCGGCCACACTGCGCTGCCTGCTGCTGCCCGCCGACCCGGAGTGCCGCACCCGCGTCTTCTTCGGTGTCGGATCGGGCGGCCTGTTCCGGCTGCGCGGCGGCGCCTGGCAGGACATCGAGCCGCAGGCCGACGAGGCCCTCGACGGCGACCGCCTCACCACGGGACTCGGCATCGCCACACCGCCGAGTCCCCGCGAACCGGCGGACGGACGGAGCGGCGCGCGGCCGCTGCCCGACCCGTTCCGTTTCCACGCGGCGGTGGCCCGCCCGGGTGACACGCTGCTGCTCTGCTCCGAGGGCCTTGCCGAACCCCTGCGCGGCCAGCCGGAGCTCGCCCGGCACCTGGCGCGGCGGTGGACGGCCGACACGCCGCCCGGCCTCGCCGGGTTCCTCGCCGACACGCAGGTCAGGGTGAAGGGATACGCCGACGACCGTACGGCTGTCGGCGTTTGGGAGGCGTAACGGCGCCCGTTGTGAATTCATGGAACCCAGCGAGTGGTCCGAGTGAGCCGAGGTTCCGAAGGGGCGCGTGAGTCAATGGCCAAGCAGAACGTCGCCGAGCAGTTCGTCGACATCCTCGTCCGCGCGGGCGTCAAGCGCATGTACGGCGTCGTCGGCGACAGCCTCAACCCGGTCGTCGACGCGATCCGCCGCAACAGCGCCATCGACTGGATCCACGTCCGCCACGAGGAGACCGCCGCCTTCGCCGCCGGTTCCGAGGCGCAGATCACCGGCACGATGGCCGCCTGCGCCGGATCGTGCGGGCCCGGGAACCTGCACCTGATCAACGGCCTGTACGACGCCCACCGCTCCATGGCCCCGGTGCTCGCCCTCGCCTCCCACATCCCCTCCAGCGAGATCGGCCTCGGGTATTTCCAGGAGACCCACCCCGACCGGCTGTTCGCCGACTGCTCGCACTACAGCGAGATGATCTCCAGCCCGCGGCAGATGCCGCGCGTCCTGCAGACCGCCATCCAGCACGCCGTGGGCCGGTCCGGCGTCAGCGTCGTCTCGCTGCCCGGCGACATCGCCGACGACCCGGCGCCGGAGCGGACCACCGAGACGGCGATCGTCACCTCACGGCCCAGCATCCGGCCCGGCGACGCCGAGATCGACAGGCTCGTCGAACTGATCGACGAGGCCGACCGGATCACCCTGTTCTGTGGCAGCGGCACCGCCGGCGCCCACGCCGAGGTCATGGAGTTCGCCGAGAGGATCAAGTCGCCGGTCGGGCACGCGCTGCGCGGCAAGGAGTGGATCCAGTACGACAACCCGTTCGACGTCGGGATGAGCGGACTGCTCGGGTACGGCGCCGCCTACGAGGCCACCCACGAGTGCGATCTGCTGATCCTGCTCGGCACCGACTTCCCGTACAACGCGTTCCTGCCGCAGAAGAACGTCAAGATCGTCCAGGTCGATGTGCGTCCCGAACACCTCGGCCGCCGCTCGAAGTTGGACCTCGCGGTGTGGGGCGACGTCCGTGAGACGCTGCGCTGTCTCACCCCGCGCGTCCGGGCCAAGTCCGACCGCCGCTTCCTCGACAGCATGCTCAGGGCCCATGCCGACGCGCTCGAAGGCGTCGTGAAGGCGTATACACGCAAGGTCGACAAGCACGTGCCCGTCCACCCCGAGTACGTCGCCTCCGTGCTCGACGAACTCGCCGCGGACGACGCGGTGTTCACCGTGGACACCGGAATGTGCAACGTGTGGGCCGCGCGCTACATCTCGCCCAACGGGCGGCGTCGCGTCATCGGCTCGTTCTCGCACGGTTCCATGGCCAACGCGCTGCCGATGGCGATCGGCGCCCAGTTCACCGATCGCGGCCGCCAGGTCGTCTCCATGTCCGGCGACGGCGGCTTCTCGATGCTGATGGGCGACTTCCTCACCCTCGTCCAGTACGACCTGCCGGTGAAGGTCGTCCTGTTCAACAACTCGTCCCTGGGCATGGTCGAGTTGGAGATGCTGGTCGCGGGCCTCCCCTCCTACGGGACCGCCAACAAGAACCCCGACTTCGCCGCGGTCGCGCGGGCCGCGGGCGCGTACGGCGTCCGCGTCGAGAAGCCCAAGCAACTCGCGGGTGCCCTCAAGGACGCCTTCGAGCACAAGGGCCCCGCCCTGGTCGACGTCGTCACCGACCCGAACGCGCTGTCCATCCCGCCGAAGATCAGCGCCGACATGGTCACCGGATTCGCGCTGTCCGCGTCGAAGATCGTGCTCGACGGCGGCGTCGGCCGCATGGTCCAGATGGCCCGATCCAACCTGCGCAACATGCCCCGCCCTTGACCTTGTCACCGACGGGACCACGAATGAACAAGAGTGGCGTCAAGAGCACGGGGGCATGCATTCCCGTGTACGCGTTCGACAGGGCGCGTACGGCAGTACGCACAGCAGCATGCACGACAGCACGGTCCTGACCGAGCAAGGCATGGGAACAGCGTGTGGGCGGGGGTCATGAAAAGGCAGGTACGAGGGGGCGGGCCGACGAGTGTGGCAGGCCCCGGCACGGATACCGGGACGGACGCGGGGGACGGAGCCGAGGACACGTCCGCCGACGGGGCGGGTCAGGCGGGCCGCCGACCGTTGGAACTCAGAAGAAGACTGGGCAGAGCCGACCTGCGGGCCGTACCGGAGACACGACGCGCGCTGCGCCGTCTGCTGCGGCACTGGGACGGGCCGGACAAGGCCGATGTCGCCGAACTGCTCACCTGCGAACTCGTCACCAACGCGCTGGTCCACACCGACCACGACGCGGTCCTGACCGCGACGGTCGGCCCGCGCGGCCTGCGGGTCGAGGTGACGGACTTCGTGGGGCGCAGGCCCACGCTGCACGTACCGCACGCCGACGACGGTACGCACGGCAGGGGCCTGTTCCTGGTGCAGACGCTCGCGGACGCCTGGGGCGTCGCGGCGCTCGGCGCGGGCCGCACCGGGAAGGTGGTCTGGTTCGAACTGGACGGCGGCGCCGCGTGAGCGCGCGGCGCCGCCGGGCACACCGGACCCTCAACCCAGCTGCTGCTCAAGGTCCTTGAGCTTCTGCTCCAGCGAGTCGAGCCGGGGGAGCGCCTGAGTGTCGTCCTCGGCCGTGAGGTCGACGGTCACCGGCGCCTTCCCGGCGCGCCCCGGCTCGGAGCCGGTCCGCACCGCCTGCAGCGAGGGCCGCGGGCGCACCGGAAGCTGCTCCTGGGGCGTCGGCGACGCCGCGTTCGGCCCGGATATGGCAGGCTCCGGACCGGAGGTGGACGAGCCCCCGGCGGTGACCGCGGGCATCGCCGCGCCGCCCGCCCCGGCCTCGACCTGACGGCCCGAACCGCGCCCGGCGAACGACCGGTGGCCGCGGCTGAGCGCGCGCAACTGCGCCCGCTCCAGCTTCTCGTGCTCGCGCCGCCGCATCCGGTTCTGCGCCTTCTGCCGCTTGTCCTCACGCACCTCGTCCACGGCCTCGTCCAGGGTGCGTACGTTCTCCAGGAGCATCAGCGACCAGGCCGAGTACGTCTCCCGGGGCGCGCGCAGCCACCGCACGATTCGGATCTGCGGCAACGGCCGCGGCACCAGACCCTGTTCGCGCAGGGCCGCGCGGCGCGTCTGCTTGAGCGCCCGGTCGAAGAGGACCGCGGCGGACAGGGACATCCCCGCGAAGAAGTGCGGGGCGCCCGCGTGGCCCAACCCACGTGGGGCGTGCACCCAGTTGAACCAGGCGGCGGCGCCCGCGAACGTCCACACGAGTATCCGCGAACCCAGCGCGGCGTCGCCGTGGCTCGCCTCGCGCACCGCGAGCACGGAGCAGAACATCGCGGCCCCGTCGAGCCCGAACGGCACCAGGTACTCCCAGCCCCCGGACAGGCTCAGGTTCTGCCGCCCGAAGCCGACCAGGCCGTGGAAGGAGAGCGCGGCGGCCACCGCCGCGCAGCAGAACAACAGCATGTACGAGGCCGTGCCGTAGACGGCCTCCTTGCGCCTGCGGCGCTCCTCGCTGCGCTCCCACGACTCGTCGGACAACGATCCCGCGGTCTTCTTGCCGCCCCCCGCGCGCCTGCTGCGCGCCAGCACCGCCACCGCCGCGAGCAGGCCCAGGAGCAGCACGGCGCCCGGAAGCAGCCAGTCCAGCGATATGTCGGTCAGTCTCATCTGGGGGTCCCTTGCGTAGCGATAGGGCGTTTGGGCGCCATAGTGGCCCAGTCGTCGCGGCTCGCAGGGGGTTTCGGGACAAGAGAACGCCATTGGAGTGCGAGGGGGCGCGCAAAGCGGCCGGACGCTCGAACTCCCATGTCATGGAAGGAAGTTGTGTTCTATTTATCGCACTCGAACGGGTGGTTCACGTGGTCGTGGACGGAGCGGTCCCGGTGAGCTTCGTGACGCGGTCCGCGTCGCAGGTGCGCGGGCAGGTCACACAGGTGTCCTCGGGACGCAGCGTGTAGTACAGGCAGCAACTGGCGCGGTCACGGGTCGGCAGCGGCGCGCCGTCCGGTCCGCGCAGCTCGCGGAACGCGGCCCGGCCGACGTACGGCGGCGTCGCGCCGGGCAGCAGCTCGCCGAGCTCGGTCATGGCACGCCGTTCCTCGCCGAGCAGATGCCCGACATACCACAGGCCCTCGACGATCTCGTCGGTCGCCATGCCCCACAGGGCGCGGGGCCCGCGCCGCATGCGCGGCCCGAATCCGGCCAGGACCGGCCGCAGGTGGTCGGCGACGGCCGCGCGCACCTCGGCCCGCAGCGCCTCCTCGTCGGCGACCACGCGGGCGCCGGGCAGCCGGACGGCCGGATCGCCGGGCAGGCAGGCGAAGTCGGTGACACGCACCGCCATCCGGCCGAGCGCCCGCTGGAAGGAGACGTGCGCGGCGGGGTACCGCGGCACGCGGCGGTGCAGGAACCAGGGGACCGTGATCAGCAGGCAGGCGGGCCAGGCGTAGCGGTGCAGGCCGAAGCTGGCGATGACGTCGGGGCGGGCCCGCTGCCCGTGGTCCCTGAGAACCTGCGCGTTGTCCCAGGCGAGGAAGGCGTCAAGTGCCGCGCCGCCCTCGGCCAGTCGGGTGGTTCCGGTCCAGCCCGCGCCCTCGGGCAGTGGCTCGCCGGGCGGTCGCTCGACGACGCGCAGGCCGGGGAAGACCTCGGTGAGGCGGGCGTACGCGGCCGAGACCGGGCTCGGCGCGGCCGCCGCGGGGGTGGGCGCGGGGGCGGACACCGGGGTGCTGAGGGGCATGCAGGGACCACCGAATCGCGATCGTTTGCAGGTAAGCCTTACCTTACCGGAGAATCGCGGGGTTTGAACTGCGGGCCGGGCCGCCTATGGTTCTGCGTTGGGCTTCGGACAAATGGGCGAGGAACGGCCGGGAACGGCGGCGAAAGGGATGACCGGGGTGGAGCAGGCCACAGCGCGCACGGCGCACGGCGCACCGGTGCCGCGCGGCATCCCCGAGCAGCGCGGCACCGAGCACAGCCGTGGCGACCACACGCACGGCGAACCGCCCGCCCCGCGCCCGCGCGGCACCGTCACCCGCAGCTCGGTGCGCGGCCAGGTCCTCGACGCCCTGCGCGCGGCCCTGCTCTGCGGTGACCTCGCGCCCGGCGGCGTCTACTCGGCGCCCGCGCTCGGCGAACGGTTCGGGGTCTCCGCCACTCCCGTGCGCGAGGCGATGCAGCAGCTGGCCAGGGAAGGCGCGGTCGAGGTCGTGCCCAACCGCGGGTTCCGGGTGACCGAGCGGACCACGCGCGACCTGGAGGAGCTGGGCGAGGTGCGGGCGCTGGTCGAGGTGCCGGTCGTGCTCCGCCTCGCCCGCACCCTCGCCCCGGCGCGCTGGGCCGACCTCGTGCCGCTCGCCGACGCGGCGGGCCGCGCCGCGGCCTCGGGCGACCGGGCGCGGTACGCGGAGGCGGACCGCGCCTTCCACCGCGCCCTGCTCTCCCTCGCGGGCAACGACCAGCTGGTCCGGGTCGCCGACGACCTGCACCACCGCGCGGGCTGCCCGACGACGGACCTCCTCGCGGACGCGGCCCAGCACACGGCCCTCCTGGAGGCCCTCGCCGCCCAGGACCTGCCCGCCGTACAGGCCATCGCGCGGGAGCACGTCGGCGGGGCCTGAGGAACTCGGTCCGGAAGATGCCGCCGGGGATATCCGGCCCCGCGGCGCCCGACCCCTCAAGCGGGCGCCGGCAGGGAACGGGCCAGCCAGGTCGGAACCCCGTCGAGCAGCCGCAGCAGCCGCATGGCCTCGGTGCGCAGGCGCTGGGCCACCGCGCGGTCCGGCTCCGCCTCGGCCAGGGAGACGAGGGCCGGGGCCGTGCCCACCAGGTAGCCCAGCTCCTCGCGCAGCCGCAAAGACTCCGCGAAGCCGTGCCGCGCCTCCGCCAGCTCGCCGTCGCGCAGCGCGAGCCCGGCCAGCTGGCGCCAGGTGAAGGAGAGCAGCAGCGCGTCCCCGTGCGCCGTGGCGCCCGCGTGGGCCCTGCGGTAGGCCGAGCGGGCCGCCTGCGGCGAATCCGCCAGGTTCTCCGCGAGCAGGCCCCGGCGGAAATCGAGCAACGCACGGCCCACCGCCCCCGGCGCGAGCAGCGCCGCCGCGCGCCCGAACGCCGAGCGCGCCTCGTCGGAACGGTCACGCACCTTCAACAGTGAGGAGGCGTAGGCGAGTTGGCCGCGCTCACAGGCGGCAGCGGCGCGCTCCTCGTCGGTGTGGGCGAGTGCCTCGGCGGACCGCAGCGCCTCCTCCGCCCGCGCCCACCCCGTCTCGGTGTACAGACAGCGCTCCACGAGCAGCGCCGCGCGCTGCAGCGCGGCGGCCGCGTCGCCCGCCGCGTGCGGTTCGAGGAGCGCTGCCGCGTCGACCCAGCAGCCGCGCGAGCGGAGCCGCCATACCGCGGTCTGGAGTGGATCGTCCGCTGGGTTCGTTCCGGTACCAGACACGGCGGTATGCGTCACATCGCCCTCCCCGAGCACGCCATCGAGCCGAGATGTCGAGGGGAATCTCAGCATGGATCACGGACCCGGCCAAGGGGGTAGGTGAAAGATTTCACAAAGGGATGGGGTTTCCGCCCGCGCGTCGAACGGGTAATGCGATCACTGGCCGTCAACTCATGCGCAGGGCCAGGAAGAAGTCCAACTTGTCCTCCAGACGCGAGAGATCACGGTTCGTCAGCTGCTCGATCCGGCCCACCCGGTAGCGCAGCGTGTTCACGTGCAGGTGCAGCCGGCTCGCACACCGCGTCCACGACCCGTCGCAGTCGAGGAACGCCTCCAGCGTCGGGATCAGCTCCGCGCGGTGCTTGCGGTCGTACGAGCGCAGCGGGTCGAGCAGCCGCGCGGTGAAGGCGCGCCGCACGTCGTCGGGGACGAACGGCAGCAGCAGCACGTGCGAGGCCAGCTCCTGGTGGCCCGCCGCGCACACCACGCCCTGCCTCGCCGCGGCGACCCGGCGGGCGTGCCGCGCCTCCTCCAGCGCGCCGCGCAGCCCCTCCGCCGAGTGCACGGCCGCGCTCACGCCGATGGTCAGCCGTCCGTCGTTGTCGAGGCCCGCGGTCAGCGGGGCCCGTACGGCCTCCAGGAGCGAGTCCGCGTGCAGCCCCTGGTCCGCGCCGTCCTCCTCGCCGGTCACCGCGGGCAGCGGCACCAGGGCGATGGCCTCGTCACCGGTGTGCGCCACGGCGATCCGGTCGGAGGGCTCCGGCCCGGACGAGAGCGGGTCGACGAGGATCTCCTCCAGCAGCGACTGGGCCACCCGGCCGCCCTCGACCGTCTCGCCCCCGGCCCCGGCGGTGTCCGTCAGGCCCGCCCACTCGACCCGCGCCACCACGACCTGCCAGTGCGGCGCCGCGCCGAGCCCCGGCAGCAGCACCGGAGCGGCCACCCGCAGACGCGCCGCGATCTCCGCCGGGGCCGCTCCGGTCTGGACCAGCTCGAGAACCTCCTGGGCCAGGCGCCGGCGCACCGTGCGCGCGGCGTCCCGCCGGTCGCGCTCGACCGAGATCAGCTGGGTCACGCCCTGCAGCAGGTCGAGCCGCTCCTCCGGCCAGTCGCCCGCGTCCGCCTCGACGGCCAGCAGCCAGTCCGACAGCACGGTCTCGCGCACGTCACGCCCGGCCGGGGCCGCGCCACGGGCGCCCGTACGGACGGGGAAGAGCGAGTACGTGGTGTTGTTCACCGTCACCCGGTGCGGCGGGCGGCGCCCGGAGCGGGTGGCCGCCAGGTGTTCGGCGGCCAGGCGCGTGGAGACGCTCGGCGGCAGCTCCGCACCGGCCGTGTTCGAGCCGGCGACGGCGCGGCCCGCCGGGGACAGGACCCAGGCCCGCAGATCCAGGTCGCTGCCGAGCAGGTCCAGGACGACGTCCGGGCCGCCGCCGGTCGGGCCCGACGTCATCAGGCGGCGGTGCCGGTCCACCACGGCCGCCAGATCGCCCGCGCGCTCGCCGGAGACCTGACGCACCACGTGCTCGGTGATCGTCGCGAAGGCGACCGACTCGTTCACCGCGAAGAGCGGGAGCCGGTGCCTGGCACACGCCTGGACCAGATCCTCCGGCACGTCGCCGAGTTCCGCCTCGCCCGCGGCGAGGGCGGCGACGCCCGCCGAGGCGAGGATCCGGACGAACGGCTCGGAGTCGTCGGCGTCGCGGCGCCAGGCCAGGCCGGTGAGGACCAGCTCGCCGCCGGAGAGGTACCGGCTGGGGTCCCGCAGGTCCGTGGTCATCACGCCACGGACCGTGCGGTCCAGCTCGTCCTCGCCGCCGAGCAGCCTGAGGCCCAGCGCGTCGGTGTCCAGCAGTGCGCGCAGCCGCATGGTGTCGTCGCCGCCGATCTGTCTCGAAAATGATGGTCTTGGTTCCGGTAGCCGGACGGCCCGGAAGGCCGGGCAAACAGTCCTTTTTGGTTTCCGGAGGAAAACAGAGGGGTTACCGGGCCCCTGTGTTCATACGAATCTACAAGACACCTGTCGTGGTCAGCCAACTCCTTCATGGTTTCCGTGACTGACCCTGGTGGGCGGCGGGGCGGTGTACTGAGCCCACTCCACGTGAACAGCACATGAACGAGCCCCTCGATCCGCACATCAGTTGGCTCGAACGCATCGCACGATCCACGAACGACGTAGAAGAGAGCCACTCATGGACTTCCTTCGCCCCGACAGCTGGGAGGAGGCGCTCGCCGCCAAGGCCGAGCACCCGACAGCCGTCCCGATCGCGGGTGGCACGGATGTCATGGTCGAGATCAACTTCGACCACCGGCGGCCCGAGTACCTCCTGGACCTCAACCGCATCACCGAGCTGAGCGAGTGGGAGGTGGGCGAGAAGACCGTCCGGCTCGGCGCCTCCGTCCCGTACACCAAGATCATGGAGAACCTGCGGGCCGAGCTGCCGGGCCTGGCGCTCGCCTCGCACACCGTGGCCTCTCCGCAGATCCGCAACCGCGGAGGCGTCGGCGGCAACCTCGGCACGGCGTCCCCGGCCGGTGACGCCCACCCGGCGCTGCTCGCCGCCGACTGCGAGGTCGAGGTCGAGTCGGTGCGCGGCTCGCGCCGCATCCCGATCGACGAGTTCTACACCGGTGTGAAGCGCAACGCGCTCGCGCCCGACGAGCTCATCCGCGCGGTGCACATCGACAAGGCCGACGGGCCGCAGCAGTACTCCAAGGTGGGCACCCGCAACGCCATGGTGATCGCGGTGTGCGCCTTCGGTCTGGCCGTGCACCCCGAGACCCGCACGGTGCGCACCGGCATCGGTTCGGCCGCGCCGACCCCGGTCCGCGCCAAGGAGGCCGAGCAGTTCCTGAACTCGGCGCTCGAAGAAGGCGGGTTCTGGGACAACGGCAAGATCATCACGCCGTCCGTCGCCAAGCAGTTCGCGGACCTGTGCTCCGCCGCCTGCAACCCGATCGACGACGTGCGCGGCACCGCCTCGTACCGCCGTCACGCGGTCGGTGTCATGGCCCGCCGCACGCTCACCTGGGCCTGGGAGTCCTACCGCGGCAACGCCGCGCGCACGGAGGGAGTCGCGTAATGCGCGTCAATTTCACGGTCAACGGCCGCAAGCAGGAGGCCGACGACGTCTGGGAGGGCGAGTCGCTGCTCTACGTGCTGCGCGAGCGGCTCGGCCTGCCCGGCTCCAAGAACGCCTGCGAACAGGGCGAGTGCGGCTCCTGCACGGTCCGTCTCGACGGCGTACCGGTCTGTTCCTGCCTGGTCGCCGCCGGGCAGGCCGAGGGCCGCGAGGTCGTCACGGTCGAGGGCCTGGCCGACTTCGCCAAGAACCGCGCCTGCGGCGGCCACGACGGCGAGGGCAAGGGCGGGGCCTGCGGCACCACCCTCCAGGAGGCCCAGGGCTGGAGCGCCAAGGGCACCGACTCGCAGACCGGCGAGGGCGGCGAGCTCTCCCCGATCCAGCAGGCGTTCATCGACGCCGGCGCCGTCCAGTGCGGCTTCTGCACCCCGGGCCTGCTCGTCGCCGCCGACGAGATGCTGGAGCGCAACGCCAACCCGAGCGACGCGGACATCCGCGAGGCGCTGTCGGGCAACCTGTGCCGCTGCACGGGCTACGAGAAGATCATGGACGCGGTCCGGCTCGCCGCCGCGCGCCAGTCCGAGACCGCATCGAGCCAGGGAGTCTGACGCCATGGCCGACACACGCACCACCGGCGTTCCCGCCAACGTCACCCAGGGGTCCCAGACCAAGGGCGGCATCGGCGAGTCCACACTGCGCCCCGACGGCACCCTCAAGGTCACCGGCGAGTTCGCGTACTCGTCCGACATGTGGCACGAGGACATGCTCTGGGGCCAGATCCTGCGCTCCACCGTCGCGCACGCCGAGATCGTCTCCATCGACACCAGCGAGGCCCTCGCCACGTCCGGTGTCTACGCCGTGCTCACCTACGACGACCTGCCCACCGACGTGAAGAACTACGGCCTGGAGATCCAGGACACCCCGGTTCTCGCGCACGGCAAGGTCCGCCACCACGGCGAGCCGGTCGCCCTGGTCGCCGCCGACCACCCGGAGACCGCGCGCCGCGCCGCCGCCAAGATCAAGGTCGAGTACCGCGAGCTGCCCGTCATCACCGACGAGGCATCCGCGACCGCGCCCGACGCGATCCTCGTCCACGAGGGCCGCGACGACCACCACGCGGGCCACGTGCCGCACCCCAACATCGTGCACCGCCAGCCGATCATCCGCGGCAACGCGGACGAGGCCGCCGAGCGCGCCGACGTGATCGTCAAGGGCGAGTACACCTTCGGCATGCAGGACCAGGCATTCCTCGGCCCCGAGTCCGGCCTCGCCGTGCCCTCCGAGGACGGCGGCGTCGACCTGTACGTGGCCACCCAGTGGCTGCACTCGGACCTCAAGCAGATCGCCCCGGTCCTCGGCCTGCCCGAGGAGAAGGTCCGCATGACGCTCTCCGGTGTCGGCGGTGCCTTCGGCGGCCGCGAGGACCTGTCGATGCAGATCCACGCCTGCCTCCTCGCGCTCCGCACCGGTAAGCCCGTCAAGATCGTCTACAACCGCTTCGAGTCGTTCTTCGGGCACGTCCACCGGCACCCCGCCAAGCTCTACTACGAGCACGGCGCCACCAAGGACGGCAAGCTCACGCACATGAAGTGCAAGATCGTCCTGGACGGCGGCGCCTACGCCTCCGCCTCCCCGGCGGTCGTCGGCAACGCCTCGTCCCTGTCGGTCGGCCCGTACGTCGTCGACGACGTCGACATCGAGGCGTACGCGCTCTACACCAACAACCCGCCCTGCGGCGCCATGCGCGGCTTCGGCGCGGTCCAGGCGTGCTTCGCGTACGAGGCGCAGATGGACAAGGTCGCCGACGAACTGGGCATGGACCGCATCGCGTTCCGCCAGCTCAACGCCATGGAGCAGGGCACGATCATGCCGACGGGCCAGGTCGTCGACTCCCCGGCCCCGGTCGCCGAACTCCTGCGCCGCGTCAAGGCGATGCCGATGCCGCCCGAGCGCCAGTGGGAGGACAGCGAGGGCGCCGACGTCCGGCAGCTGCCCGGCGGCCTGTCCAACACCACGCACGGTGAGGGCGTCGTCCGCGGTGTCGGCTACGCGGTCGGCATCAAGAACGTCGGCTTCTCCGAGGGATTCGACGACTACTCCACCGCCAAGGTGCGCATGGAGGTCATCGGCGGCGAGCCCGTCGTGACCGTGCACACCGCGATGGCGGAGGTCGGCCAGGGCGGTGTCACCGTCCACGCGCAGATCGCCCGCACCGAGCTGGGCGTCGGCCAGGTCACCATCCACCCGGCCGACACCCAGGTCGGCTCGGCGGGATCGACGTCCGCGTCCCGCCAGACCTACGTCACCGGCGGCGCGGTCAAGAACGCCTGCGAGCTGGTGCGCGAGAAGGTCCTGGAGATCGGCCGCCGCAAGCTGGGCACCTACCACCCGGCGTGGGCCACCGCCGAACTCCTCCTGGAGGGCGGCAAGGTCGTCACCGACGGCGGCGAGGTCCTCGCCGACCTCGCCGACGTGCTGGAGGACGAGGTCGTCGAGATCGAGGAGGAGTGGCGCCACCGGCCCACCGTCGCCTTCGACCTCAAGACCGGTCAGGGCGACGGCCACGTCCAGTACTCGTTCGCCGCGCACCGCGCCGTCGTAGAGGTGGACACCGAGCTCGGCCTCGTCAAGGTCGTCGAGCTCGCCTGCGCCCAGGACGTCGGCAAGGCGCTCAACCCGCTCTCCGTGGTCGGCCAGATCCAGGGCGGCACCACGCAGGGTCTCGGCGTCGCGGTGATGGAAGAGATCATCGTCGACCCGAAGACTGCCAAGGTCAGGAACCCCTCCTTCACGGACTACCTGATCCCCACGATCCTCGACACCCCGACCATCCCGGTCGACGTGCTCGAGCTCGCCGACGAGCACGCCCCGTACGGGCTGCGCGGCATCGGCGAGGCACCGACCCTGTCGTCCACCCCGGCCGTCCTCGCGGCGATCCGGAACGCGACGGGTCTCGCGCTCGACCGGACCCCGGTCCGTCCCGAGCACCTGACGGGCACCGTCCCGGCGTAGCAGTACCCAGCAAGTACCCAGCGCAGTACCCCAGCTCTCCGGGCGGTGTGTGCCTCCCAGGAACGTCACACTTCCGCCGCCCACACCGCCCGGAGCATCCAGAGCAGCAGTCGTCTCGGGCCGTCCCCCGGGTCGTGCAGCCGAAACCCATCCCAAATCCCGCACAACTGAGCATCGCCGCGGGTGCCCCTTTGAACCTTGGGAAACGAGGCACCATGACCCAGCAGTCTGTGGAGCCCAGGACGACCGCCGAGGACGCGGGCTCCGGCTCGAGAGTCCCCGCCGGCCGTTCCTGGCTCGACCGGTACTTCCACATATCCGAACGAGGATCCTCCGTCGCCCGTGAGGTGCGCGGTGGCGTCACGACCTTCATGGCCATGGCGTACATCCTTCTGCTCAACCCGCTGATCCTGTCCGGGAAGGACGCCGCAGGGGACACCCTGGGCCAGAAGGCGCTCATCACCGCGACCGCCTTCGCCGCGGCGTTCACCACGCTCCTCATGGGCTTCGCCGGCAAGGTGCCGCTCGTGCTCGCCGCGGGCCTTTCGGTCTCCGGTGTGATCTCCTCGCAGGTCGCCCCCGCCATGACCTGGCCGCAGGCCATGGGCATGTGCGTGATGTACGGCGCAGTGATCATGCTGCTAGTCGTCACCGGCCTGCGCGAGATGATCATGAATGCGATCCCGCTCGCGCTCAAGCACGGCATCACCATGGGCATCGGCCTCTTCATCGCCCTGATCGGCCTGTACAAGTCCGGCTTCGTCCAGCAGGGCAAGGCCACCCCGCTCACCCTCGGCCCGGCCGGGCAGCTCGTCGGCTGGCCCGTGCTCCTCTTCGCGGGCACACTTCTTCTGATCTTCATGCTCCAGGCGCGCGGCACCCCCGGCGCGATCCTGATCGGCATCATCTCCGGCACCGTCGTCGCGGTCATCCTCAACGCAGCCGGTGTGATCGACCCCAAGCAGTGGAGCCACGGCGCACCGGAACTGCACGGCAGCGCCGTCTCGATGCCTGACTTCTCACTCTTCGGCCATGTCGAGTTCGGCGGCTGGGGCCATGTCGGCGCCATGACCGTCACCATGATCGTCTTCACGCTCGTGCTCGCCGGGTTCTTCGACGCGATGGCCACCATCATCGGCGTCGGCACCGAGGCCGGTCTCGCCGACGACAAGGGCCGTATGCCGGGCCTGTCCAAGGCGCTGTTCATCGACGGCGCCGGCGGCGCGATCGGCGGCCTCTCCGGCGCCTCCGGGCAGACGGTGTTCGTGGAGTCCGCCACCGGCGTCGGCGAGGGCGCCCGCACGGGCCTGTCCTCCGCCGTCAGCGGTCTGTTCTTCGCCGCCTGCCTCTTCTTCACCCCGGTCACCGCGATCGTCCCGCAGGAGGTCGCGTCCGCCGCCCTCGTCGTCATCGGCGCGATGATGATGATGAACGCCCGGCACGTGGACTGGTCGGACCGCGCCACCGCGATCCCGGTGTTCCTCACCGTGGTCCTGATGCCGTTCACGTACCAGATCACCGTCGGTGTCGGCGCGGGCGTCATCTCGTGGGTCGCCATCAAGATCGCCCAGGGCAAGGCGCGGGAGATCGGCGTCCTCATGTGGGGCATGACGGTGATCTTTCTCGTGTACTTCTGCCTCCACCCGATCGAGGCATGGCTGGGCGTCCACTGACCCCCGTCCGTCACCTCGCACACAACCGCTAAGGAGACCGCACATGCTGGACATCGCCGAAGAGCTGCACCGGTGGGTCGAGCAGGGACGCGACTTCGCCGTGGCCACCGTGGTGGCCGTCGGCGGCAGCGCGCCCCGGCAGCCGGGCGCGGCGCTCGCCGTCGACAGCGAGGGCACCGCGATCGGATCGGTCTCCGGCGGTTGTGTGGAAGGAGCGGTCTACGAGCTGTGCCGGCAGGCGCTCGAGGACGGCATCACGCACGTCGAGCGCTTCGGCTACAGCGACGACGACGCCTTCGCCGTGGGTCTGACCTGCGGCGGCGTCATCGACATCCTCGTCACGCCCGTCCGGTCGGCGGACCGGACGGTGCGTGAGGTCTTCACCGCGGCGCTCGGCGCCGCCGCCGTCGGGGAGGCGGCGGCGCTGGCCCGTGTCGTGGACGGTCCCGCGGAGCTGATGGGCCGGGCCCTGCTCGTCCACGCCGACGGCGCCACCGAGGGCGGCTTCGGCGCCCACCCCGAACTGGACCGAACGGTGGCCGACGAGGCCGCCGCCTACCTGGACGCCGGCCGCACCGGCACGCTGGGGATCGGCGAACAGGGCTCGCGCTGCGGCGCCCCGCTCACCCTCCTGGTCGAGTCGTCGGTCCCCGCCCCCCGCATGATCGTCTTCGGCGCCATCGACTTCGCGTCGGCCCTGGTCCGCATGGGCAAGTTCCTCGGCTACCGCGTCACCGTCTGCGACGCCCGACCGGTCTTCGCCACGGCCGCGCGCTTCCCCGACGCCGACGAGATCGTCGTGGAATGGCCCCACACGTACCTTGAGCGCGAACGCGACGCCGGTGCCCTCGACGGCCGCACGGTGCTGTGCGTGCTCACCCACGACGCCAAGTTCGACGTCCCGCTGCTCCGGCTGGCGCTGCGCCTCCCGGTCGCGTACGTCGGCGCCATGGGCTCGCGCCGCACCCACCTGGACCGCAACGAGCGGCTGCGCGAGGTGGGCGTCACCGAGCTCGAACTGGCCCGCCTGCGCTCGCCGATCGGGCTCGACCTCGGAGCCCGTACGCCCGAGGAGGTCGCGGTCTCCATCGCATCGCAGATCGTGGCGAACCGGCGCGGCGGCAGTGGCCTCTCGCTGACCGGCGCGCACACCCCGATCCACCACGAGCCGGGCGCGGCCCGCACGATCGGCTCGGTGGCCTGACCCGCACGCCGAGGGCGGGGCGTCAGGGCTTGTAGATCTTGCCCGGCTCCGCCTTGCCCGGAGCGAGGAGTTGAGGGACCGTCACGAAGACGTACCCCTTCGCCTTGAGCGCGTCGATGATGCCCGGCACGGCCGGGACGGTGTTCTTGTACAGGTCGTGCAGCAGGATGATCGAGTCGCGGTGGGTCTGCTTCAGGGTCCGCTCCCTGATCGTCCGCGCCGGCGGCTCCTTGTAGTCCTTCGACGTCACGTCCCACAGGATCTGCGCGAGCCCCTCCTGCTTGGCCAGCTTGCTGACGTGGTCGTTCGTCCGCCCCTGCGGCGGCCGCATCAGAGTGGGGCGCTTGCCGGTCAGCTTCTCGATCGCGTCGTCCGTGCGCTTGAGCTCCTGGCGGATCTGGTCGTCGCTGATGTCCGTGAGGATCTTGTGGTCCCACGTGTGGCTGCCCAGCTCGTGACCCTCGCGCGCCATCCGCTTGACCAGGTCCGGATGCTTCATCACGTGGTTCTTGCCGAGCAGGAAGAACGTCGCGGGGACCTTCTTCTCCTTGAGGATGTCGAGCAGCCGGGGCGTGTTCTCGCTCGGCCCCGCGTCGAAGGTGAGCGCGACGCACTTGGCCTTGCGGCAGTCCACGGTGCCGAACTTCGCGCCCGCGTCGGTCTTCCGGACGGTGCTCGGGGCGGTCGTGTCGTACTTGGTGCAGCCCGTCAGGCCGAGGGAGAGGGCCCCGGCGGTGACGAGGACGGCGGCCGCGCGGAACCCCTTGCGGATTTTCATCATCTTTTCAGGTGAGGCAGGCATGCGAGCACTATACACAGTATGTATAACGTGGGTTTATAGCGGCCCGGTCTGCGGTTTTGCATGTCAGCTGCGTGCTGCTGCTCCGTACTGCTGGGGTCGCGGGCTGTCGGCCGTGGGTCACACCGTGTCGCTGACGCCGAGCAGCGCCTGCAGCAGATGCGAGGCGGTGATCACGCCGAGCAGCCGGGTGCGGCCGTTGTCCGAGGGTTCGGCGACGGCGACGAGCGGGCTGCGCACCTGCGCCATGAGCGCCGCCACCTCAAGGGCCGTGTCGTCGGGCGCCGCGATCGGGGGCGTCGCCGCCTTCGACGACAGGCAGTCGCCGACGCTGCGGCCCTTGAGCGCCTGGCACAGCCGGTCGGCGTGCCGCTCGTCGACGACCGCGGCGAGCGCCGGGTCCTCCACGACGTAGGCGGGCACGAGCACCTTCACCAGCTGCGACGCCGGAAGGACCGCCTTGGGGGAACCGTCCGTGTCGAGCACGAGCAGCGCGGGGAGGCGCTGTTCGGCCATCAGACGGGCGGCCTGGGTGGCGTCGCTGTCGACGCTCACCGTCTCGTACTCGACCGCGAGGTCACGTGCGCGCACTGTCGGCTCCTCGGATGCTGGTGCTGGTACTTGCCAGGGTCGTACGTTCCGCCGCCGATGACCAGCGTCGCGTCCCGTACTTCGACGAGTTTGACGAGGTTCGTACCCGCGCGCCGTGGGCGGCCGCCCCTGCCGGGTCGGTCGACGCAGGTCACGGTAGGCTTTCGGCGCGGTGACGAGGTGACGAGGAGACGAAGAGGAGCATCGGTGGAGAACAGGCCCGCCCCCACGCTCCACGAACCCGTCGACGAACCCGTCGATCCGGACATCGGCCTGCGCGTACCGGTGCGGCGCGGGGCCCGGTGGCGCGGTCAGGGACCCGTGCTCGTTGTCGTGGCGCTCGGCGGCGGAACCGGAGCGGCCGCCCGGTACGGGGCGTCGCTGCTGTGGCCGACCGCGTCCGGTGCCTTCCCGTGGACGACCCTCCTGGTGAACGCCGTGGGCTGCGCCGTCATCGGTGTCTTCATGGTCGTCATCTCGGACGTCTGGGCCGCCCACCGTCTCGTCCGCCCGTTCTTCGGAACCGGTGTCCTGGGCGGCTTCACCACCTTCTCGACGTACGTCGTGGACACCCGGCACCTGATCGAGGACGGTCACCCGGCCGCCGCTCTCGGCTACCTGGCGCTGACCGTGTGCGCGGCGCTCGCCGCGGTCTGGACCGCGGCCCACCTCACCCGCCGCGTCATCGAGTGGAGGAGCCGATGACCCAGGACGCCAAGAACGCCAAGGGCGTCAAGGACTCCGAGGACCCAAGGGGTTCCGCGGCCTTCGGGGGCGGTGTGGCGCGCCTCAGGAGTGGCAGCCGGCTGACCGGGACCGCGCTGCGTGTCACCATCATCATCGGCGAGAACGACACTTGGCGTCACAAGCCGCTCTACGCCGAGATCGTGCACCGCGCGCGAGGCGCCGGACTCGCCGGAGCCTCCGTCTTCAAGGGGATCGAGGGCTTCGGTGCCTCGTCCCTGATCCACACCAGCAGGCTGCTCTCGCTCAGTGAGGATCTGCCGGTGGCGATCGTCATCGTCGACACCGACGCGCGCGTACGGGCCTTCCTGCCGCAGCTCGACGAACTCGTGGAGGAAGGGCTCGTCCTCCTCGACGACTGCGAGGTCATCAGGTACGTGGGCCGCGACTCGGACGCCGGGCGCCGTGCGACCCGCACGGAAGGGGCCGGTCCCGCGTGAACTGGCTCCTCGTGATCGCGGGCGGCATGATCGGCGCTCCGCTGCGCTACCTCACCGACCGCACCGTGCAGTCCCGGCACGACACCGTCTTCCCCTGGGGCACGTTCTCCGTGAACGTCGTCGGGGCGCTGCTGCTCGGCCTCGTCACCGGGGCGGTCTCCGCGGGCGCCGCCTCCTCGCACCTCGCGCTCCTGCTCGGCACCGGCCTGTGCGGCGCCCTGACCACGTACTCGACCTTCTCCTACGAGTCCCTGCGCCTCGCCGAGGACGGCGCCCGCTTTCTCGCCGCCGTCAACGTCGTCGGCAGCGTGGTGGCCGGCCTCGGCTCGGCGTTCCTGGGAGCCGCCGTGGCCGAGGCCGTCTGGGGCTGACCCCGGCCGGGCGGCGGCGGACCGACCGACGTCACACACGTGCCTCGGGCACAGGCTCAGGCTCCGGACCGGCGGGGGCCGGCACTCCGGGGGCTGCGGCGCGGCGCGGCGCCGTACGGGCGTGGGTCGCGTACAGGGGGAGGCCCACGAAGGTGATGCCGCCGACCAGGTTGCCCACGACGGTGGGGATCTCGTTCCACATCAGGTAGTCACCGAAGGTGAAGTGGCCGCCGAGCATGAGCCCGGACGGGAACAGGAACATGTTCACGACCGAGTGCTCGAAGCCCATGGCGAAGAACAGCAGGATGGGCATCCACATGGCGATGACCTTGCCCGAGACGGACGTGGACATCAGCGCGGCGACGACACCCGTGGAGACCATCCAGTTGCACAGCACCCCGCGCAGGAACAGGGTGAGCATGCCCGCGGCGCCGTGGTCGGCGTAGCCGATGGTGCGCAGCTCGCCGATGTGACCGATCTTCTGCCCGATCGCGTTCGGGTCCACCGTGAACGCGTAAGTGAAGATCACCGCCATGATGACGGCGACGGTCAGGGCTCCGGCGAAGTTCCCGACGAAGACCAGGCCCCAGTTGCGCAGCACACCACGGAGCCTGACGCCGCGACGGCGGTCGATCAGGGCCAGCGGGGTGAGCGTGAAGACTCCGGTCAGCAGGTCGAAGCCCATCAGGTAGAGCACGCAGAAGCCGACCGGGAACAGCAGCGCCCCCAAGAGCGCCTGGCCGGTCTGCACGGTGATGGTGACCGCGAACACGGCCGACAGCGCGAGGATGGCACCGGCCATGTACGCGCGGATCACCGTGTCGCGCGCGGACATGAAGACCTTGGACTCACCCGCGTCGATCATCTTCCGGACGAACTCCGGTGGGCTGACATAGGACATGGCGTGGCTCTCCGCTTCTCTCACCGGACGTGGGTGCGGCTGATCGTGGAGAGCCGGATTTTCCGGTCCGTGACGTGGGGGAGTGGGCCGGGTCACTTCTGTCTCACAGCGGGCCGGGCGCGCGTGTGAGCGCGCTGACCAGGGATCAGGCGCGTTCCCCGGGCAGGAGACGGTGTGCGGGTTGTGTGTGCGTCGTCAACTCGGTGCCGAGCGGCTCCCGCCGTGCCCGGCTCACGGGCGCGGTGAGCACGGCGAGGCAGCCGACGACCAGGGCGACGCCCACCCAGCCCAGCACGGGAAGGCGCTCGCCGACCACGACGACGGCCAAGGCGGCGGCGACCGCCGGTTCCAGGAGCGAGAGCGTCGTCGCGGTGGACGCCGGAACGCGCGCCAGGCCCCAGCCGAACAGCACGTACCCGAGGAACATGGGCACGAGCGCCATGTACGCGCCGACGGCGGTGGCCGACCACGAGTCGAGCAGCGGGGCCCCGGTGGCGACGAGCACCGGCATGAGCAGCAGCCCGCCGATTCCGAAGACGGTTCCCATGGCGGCGCCGGACGGGATGCCGCGGCGGATGAGGCGGTGAGCGGCCCAGGCGTACAGGGCGTACGTCGCCCCGGCGACCAGGCCGAGACCCACACCGAGCACGGTCTGCGCGGCGGGCCCGGCACCGGCACCGGCGCCCGAACCCGCTTCCGTTCCCGCCGTGGCCCCGGAACCGGCCCGCGCCGCCTCCGCCACGCACAGCAGTGCGGTCCCGCAGACGCCGAGCGCGGCACCGGCCGCCCAGCGGCGGCTGAGCCCGCGCCGGTCCGCGACACGTTCGATCACCGCCGATACGAGCGGGGCCGAACCGACCGACACCACGGTCCCGACAGTGACCCCCGCCAGTCGCATGGAGCTGTAGAACGCCAGCGGATACGCCGCCACCGACACCGCCCCGAGCGCCACGGTTCCACGCCGCACGGCCAGCGCGGACGCCGCACGGGCGATACGCGGCGCGGCGACCAGGGCTTGGAGCAGCCCGCCGACTCCCATGGCGACGGCCCCGATCGCGAGGGGGCCGACGGCCGGGGCGAAGGCCGCCGCCGTCCCTGTGGTGCCCCACAGCGTGGCCGCGAGGAGCACGCACAGCGCCCCCGCGCCCGGCAGCGCGCCTGAGCGGGGCGTCACCAGCGCTCCAGTAGCTCGGCCGCCATGCGCCGGGCGTGCCCGAGCCGGTCGCCCGTGCCCTCGAGACCGGCGCGGGCCGTCGCTCCCTCCAGCAGGAACGCCAGATGCTCCGCCGCCGCGGGGGCCTCCTGCGGTCGGTCGGACAGCAGCCGCGCGAGGTGCCCGGCGAGCAGCGACTCCACCTCCTCCTTGTGCCTGCGTACGATGTTCCGCCCCTCGTCCCCGGCGGGCAGCTCGGCGGCCGCGTTGAGCAGGCCGCACCCGCGGAACCCGTGCTCGTACGCGAGCGCGGCGTGGTCGGCGTAGGCGTCGAAGACGGCGAGGACCCCGCCGCGCGGATCGTCGCCGACGCCCTCCAGACGCTTGCGGTAAAGGCCGAGCCACTCCTCGTGCCGTGCGTCCAGGTAGGACCGGACCAGATCGGCCTTGGACGAGAAGTTGTTGTAGAGGCTCATCTTGGCCACGCCCGCCTCGGCGGTGATGGTGTCGATGCCGGTGGCGGCCACCCCGTCCGCGTAGAAGCGGCGGGCCGCGGCGGCGAGCAGCAGTTCGCGCGCGGCACCGCGCCGGGTGCCGCGGGGTGCGGCGGCGTCGCCGGTCCTGGCCATGCGGCCCTCCCATGGTCGTCAGGTAGCGAGATGCCGAGATACCGAGACGGCGAGATACCGAGACGGCGAGATACCGAGCTGCTAGGTAGGTCAGTCTACCCAGCGACAAGGGAGCCGAGTCCTAGAGCCAGTCCCTCCGCTTGAAGATCACGTACAGCGTCACGCAGACGACCCCCATCAGGCCGATCGCGAACGGATAGCCGAAACTCCAGCTCAGCTCCGGCATCCGGTCGAAGTTCATCCCGTAGATCGTGCCGACGAGAGTGGGCGCGAAGAGAATGGCCGCCCAGCTGGAGATCTTCTTGACTTCCTCGTTCTGCTCGAATCCCGCCTCGGCCAGCGCCCGCATCTCCGCGTTCTGCTGCTGGGTCACCAGCGTCGCGTTGACCGTGAGGATGTCGGCGAGCGCCTCACGGAACGAGTCGACGCGCTCGCTGGTGTGGGTGACGTGGTCCGCGACGTCACGCAGGTAGCGCTGCAACTCCTCGTCCGTCCCGTACTTCGCGAAGCCCGCCATCAGGCCGTGCAGCATGCCGACCAGCGGCCGCGTCGCCCGCTGGAACTCGACCATTTCGCGGGAGAGTTCATAGATGCGGCGGGAGACCTCCGGGGCGCCGGAGAAGACCTCCGTCTCGATCTCGTCGATGTCGTTCTGCACACCGGCGACGACCGGCACATACCCGTCCACCACGGCGTCGAGGATCGCGTAGAGCACCGCCTCCGGGCCGAGCCGCAGCAGCTCCGGGCTCTGCTCCATACGGCGCCGCACCGCCGACAGGTCCGGGGCCGCGCCGTGCCGGACCGTGATGACGAAGTCCGGACCGACGAACACATGCAGCTCCGCGAAGTCGACCTCCTCCGGCGCGTCCAGATAGCGGGCGGCGCGCAGCACCACGAAGAGCGTCTCACCGTACCGCTCGAGCTTCGGCCGCTGGTGCGCCTCCATCGCGTCCTCCACGGCGAGTGGATGCAGGTCGAACTCGGCGGCCAGTGACTTGAGTTCGGCCTCGGTCGGCCGGGCGAGGCCGATCCACGCGACGGTCTCCGGATCGGCGTGGAGCTGCCGGTACGTGTCCGTGAGCGTCTCCGGCGTCGCGACCCGCACTCCGTCCCGGTACACAGCCGTGTGGACGATGCTGCCCGCGGTGTCGACCGGCTCCCGCCGTGGCTCCGGCTCGGGGGCGGGCGGCTCGGGCGCACCCGTCGATGGCCGCTGGCCCGCGCCGCGGCGCCATGTGGAGCGGCGGCCGCCACCCTGCCCCGCCCGATCCTGCCGTCGCGGCATCGCCGCCTCCCGCCACCGTTGGCTCCGGTCCGTCCCGAGGCAGCGTAACCAGCACACGGACCCCACGACGGAACCGCATCGCGGACAGACATCGCGGACAGAATCTGACCTCTTTCACCGCTACCGTCCGTCCCATGACGACGAAGCCATTGACGGCCCGGGCCCTCGGCCGGGCCACCCTGGAACGCCAGTGCCTCCTCCGGCGCGCCCCGATGACCGCCGAGCAGGCCGTCACCCACCTCGCCGGACTCCAGGCCCAAGAGGTGCGCCCGCCGTACGTCGCGCTCGTCGCCCGCCTCACCGACTTCACCCCCGCCCACCTCTGCGAGGCGATCGAGTCCCGGCGCCTGGCCCGTACCGTCACTCTGCGCTCCACGATCCACTTGCACACAGCCGACGACCTCCGGATCCTGCACCCGCTCACCCGGCCCGCCCGCGAGCGCGAGCTGCGCCAGTTCCGCGCCGGCCTCACCGGCGTCGACCTGGACCGGCTCGCCGCCCTGGCGCGCGCCTATGTCGAGCAGGAGCCACGCACGCCGAAACAGATCCGGGAACTGCTTCTCGGGCACTGGCGGCACGCCGAGCCCCGGGCACTCTCCGTCGCGGCGCGCTGCCTGCTGCCGCTGGTCCAGGTCACCCCGCGGGGCCTGTGGCGGCGCAGCGGGGGAGTCCGTCTCACCACCGCCGGGCGCTGGTTCGGGGACGAGACCGTGTGCCCGCCCGTACCCGACCCGGCCTCAGCACCTGGCCCGGCCTCCGCACCCGACCCGGCGGCCGTGCTCGACACCGCGGTGCTGCGCTACCTCGGCGCCTTCGGGCCCGCCTCCGTCAAGGACTTCCAGCAGTGGGCGGGGATCACCCGCACCAAGGACGCCTTCGAACGGCTCAGGCCCCGGCTCACGACGTTCCGCGCCCCGGAGGGCGTGGAGCTGTTCGACCTGCCCGACGCCCCGCGCCCCGACGAGGACACCCCGGCACCGCCGCGGCTGCTCGCCGAGTACGACAACGTCCTCCTCTCGCACGCCGACCGCACCCGCGTGGTGCGCGCCGTCGACAGGGGGCGCAACTGGCAGACCAACAAGGTGTATCCGACGTTCCTGGTGGACGGGATGCTCGCCGGGCTGTGGGCCCTGGACGAGAGCGGAGACACGGGAGACGCAGGCCACCACGGAGACCGGGGCCGAGACCGAGGCCGGGGCCGCAAGTACGGCGCCACCCTCACCCTGGAGCCCTTCGCCGACCTCACCCGGGCTCAGCGCGACGAACTCGTCCACGAGGCGGAGCGCACCGCCGCCGTGCTCGAAGCGCCCGGCCCGGTCACCGTGGCCTTCGGGACGGTACGGAACTGACGGGCGTCAGTCCGCGCGGCCCGTCGCCGCCACCGCCACGCCGAGCCCGATGAGCGCGAAACCGCCCGTGCCGCCGATCAGTGAGAGCCGGTGGTCCGAGCGCGCGAACCAGTTGCGCGCCGCCGACGCCGTCAGCCCCCACAGCGTGTCCGTGACCAGGCCGATCGAGATCGGTATCAGCCCCAGCACCAGCATCTGCGCGGGCAGATGACCTGCGCCGTGGTCCACGAACTGCGGAAGCACCGCCGCGAAGAACACGATGCCCTTCGGGTTCGTCGCCCCCACCAGCGCCCCGTCGAGCACCGTGCGCAGATCACCGCGCGCCGGGCCCGCCGGGCCCCGTATGTCGACGGCCCTCATCGCGTGCCGGTGCCGCAGTGCCTGGATGCCCAGCCAGACCAGATATGCGGCGCCCGCCAGCTTCACCGCCACGAACAGCTCCGCCGAGCGCTCCACCAACGAGCCGACGCCCAGGGCCACCGCCACCACCAGCAGATACGAACCGACCACGTTTCCCAGGGCCGTCGCCACCGCCGTGCGCCGACCGTGGGCCAGTGCACGGCCGATCACGAACAGCACACTCGGTCCCGGGATGACGATCACCAGCAGCGACACGGCGCCGAAGGCCAGGAACCGCTCCGTGGACACCATCGTGGCTCCCCCTCCCTTCTCTCCCCTCGACCGTCCTCGACCGTCCATGAACGTCGATGAATGAACGTCCTTGAACGCCATTGAAGACCATCCCACTGACAATCGCCCCGGATCCGGGGCGGCTCGTGGCCGGTTCTAGTAGTGCTTGGTCAGGTTGATGTCGGGGTGGGTATGTCGCGGTGGCAGGTGGGGCAGGCGCCGGTCCATGTGGCGAGG
>NZ_JAPHNL010000136.1 GCF_026274175.1 Streptomyces beihaiensis
CGATCTGCCAAGCGCAGCCGCGCCCGCCTCCACCCGGCCACCTGGTACGCGCAGGCGCAGGCCGGCGCGTGCTGCCGCTCGTCGCCGGCGGCCTGCTCCTTGCGGTGTGCTGCGGCAGCCTGGCCGACGCCGTGACCGACGCCGACGCGATGTTCGTGGGCGCGATGCGCGTCGGCGCGGCCGGACAGAAGTGTCACCACCACCGGCGGGCGGACGCTCCCGGGCACCCGCGCCACACGCCTATCCTGAGGGGGTGCCGCGGCGACGCGGCCGAGCGACGGGGGAAAGGAAACGCATGAACTGGATATGGGTGGTGCTCATCCTGTTCTGGACGGGCGGATTCGCGTGGGTGGTGGACAACGCCCGTACCGCCCTGCGCACCCGGCACCAGCGCAAGATGGAACGCCTGGAGGCGACGAAACAGGAGCGGCTGGCGCTGGAGGCGCAGAACCAGCCGCCGGAGCCGGTCTGCGGCTGCACCCACCATCTCGCCAAGCACGACAAGCAGGGACACTGCCACGAGCAGGTCGAGACGCCCGTGGCCTGGGACGAGAACAAGAAGCCTCTGCGCT
This sequence comes from Streptomyces beihaiensis, assembly GCF_026274175.1. Classification (GTDB taxonomy): domain Bacteria; phylum Actinomycetota; class Actinomycetes; order Streptomycetales; family Streptomycetaceae; genus Streptomyces; species Streptomyces beihaiensis. The sequence continues at coordinate 573 of NZ_JAPHNL010000136.1, forward strand.
ACGAGGCCGCCCGGTGCAACTGCCAGCAGTACGTGGGCCCGCAGCCGCTGTCCCAGGTGTTCGCCGAGGAGCTGACGGACCGCCTCCAGTAGTCCGGGCCCTCGGACGTCTGGCCTCGGACACACGGACGTCTCGCACCACGAGCGAGCGACCGGGCTTTTTCGGCCGACCGGCGTTGACGCACGGCTACGCCTCCGCGGCCCGCCGCCACCCGCGTGCCATCGTCTTGCCGTGGAGTTGACCAGCACCTCGTTCTTCGTGACGCTCAACATCGTCACGTTCCTCATGGTGCTCACCACCCTGTTCCTCTGGGGCAAGGTCCGCGGCCCCGGGTGGGTGCGGTGGCCGCTGCGCACCGGCCTGATCGTGCTGTGCCAACTGACCGCGATCGCCACGGTCGCCACCGTCATCAACAACGACTACGGCCTGTACGCGTCCTGGGACGACCTGCTCGGAACGGAGAACGGCGGCACCGGCAACATGACCGGACCGCCCGCCACGCGCGCGAAGTTCTCCCCCGCCAACGGCGGTGTGCGCACCACGTACTTCCGCGGCGAGCGCTCCAGACTTGCGGGCGAGGTCCTCGTGTCGACGCCGCCCGGATACGACGAGGCGGCGCGGCGCACCACCCACTACCCGGTGGTGATGCTGCTGCACGGCGTGCCCGGCTCACCGCAGACCTGGCTGGACCGGGGCGGCATGCCGGGCCGGTTCCGTGACCTCGTCGGCCAGGGGCTCGCGCACGAGGCGATCCTGGTCATGCCGATCGTCGACCCCGGCGGCGTGGACACGGACTGCACCGACCTGCCGCACCGCAGGACCGCGACCTGGATCGCCTCCGACGTCACCGACCTGATCTCCCGGAACTTCCGTACGCTGCCCTCACCCCGGGGGTGGGGCCTGATGGGGCTCTCCACCGGCGGGTACTGCGCGGCGCGGCTCCCCTTGCAGTTCCCGGACAAGTTCGCCGCGGGCGCCGCGCTCGACCCGGACCCGCTGACCGGCGACCCGGACGTCGTGGAGGACGCCCGGCTGCGCGCACGGACGAGCCCGATGGGCCTGCTCCGCGCCGCGCGCACGACCCCGCTCAAGCCGTCCCCCGCCCTCTTCCTCGCCACGTCGAAGCAGGACCCGGACAGCCCGCCCTCGTACATCGACCGGTTCCGCGAGGACGCCGCCGGAACGGGCGTGGAGGTGGCGACCGACGTGGTGCCCAGGGGCGGCCACAACTGGAACACGTGGCAGGGCATGTACCCGAAGGCACTGCCCTGGCTGGACGGCCGGCTCGACGCGCCGCGCAAGGAGGACCAGGGCGGGTAGACCGTGGACCAGGAACCGTGAACCGCTGGAGCCCGGTTGTAGCCCCGGCGGCGCGGGAGGACACTGATCGGGGCGCTGCGGGCGCTGTGGGGCTCTGCCGGGCGCTGCGGGGCTCTTGCCGGGCGCTGCGGGGCTCTGCCGGGCGCTGCGGGCGCCTCGGGGCCACCCACCGACCGAAGGGTCCCGGACGATGCTGACGATGACCGACGGCCGCACGGGCCGGGCCGTTCCCCTCTCCCCGGCGCACCGCCGCCCGCTGCGCGTCTGCGCGCAACTGCCCGAGGGGGAGGACGGCGCGGGGGCGACGGCCGCGCGTGTCCTCGTCCTCACCGACGTACTGATGCGAACGGTGGAATCCGGCGGCGGCCAGGTGGACTGGGTCTGCGAGACCGCCGACCCGGCGCCGGAGCACCACCGGCGGCTGCGCTCCCTGACGGACGCGCTCGGCGTACGGCCTCCGTCCGCGTTCACCGGCCCCGGCGAAGCCACCGCCCTCCTGGGCGGCCCGCCCGACGTGCGTGTCCTCGCCGACGGCACACGCGACGGCGACCAGGGCCTGTGGCTGGAGACGGGCACCGTACGCCGTCCCAACGCGCCGGAGCCGCCCCTCGACGCCGACCCGCTCCCCCTGCGCCTCGCGCTCCTCTCCCTCCCCTACCGCTCACCGCTCACCCTGCCCCCGCTCGCCCTGACCGAGGCGGAGCGGGCGCTGCGGGAATGGCGGCGCGCCGTCGCGGACTGGGCCCGCGCCCCGTCGAAACCGGTGCCCGACGCGTTCCGGAGCGCCGCGGCCACGGCGCTCGCCGACGACCTGGACACGCCCGCCGTCGTCGCCCTGCTGCGCCGCGCCGAGACCTCGGACGACCTGCCGAACGGGGCGAAGTTCGAGACCTTCGCCCTCCTGGACCACTACCTGGGCCTTGAACTCACCCGCGAGATCGGCCGCTGGACGGGGCCTTAGGCCGAACGGTCCACACCCGACGGCTCAACGACCCCAGGGGACGGGGACACGCGCCCCGTGACCGCGGTCGGCGCCCGCCGCACCATGGGATCAGGCGAGGTGATCACGATGACGCATGACGAATTCGACGCCGTCATCGAGCGAGCACGCGCGCGGACGGCCCGTACGACGCTGAAGCCCGTCCGCGACGACACGGACGACGTGTGGGCGATGACCCCTTCCGGCTACTACCTCGACGAGGTGGAGGGCTCCGCACCGCTGACGCCCTACGCCTTCCGGCCCGGCCGGTGACGTGCCCGCCGCACGAGCCGGCCCGGCCGGTCTCGACCGCGCGACACCGCGGATCTCCATCGGCTCGCTCCCTTCCGCGTCGTTTCCCGAACCCGCGGACCGCCGTCGACGAGAATGAACGCCCCAGGCCCGAGGGCAGGTTGGTGAACGGCCTCATCACTCTGCCCACCGCCTGGTGACCGACCGAACACGTCCGGTCCCGCCCGTGCCTGACGGCGCACCACACGAAGAGAGCAGAAAAGACGGATGACCACCGGAATCGGCTACAACCCGGCCATGCTCGCCCTCAGGTTCGTGCTGGAGCTGACGGCACTCGTCTGCTTCGGCTACTGGGCCTGGCACGTGACCCCCGGCTGGGCGCGGTACCTCACGGTGATCGCCGCACCGGCCCTCGTCGCCGTCGTCTGGGGGACCTTCGCCACCCCGGGCGACGCCTCGCGCAACGGCGAGACCGTCGTCGCCACGGCGGGCGGCATACGGCTTCTGATCGAACTCGCCGTGTTCTTCGGCGGCGCCGCCGTGCTCTACGCGGCCGGCGCCCACGCCCAGGCGTTGGTGCTCGCCGCGATCCTCGTCGCCTACCACTCCGCGTCCCTCGACCGGATCGCCTGGCTGCTGCGGCACTGACCCAGCGGCGCCCCGGAGATCGGCACGATGCGGCGGTGCGCCGACCTGTCCGTGCCGACCGTCACCACGCCGAAAGCCCAGCTCGACTCCTCGTCGACCTGGGCTTTCTCCGTAGACCCTGTGGGACTCGAACCCACAACCAATGGATTAAAAGTCCACTGCTCTGCCAATTGAGCTAAGGGTCCGCGCACCGACTCGCGACGGCGCACCCCACGAGCATAGCCCGCCGTGTCCCGGACTCCGATCGGGTATCGGGGTCCGGGGTGTCCTGCGCCGGGGCGGCGGGTCAGCGGAGGAACCAGCGGTGGGCCGAGACCGCCCACCAGGTGCCGGAGAAGCCGAGGACGGCCAGGACGGCGATGGGCGCGTAGTTGAAGGTTTCCCAGGTGACGGGGGAGACCTGCGGGAGCATGAAGAGGACGGTGATGACGACCACCCAGGCCACCGCCACCACGCCCACCACCGTCGACCATCGGCCCAGGTGCCACGGGCCGCGTTCGAACGCCGTGCCCTTGCGCAGGCGCAGCAGCGTCGGGATGACGTAGGCGATGTAGAGGCCGATGACGGCGATCGAGGTCACGGCGGCGTACGCGGTCTCGTTGATCAGATACGGGAGGCCGAGAACCAGCGCGCCGCACGCCGCGAGCCAGACCGCCGCCACCGGCGTACGGGTGCGCGGGCTGACCGTGTGCCAGACGCGGGAGAACGGCAGGGCGCCGTCGCGCGAGAAGGCGTAGATCATGCGGCTGTTGGCCGTGACGGACGCCATGCCGCAGAAGAGCTGCGCGCCGATGACCACCAGGAGCAGGAGCTTGCCCGCGGTCGCGCCCAGTGCGTCCAGGAGGATCTGGGCCGGGGGCGCGCCCGTCGGGGAGGTCAGGGCACCCTGGTACGACTGGATCGCGAAGGTGAAGCCGAGGAGCAGCACGAAGCCCGCGATCCACGACGTCCAGATCGAGCGGACGATGCCCTTCGGGCCCGCCGTCGCCGCGTCGTGCGTCTCCTCGGTCATGTGGGCCGACGCGTCGTAGCCCGTGAAGGTGTACTGCGCCATCAGCAGGCCGAGCAGGACCACGTACAGGCCGCTGCCCCAGCCCGTGTTGTTGACGAACTCGCCGAAGACGAAGGACGCCGACTGGTGGTGGTCGGGCACGAGGGCGAGCGCGGCCACGATCACCGCCACCCCCAGCACGTGCCACCACACGCTCACGCTGTTGAGGAAGGCGACGATCCGTACGCCGAAGGTGTTGAGGAGGCCGTGCAGGAGCAGGATCGCCGCGAAGAGGAGGACCGTGCGGCCCGCGGTGACCTCGAAGTCGAACTGCAGGTTCAGGTACGCGCCCAGGAACGACGCCGCCCCGAAGTCGATCCCGGCGGTGACAGCGACCTGGCCGAGCACGTTGAACCAGCCCGTGAACCACGCCCACGCCGCCGCGCTCCGCTCGGGCGCGAGGCGGTGCGCCCAGAAGTAGAGGCCCGCCGACGTCGGGTACGCCGAGCAGATCTCGGCCATGGACAGGCCCACGAACAGGGTCATCAGACCCACGGCCACCCAGCCCCACGTGATGACCGCCGGGCCGCCCGTGTTCATGCCGAACAGGTACAGCGTCAGGCAGCCGGAGAGCACCGAGATGATCGTGAACGACACCGCGTAGTTCGAGAACGCGGACATGCGGCGGGCCAGGACCTGCGTGTAGCCGAGTTGGGCGAGGCGTTCCTCGTCGGTGAGGTCGGTGGCGCCGGAGACGCCCGAGACGCTGGTGGCGCCGGAGACGCTGGTGGCGCTGGAGACACCTGAGACACCTGAGATGCCTGAGATATCCGAGGCGTCCGGGGGTGGTTTCCGGGTCGTGGTGGCGTCCGTCGTGGTGGCGTCCGCCGTGGTGGCGTCCGCCGTGGTGCCTGCCGCTTTGTCCGCCGCTTCGTCCGCCGCTTCGCCTGACGGTTCGCCTGTCGCTTCGCTTGTCATGCACCCAGCGATTCCCTCGGCGGGGGCCGCGCATGCTCTTGATCATGCGAAACGGGCCCCACCTGTGAGGTGGAGCCCGTTTCGGTGAGGCGCTACTCAGCCGCTATGCGGCTGTACTCAGCCGTTCCGCTTCCAGCGCGGCTTGTCGTCGCGGCGGCCGAATGAACCGGAGCCCGAACCGGCGCCCCGGTGGTCGTCGCGACGGCCGTACGGACGGTGGCCGCTGGACGGACGGTCGTCGCGGCGGTCACGGTTGAACGGACGGTCGCTGCCGCGGTGGCCCGACGGACGGTCGTCGCGGCGGAAGCCACCACGGTCGTCGCGGCGCTCGAAGGAGCGGCCACCACGGTCGCCGTCCCGACGGAAACCACCACGGTCGTTGTCACGGCG
>NZ_JAPHNL010000137.1 GCF_026274175.1 Streptomyces beihaiensis
CTGACCGGCCTGCTCGGCGGCCTGGGCCGTCCGGTCCGCATCGAGGAACCGGCGCCCCACCCCGGCGCCCGGCCCCGCCGCCACGTACGGGTGGAGCTCGCGGTGACCTCGGACCGCAGGACCCTTGACGTGGCCACGGCCGTACGCGGCGCGGTCACCGTGGCGCTCGCGGACGAGCCGACGGTGGCGGTACTGGTCACACGGGTCGAGACCTGACGCGGCCGTCGGCTCAGTCGCCGAGCCCCGCCAGGTCGCGCAGGCGGCGGCCCTGCGCGGCCCGCTCGGCCGTGCGCTGCTCGTCGAGGGTGCGGCCCGTGACGCCCTGGAGCAGGGCCTTCGTCTCGATCACGGCGTCGCGGGGCGCGGCGAGGAGCGCCGCCACCAGGTCGCGGGTGGTGGCGTCGAGGTCGGCCGCGGGCACGGCGACGTTGGCCAGGCCGCTGCGGGCGGCCTCGTCGGCGTGGACGTAGCGCCCGGTCACGCAGATCTCCAGGGCTCGGGCGTAGCCGATCAGGGAGACGAGCGGGTGCGTGCCCGTCAGGTCGGGCACCAGGCCGAGGCTGGTCTCGCGCATGGAGAACTGCACGTCGTCGGCGACCACGCGCAGATCGCAGGAGAGGGCGAGCTGGAACCCCGCGCCGATCGCGTGCCCCTGGACCGCGGCGACGGACAGAATGTCGGGGCGCCGCAGCCAGGTGAAGGCGTCCTGGTACTCGGCGATCGTCGCGTCAAGGACGGCGTCGTCGCCGCGCGCCAGATCGAGGAAGGACGGCTCGCCGTCGAAGCCCTCGGGGGTGAAGGCCTGCCGGTCGAGGCCCGCCGAGAAGGACTTGCCCTCGCCGCGCACGACGACCACCCGCACGGCGCCCGGCAGCGCCCGGCCGGCCTCGGTCAGCGCGCGCCACAGGGCGGGGCTCTGGACGTTGCGCTTGTCCGGGTTGGTCAGTGTCACCGTGGCGACGGCGTCGTCGGCTTCGAGCCGGACGCCGTCCTTGTCGAGCAGCGGTGCGGGCATGGTCATCTGGGCCTCCGGGTCTGCGCGGTCGTAAGTGACTGCACAGTAACCACCCGGGCGGCCGGAGGGCCGACCGGGTGGTCACCGGACGGGTCGCCCCACCGGACGGATCCCGGCGAGCCGGGCGACCCTGATGACCCGGGCGACCCTGACGCGAGCGGACCGTCCCCGGGCGGGGGCGGTCCCGGCCGTGTCAGCCCGCCGCGGCCTTCTTGCCTCGCGTGGCGCCGCCGCGGCCGCGCAGCGAGACACCGGATTCACTCAGCATCCGGTGGACGAAGCCATACGAGCGGCCGGTCTCCTCGGCCAGCGCCCGGATGCTCGCACCGGAGTCGTACTTCTTCTTCAGGTCTGCCGCGAGCTTTTCGCGCGCGGCGCCGGTCACCCGGCTGCCCTTCTTCAGAGTCTCGGCCACCCGTGCCTCCTCATGGGAAGTGCGCTCTGGAATTCCCATGATCACCCCTTGTGGCCTTCCTGGCCACCCATTCGGCAAGGTCTGTACGCCCGGAATTGCGGGTCCCGGACGGATCCACACGAACGGAACAGGAGGTTCCGGTGTGTGTCGGCACCGCTCCGGACCGCCCCCACGCCAGAACCGCCAGGTCAGCGGCGGCCCAGGCGCCCCAACGGCTCCATCCCCCGGGGCGCGACGGAATCCGTGGCCGACACACGGAGGTACGAGGCGATCTCACCCAGATGAAGGATCAACACTCAGCCGAATGATCCATCCGCCGCGGACCGTCCGTTCGATCACGCCGTGCTGACGCTCGGTGACGCCGACGCCCGGTGACAGGTGCCGCCGTGTCAGGCGAGTGCCACCAGGTCCGCGTAGGTCTGGCCCCACAGGTCCTCGATGCCGTCCGGCAGCAGGATGATCCGCTCCGGCTGGAGCGCGTCCACCGCGCCCTCGTCGTGGGTGACCAGGACGACGGCACCCTTGTAGGTGCGCAGGGCGCCGAGGATCTCCTCGCGGGAGGCCGGGTCGAGGTTGTTGGTGGGCTCGTCGAGGAGCAGCACGTTCGCGGACGAGACGACCAGGGTGGCCAGGGCGAGGCGGGTCTTCTCGCCGCCGGAGAGCACCCCGGCCGGCTTGTCGACGTCGTCGCCGGAGAACAGGAACGAGCCGAGTACCTTGCGCACCTCGACCAGGTCGAGGTCGGGCGCCGCGGAGCGCATGTTCTCCAGGACGGTGCGCTCGGGGTCGAGCGTCTCGTGCTCCTGCGCGTAGTAGCCGAGCTTGAGGCCGTGGCCCTCGACGACCTTGCCGGTGTCGGGCTCCTCCGTGCCCGCCAGCAGCCGCAGCAACGTGGTCTTGCCCGCGCCGTTGAGGCCGAGGATGACGACCCTGGAGCCCTTGTCGACGGCCAGGTCGACGTCGGTGAAGATCTCCAGGGAGCCGTACGACTTGGACAGGCCCTCCGCCATGAGCGGCGTCTTGCCGCAGGGCGACGGTTCGGGGAAGCGCAGCTTGGCGACCTTGTCGGCCTGGCGGACGTCTTCGAGACCGGCCAGCAGCTTGTCGGCGCGGCGGGCCATGTTCTGCGCGGCGACCGTCTTGGTGGCCTTGGCGCGCATCTTGTCGGCCTGCGCGTTGAGGGCGGCGGCCTTCTTCTCGGCGTTCTGCCGCTCGCGCCTGCGGCGCTTCTCGTCCGCCTCGCGCTGCTGCTGGTAGAGCTTCCAGCCCATGTTGTAGATGTCGATCCGGGAGCGGTTGGCGTCCAGGTAGAAGACCTTGTTGACGACCGTCTCGACCAGGTCGACGTCGTGGGAGATGACGATGAAACCGCCGCTGTACGTCTTGAGGTAGTCGCGCAGCCAGACGATCGAGTCGGCGTCCAGGTGGTTCGTCGGCTCGTCGAGCAGCAGGGTGTCCGCGCTGGAGAAGAGGATGCGGGCCAGCTCGATACGGCGCCGCTGGCCGCCGGAGAGGGTGTGCAGCGGCTGGCCGAGGACGCGGTCGGGCAGGTTGAGCGCGGCGGCGATGGTGGCGGCCTCGGCCTCGGCGGCGTACCCGCCCTTGGTGAGGAACTCGGTCTCCTGGCGCTCGTACTGCTTCATCGCCTTGGCCTGTGTGGCGCCCTTGCCGGTGGCGATGCGCTGTTCGTTCTCGCGCATCTTGCGCATGAGGACGTCGAGGCCGCGGGCGGAGAGGATGCGGTCGCGGGCGAGCACGTCGAGGTCGCCGGTGCGCGGGTCCTGCGGCAGGTAGCCGACCTCGCCGGAGCTGGTGATGGTGCCGGCTGCGGGTGTGCCCTGACCGGCCAGGCACTTGGTGAGGGTGGTCTTGCCCGCTCCGTTGCGGCCGACCAGGCCGATGCGGTCGCCCTTGGCGACGCGGAAGGATGCGTTCTCGATGAGGATGCGCGCGCCTGCGCGCAGTTCGATGCCGGATGCGGTGATCACGGAAGGGCTCCAGGACAGGATTAACGGCGGTGGCTGGTTGACGGGGCGAGGATCCGGCCGGCGCCGCTAATGCACCCAGAGAAGAAACGTCATGCGGGCCAGTTTAACGGTGCGATGCAAACGGTTTTCCCCCGTTCGGCCCTCGGGCGGGGCCCGGCGGCCGGGCGCGTAACAGGATGACGCGGAGGAAGCGGATCAGGAGACCCGCGGAAGGCGGTGCCGCATGCAGTTCGACGACGACGCCCGGCTCGACACGTCGGAGGTCCAGGACGTGCGCGGCAGCCGGGTGCCGGGCGGCCGGGCGACGGTCGGCGGTGGTCTCGTCGGTCTGCTCGCCCTGCTGATCGGCCTGTTCTTCGGCACCGACGAGTTCGGGCTCTCCTCGGACACCGGCTCCCCCGCGTCGGCCGCCTCCAGCGCGGCGCAGGTGCGGCGGCACTGCCGTACGGGACAGGACGCCAACGCCGAGCAGGACTGCCGGACGGTCGCGGTCGTCAACAGCGTCCAGGACTTCTGGGCCCAGGAGTTCCGGCGCCGCCGGGGCCGCTACTCGTCCGCGCCCACCGTGTTCTTCACCGGCCAGGTCTCCACGGCGTGCGGTCAGGCGACCTCGGCGGTGGGGCCCTTCTACTGTCCCGGCGACCGAAAGGTCTATCTCGACCTGGGCTTCTTCGACGAGCTGCGCACCAAGTTCCAAGCGAGCGGCGGCCCGTTCGCGCAGGCGTACGTGGTGGCGCACGAGTACGGGCACCACGTGCAGAACCTGATGGGCACCCTCAAGCGCTCCCAGGACGGGCGCACCGGGCAAAACAGCAACGCGGTCAAGGTCGAGTTGCAGGCCGACTGCTACGCGGGCGTGTGGGCGCACCACGCCACCACGACGCCCGACGAGTCCACGGGCAGACCGTTGATCACGCGGCTGACGCAGGCGGACATCCGCGACGGTCTGGACGCGGCCGCGGCCGTGGGCGACGACCGCATCCAGCGGCGTTACCAGGGCCGGGTGACGCCCGAGTCCTGGACGCACGGTTCGGCGGACCAGCGTCGGCAGTGGTTCCGGCGCGGTCTCGCAAGCGGCGACATGGCGCGGTGCGACACCTTCGGTTAGCCGCCGCTCAGGCTCACGCCCCGCCCGTGTGGACCTGGAAGGCCGCTCGCCGCACCGCCTTGGCGAGCGCCGGGTCCGGGTGGGCGGCGGCCAGGGCGACGAGGACCTGCACGGTGCGCGGGTGGCCCACGGCACGGACCTCCTCCAGGAGGGCGGGCACCGTCGACTGCACCGCGGACTCCAGGTGCCGTACGAGGAGAGGGGCCTCGCCGTGGTCGGCGACGGCGGCGGCGGTGTCGACCCACAGCCAGGTGGCGTCCTCGCGGGTGAGCACGGAGTGGACGTCCTCGGGGTCGGCGCCCTCGTGCTCGGCGAGCCAGAGCAGCGCGTAGGGGCGCAGGCCCGGCTCGTCGGCGGCGCGCCGGACCTCCGCCTCGGCGGGGGCTCCGACGACGCGCAGCGCCTCGAAGGCGAGGCCGCGCAGCAGGGCGTCCTCGCCGCGGGCGGCGTCGAGGAGTTCGGTGACGGCGTTGCCGATGTCGCGGGCGGCGAGCCAGGCGCGGTACTCGGCGCGGGCCGCCTTGGGCCGCAGGCGCGCGCAGCCGCGCAGCATGTCGTCGGCGCTCTGCTCGATGTTGCCCGCCGGGGACTGGGCGGCGACGCAGATCTGCTCCAGCTTGACCCAGACCGCCCAGCTGCCGAGCGGGGTGAGCGTGGCCTGTCCGTCGGCGTACGTGAGCGCGCCGACGGCGGCGAGGCCGCGCAGCGCCCAGTCGAGCAGCGGCAGGAGCGGGGTGTCCTGGGGCGGGGTGGGCTCGGGCTGCGGCCCGAAGGGGATCTCGCAGCGCTGCGTACGGAGTTCCGTGACGCGCTGGTCGAGGAGGTCCAGGAGCTGGGCGGCGGCGACCGGGCCCGCCATCAGCTGCAGGAACGACAGCAACTGCGGCATGGCCTCGACGACTTCGGCGACGGCGGCGGGCTCCAGGGCCTCGGGCGCCGGGTGCACGAGGGACCAGGCGTCGAACAGGGCGACCCAGCCGCGCAGCACGGCGGTGTCGTCCCGGTCCCAGGCGCGCAGCCGCCAGCCGGGGCGGGCGGTGTCGCCGTGCACCTCGACGAGCCCGGCGAGGCGCGCGGTGTCCCAGTCGGCGTGCACCTGAGTCAGCGTCAGGCCGAGGTCGTCGGCGGCGCGGCCCGCGGTCGTGTCGGCCAGGGTGCCCTTCCCGTCGCGGGCGGCCGTGCTGTTGCCGGGGCTGAGCGTGGTATCCGCCCAGCGGGCCATCCGGACCGCCGCGGCGAGCAGCCGGCGGGCGGTGGCGGCGAGTTCGGCGGGCGGCGGGGTGCCCTCCGGGG
>NZ_JAPHNL010000138.1 GCF_026274175.1 Streptomyces beihaiensis
TAGAAGCCGATGGCCACGAACCAGTGCGCGACACCGACGACGCCCCAGCGGTTCATACGGGTGTGGCCGAGGAACTCCCTGGCCACGGTGACAGTGCGCTGTGCGGGCTCATCGGTGCGGGTGCCCGCGGGGACACTCTGACCGAGCCGCATGAAGTTGACGATCTGCAGGAGGGCGCGGATGAACAGGGCCACGCCGACCACGATCAGAACCAGCGACACGATGATCGCGGCGAGTTGCATTTGGGGCTCCTCGGGCCTGATGACCGAGCTGATTACTAAGCGGTAACTTATGGGGTCCGTCCGAGACTACCCACTTACTCGGTCGCAATGTAGCCGCCCGAGTGGTGATCTGTGTCGCTGAGGCGGCCCTCAGGCCGCGCGCCCATGTGTGCGCGCCTCAGGCCGATCGTGTTATTCACGCTAAATCCGGGCATATCGACATAGCTTGTGCGAGATCAGAACGCGTGTCGTAGCCAAGGGGTTTCACCTATGCGAATGATCGGCCTCGGTGGAGTGCGCGGGCTCGGAGGGCTCGGAGGGCTCGGTGGGCTCGTGCGGCGGCTTCGGCAGGACGAGATCGACCTCGTCCTCGCCTCCGGCGCGCACGACGGCGGCTTCGGGCGCGGCCTGCGCCGGGGCGGCTACCGGGGGCGCATCGTCTCCTTCGAGCCGTTCGGCGGGCCGCGGTGCGGTGTGCGCAGGGCTGCCGAGCGGGACCGGGCGTGGCGGGTGCTGCCCTACGCGCTAGGGGACCGGGACACCTCGTGGATCAGGCGCCTCGACGGGGTGTGGGACGAGGTCGTCGCGCCTGGTGAGCGGGTGCTGCTCCAGGTGGACCGGGAGCCGGAGCTGTCGCAGGTGCTCGCGGGTGCGGGCCGGTTCGGCGCGGAGCTCGCGTTGGTACGGACCGGGGTCGCGGGGGAGGCGGCCGTCGCGCGGTAGGTGCGGCGGTAGGTGTGGCGGTGGCCGCGGCGGCAGGCGTCGGGGTGGGTGTGGCGGCAGGTGTGGCGACGGGCGTGAAACCCCAGCTCAGAGGTGCCGCTCCGGCGGGCTGCCCATAAGGGCCGTATAAAAGTTGAGTGGGTGGGACTCAGGTCTGTTGACGTGGAGGGGGGTGGTGTTGCAGTCTTGAGTCAGTTCCACTCAAGTAGTCAGCTGGAGGAATCGAAATGGCACGTGCGGTCGGCATCGACCTGGGCACGACTAACTCCGTCGTCAGCGTTCTGGAGGGCGGTGAGCCCACCGTCATCACCAACGCCGAGGGTGCCAGGACCACGCCGTCCGTCGTCGCTTTCGCGAAGAACGGCGAGGTGCTGGTCGGCGAGGTCGCGAAGCGCCAGGCGGTCACGAACGTGGACCGGACCATCCGCTCGGTGAAGCGCCACATGGGCACCGACTGGAAGATCAACCTGGACGACAAGGACTTCAACCCGCAGCAGATCTCCGCGTTCATCCTGCAGAAGCTGAAGCGGGACGCCGAGGCATACCTGGGCGAGAAGGTCACCGACGCGGTCATCACCGTCCCGGCGTACTTCAACGACTCCGAGCGCCAGGCCACCAAGGAGGCCGGCGAGATCGCGGGCCTCAACGTCCTGCGTATCGTCAACGAGCCGACCGCGGCCGCCCTGGCGTACGGCCTGGAGAAGGACGACCAGACCATCCTGGTCTTCGACCTCGGTGGCGGCACCTTCGACGTCTCCCTCCTCGAGATCGGCGACGGCGTCGTCGAGGTCAAGGCCACCAACGGTGACAACCACCTCGGTGGCGACGACTGGGACCAGCGCGTCGTCGACTACCTGGTCAAGCAGTTCAACAACGGCCACGGCGTCGACCTGTCCAAGGACAAGATGGCGCTCCAGCGCCTGCGCGAGGCCGCCGAGAAGGCGAAGATCGAGCTGTCCTCCTCCACGGAGACCACGATCAACCTGCCGTACATCACGGCGTCCGCCGAGGGCCCGCTGCACCTGGACGAGAAGCTGACGCGCGCCCAGTTCCAGCAGCTCACCAGCGACCTGCTCGAGCGCTGCAAGACGCCGTTCCACAACGTGATCAAGGACGCGGGCATCGCCCTCTCCGAGATCGACCACGTCGTGCTCGTCGGCGGTTCGACCCGCATGCCGGCCGTCGCCGAGCTCGTCAAGGAGCTGACCGGCGGCAAGGAGGCCAACAAGGGTGTGAACCCGGACGAGGTCGTCGCCATCGGCGCCTCGCTCCAGGCCGGTGTCCTCAAGGGTGAGGTCAAGGACGTCCTGCTCCTCGACGTGACCCCGCTGTCCCTCGGTATCGAGACCAAGGGCGGCATCATGACCAAGCTGATCGAGCGCAACACGACGATCCCGACGAAGCGCTCGGAGATCTTCACGACGGCCGAGGACAACCAGCCGTCCGTGCAGATCCAGGTCTACCAGGGCGAGCGCGAGATCGCCGCGTACAACAAGAAGCTCGGGATGTTCGAGCTGACCGGTCTGCCCCCGGCGCCGCGCGGCGTCCCGCAGATCGAGGTCTCCTTCGACATCGACGCCAACGGCATCATGCACGTGACCGCGAAGGACCTCGGCACGGGCAAGGAGCAGAAGATGACCGTCACCGGCGGCTCCTCGCTGCCGAAGGACGAGGTCGACCGGATGCGCCAGGAGGCCGAGAAGTACGCGGACGAGGACCACGCCCGCCGCGAGGCCGCCGAGACCCGCAACCAGGGCGAGCAGCTCGTCTATCAGACGGAGAAGTTCCTCAAGGACAACGAGGACAAGGTTCCCGCCGAGGTGAAGACCGAGGTCGAGACCGCCGTCACCGAGCTGAAGGAGAAGCTCAAGGGCGAGGACACGGCCGAGATCCGCACCGCCACCGAGAAGGTCGCCGCCGTCTCGCAGAAGCTGGGTCAGGCCATGTACGCCGACGCCCAGGGCGCGCAGGCCGCGGGCGGCGCCGAGGGCGCCCCGCAGGGTGACGCCAAGGCCGCTGACGACGACGTCGTCGACGCCGAGATCGTCGACGAGGACCGTAAGGACGGTGCCGCGTGACGGAGGAGACCCCGGGCTTCGACAAGAGCGAGAAGCCTGACGTCCCCTCCGGCGCCGCCCCCGAAGATGCCGAGCCGAAGACCGCTCCCTCCGACCAGGAGGGGGCGGCCCCGGCCGGGGACTCAGCTTCCTCAGCTTCGTCAGCCTCCGACAAGACCGCGTCGGACGACGTCGGCCTGACGGCACAGCTGGACCAGGTGCGTACGGCGCTCGGCGAGCGCACGGCGGACCTCCAGCGGCTCCAGGCCGAGTACCAGAACTACCGGCGCCGCGTGGAGCGGGACCGTATCGCCGTCAAGGAGGTCGCCATCGCGAACCTCCTGGGCGAACTGCTCCCGGTCCTCGACGACGTCGGCCGCGCCCGTGAGCACGGCGAGCTCGTCGGCGGCTTCAAGTCCGTCGCGGAGTCGCTGGAGACGGTCGTGGCCAAGATGGGCCTGCAGCAGTTCGGCAAGGAGGGCGAGCCCTTCGACCCGACCGTGCACGAAGCCCTGATGCACTCGTACGCGCCGGACGTCACCGAGACGACCTGTGTGGCGATCCTGCAGCCCGGCTACCGGATCGGCGAGCGCACCATCCGCCCCGCGCGGGTGGCCGTGGCCGAGCCGCAGCCCGGCGCGCAGACCGTCACGTCCGACGACGCCTCCTCCGAGGAGGAGGCCGAGAAGGAGAACGGTGGCCCGGACAAGGGCTGACGACACGTACACGACCGGCACGGCAGAGATGAGTGAGGAGGGACGTCGAGGGCGATGAGCACCAAGGACTTCATCGAGAAGGACTACTACAAGGTCCTCGGCGTCCCCAAGGACGCCACCGACGCCGAGATCAAGAAGGCGTACCGCAAGCTCGCCCGCGAGAACCACCCCGACGCCAACAAGGGCAACCCCAAGGCGGAGGAGCGGTTCAAGGAGATCTCCGAGGCGAACGACATCCTCGGTGACCCGAAGAAGCGCAAGGAGTACGACGAGGCGCGCGCGCTGTTCGGCAACGGCGGGTTCCGTCCGGGGCCCGGCGGCGCGGGCGGCGGCTCGTTCAACTTCGACCTCGGCGACCTGTTCGGCGGAGGCGCGGGCGGAGCCGGTGGCGGCCAGGGCGGCTTCGGCGGCGGTGGCGGCATCGGCGACGTCTTCGGCGGGCTGTTCAACCGGGGCGGCGGCGCGGGCACCCGCACGCAGCCGCGCCGCGGCCAGGACATCGAGTCCGAGGTGACGCTGAGCTTCACGGAGGCGGTCGACGGCGCGACGGTGCCGCTCCGTATGTCCTCCCAGGCGCCCTGCAAGGCATGCTCCGGCACCGGCGACAAGAACGGCACACCGCGCGTGTGCCCGACCTGTGTCGGCACCGGGCAGGTCTCGCGGGGCGGCGGAGGCGGCTTCTCCCTCACCGACCCGTGCGTGGACTGCAAGGGCCGCGGCCTGATCGCGGAGACCCCCTGCGACACGTGCAAGGGCTCCGGCCGCGCCAAGTCGTCCCGGACGATGCAGGTCCGCATCCCCGCGGGCGTCTCGGACGGCCAGCGCATCCGCCTGCGCGGCAAGGGCACGCCGGGCGAGCGGGGCGGTCCTGCGGGCGACCTGTACGTCGTCGTCCACGTCGACGCCCACCCGGTCTTCGGCCGCAAGGGCGACAACCTGACGGTGACCGTGCCGGTCACGTTCGCCGAGGCGTCGCTCGGCGGCGAGATCAAGGTCCCCACGCTCGGCGGCCCGCCCGTCACCCTGAAGCTGCCCGCGGGCACGCCGAACGGGCGGACGATGCGGGCTCGCGGAAAGGGCGCGACGCGCAAGGACGGCACCCGGGGCGACCTGCTCGTCACGGTGGAGGTCGCGGTCCCCAAGAACCTCACGGACGAGGCCCGTTCCGCTCTTGAGTCGTACCGCAAGGCGACTGAGGATACGGATGTGCGGGCAGAACTGTTCCAGGCCGCGAAGGGAGCATGAGCCAGATGGACGGACAGTACGGCGGTCGTCCCGGACCCGGACCCGGTCCCGGTGCCGGACAGTCCGGGCAGCCCGGTAGGCGGCGCAACAACCCGTACGAGCTGACCGACGACACCCCGGTGTACGTCATCTCGGTGGCGGCTCAGCTGTCCGGCCTGCACCCGCAGACGCTGCGCCAGTACGACCGCCTCGGCCTGGTCTCGCCCGACCGCACGGCCGGCCGCGGCCGCCGCTACTCGGCCCACGACATCGAACTGCTCCGCCAGGTGCAGCAGCTGTCGCAGGACGAGGGCATCAACCTGGCCGGCATCAAGCGCATCATCGAGCTGGAGAACCAGGTCGCGGCCCTCCAGTCCCGCGTCGCCGAACTCTCGGCGGCCGTGGAGGGCGCCGCGGCGGCGATGCAGCAGCGCGAGGCGGCGGTGCACGCGTCGTACCGCCGGGACCTGGTCCCGTACCAGGAGGTCCAGCAGACCAGTGCGCTGGTGGTGTGGCGGCCCAAGCGGTCGTCCGAGCAGTAGCGCTGACCGCGCGCTGCCGCGCGGAGCGTGTGAAGGGGCCAAAAGCCCGACCGAGCGTCGGGCTTTTGGCCCCTTCGTTGTCAGTGGCGGCCTATAGCGTGCGCGGACCGACTGACGTGACGCGACGGGGGACGTACGACCACCGTCATCTCCTCATGTCGGTACGGCAACTGAGTTGACGCCCCCGGAGCGGGTTCGGTGTGCCTGGTCGGAGAAGTGTCGCAGTTTTACGTAGAACTGCGACA
>NZ_JAPHNL010000139.1 GCF_026274175.1 Streptomyces beihaiensis
CCACATGGACCGGCGCCTGCCCCACCTGCCACCGCGACATACCCACCCCGACATCAACCTGACCAAGCACTACTAGTGTCTCGCGGCGCAAGGAACGCACCAACGTGGTGACACCAACGAGCCGCCTGGCCAGCGGCGTTGCACAGCCCTCCCTGCACGTCTTCCCGACAAGAGAAGGGCACCACCGTGCTTCGTTCTGCACTTGCCGTCGGCTGCGCCACAGCGCTCGCCGTCGCCGGACTCGCCGCCGCCGCACCCGCAGGGGCCAGCGAGCTCGCGCCGCACCACCGCATGAAGACCCACGCAGCACCCACAGCTACCGCTACGGGCGGCAACCTCTCCTACAGCGGTGGCAACGTCGTCACCAACCCGAAGATCTACGTCGTCTACTGGGGCAACCAGTGGGGCTCAGGTTCCACGGTCACCAACGACCCGTCGGGCGAGGCCGCACTGCAGCTGAACTTCTTCCAGCACGCCTACGGCAGTGGCGACACCTGGTCGAACTCGCAGACCCAGTACTGCCAGGGCGTTGCCGTCGGCACCACCCAGTGCAACGGCGCAGGCACGGCGGTGGGCCACCCCTCGTCCAACCCCGTGGGCGGCACCTGGCTCGACAACTCGACCAAGGTCGCCAGACGGCCGAGTGACGCCTCGATCGCCGCCGAGGCGGTCAGGGCCGCCGCCCACTTCGGGGTTTCCGGCGACAACGTCGAGGTCATCGTGGACCTGCCGCACGGCGTCGTGCCCAACGGCTTCAAAACGCAGTACTGCGCCTGGCACGACCACACCACCACCGGCTCGGGCGCCGACCTGCCGTACACCAACATGCCCTACATCAGCGACGCCGGTACGTCGTGCGGCGCGAACTTCGTGGCGACGGGGTCGTCCGGCGTCGACAGCGCCACCGAGGGCGTCACCATCGTCGGCGGCCACGAGTACGCCGAGACCCTCACCGACCCGGCACCCAGCAGCGGCTGGGTCGACGGCACCGGCTACGAGACCGGCGACAAGTGCGCCTGGATCTCCAGTGGGCAGGGGGCGTCCTCGATCGTCAGCCTGAACGGCACCGACTTCGCCGTGCAGTCGCTGTGGAGCAACAACTTCAGCGGCGGCGCCGGCGGCTGCGTTGTCTCCTACAGCAGTGCGAGCAACCAGCACTGACGGTGTGTCCATCACCGGAGGCCGAGCCCGCCGCTCACTCGGCGGGCTCGGCCTCCGGCCTCATCCCCGGGAGCACCATCGTGAACCGAGCCCTGCCCCTCCTGGCACTCGCGGCAACAGCCCTGCTGTGCGCCTGCAGCTCCGGCGCAGACGGTGCCGCTGGACCTCCGGCACCCACCCGGACCGCGCAATCACCTCCCCCCTGCGCACGGTTGCCTCAAGGCGTGCTGCCGCACTCCGCCGGGCAATTGACAGAGCAACACAGCGGTGTCTACTGCTTGCCGCGCGGGCAGCGGCTGGACATCTTCTTGACCGCTGGGAAGGGCGGCCGTTGGCAGCCGGTCCGCGTCAGCGGCAAGGATGTGCTCGCGCCGGCCAACACGGGGGTGATGACCGCGCCGGTGGGGGTGACCCCCGCAATGTTCGTCGGCGCCGGTGATGGCACGGCGGTGCTGACAAGCAGAGCACCGTCGGGAAACCGGTGGCGCGTGGTGATCGAGGTCAAGGGCTAGCCTCCTCGTTTGACCGCGGACACCTGAGACCGGCACCGGTGAGGGACTCGTCGTCGCCGACGGCGGCTGCGTCCGCCGCGACGGCTACTGGTACACGGACGACTGGAGCATGTACTGACGGCTCTGCCGCCGCGAAGCGCAGGCTGCGTACACGACCGGGAACCAGCCGCTCGGCGCACCCGTGGCCATCGCCTCGCGAAGTTCCTCGTTCTTTCTGCGCGCCTTGTTCGCCCCGCCCCCCCAGCCCGCGGCAGTCGCCGAGCGCCCCGGCGCCAGTCGTTGCACTGGGAGTGCTAGTCACCGCAGCGCTCCCGCGCTTGTCCGCACGGCCCCGGCCGAGCGGACGCTGCTGGACGCCACGTCTGATCGCGAGAACTGGGCGCCGATACGTCAACGTGCGCCCCCGCCCCACCAGCCACGGCCCCTTGGTGCCCGCTGCGCGCGCTTGGCCGCCTTTTCCAGCCGCCTTGCGGGCCGCGCGCGCCTCAGCGTCTGCCTGACGCTGTTCCTCGCGCTCCTTGGTCTCCTTCTCCGCCCGAACGCGGGATTCATCGGATGCTGCGGCACATAGTTGCGGGCCACTTGTTCCAGCCGGGCAAGCACCTGGTCGCGCGCGCCGGTGACGTGCTCGACCACCTTGGCTGCATACGCCTTGCGGTCGCCCATCCCGTCGGTCTCCTCGACGAGCAGGCCCCACGTGGTAGCCATACAGTCCCTCGCAGCGGTAAATGATCGCTCCAGGATGTCAGGCGCCGCCGCAGCCCCACCAGCTCGGGCCGGGGCTCGAACCGGGACCCTGACCGAAGCCGCGGCCCGCACGACACTGCCGGAATGCGAAGCCCGCTCCACGATCGCCTCCGCGGCACGACTGACTGCGGGGGACTGAGGGGCGCCGTTATGCTCGACGGGCAGACCACAGGGGGATCGGGGGATTTCACCATGACGACCAGACCATTCGGTGCGCGCCGGTACCGGCCCGCGCTGCCGGTGGGGCTCGCGCTGCTCCTCGGCATGGCGGCCACCGCCTGCGACACCGGGACGGGCGCCGCCGAACCCTCGCCGAGCAAGACGACGGGCATCGCCAAGCCCGACTTCGGCGCGACCACCGGCAACGCGTACTTCGACTACGCGGGCAAGACGTCCTACACGGACGGCCCGGGTGACCTGCTGGGCCCGCACTACTCCCTGCGCATCGACAGCATCGCCCTCACCGATCACCTCACCAAGCTCCAAGCCATGCGCTTCGTCGACACCGGCAGCTGGAAACCACCGGAGTACGACACCCTCAAGCCCGCGGCAGGGCACCGCTTCCTGCTCATCCACGCGGTGGGTCCCAAACACAACCCCGCCCTGCCGGACTACAAGCAGAACAACGCTCCGCCCAAGAAGGTGAAGGGCTCCGTCCGTGTCGGTGACACCGTCGTGCCCCTCCCCGACGACCTCCGCCGGCTCGCCCTGAGCAAGGACAGCGCCGGCTCGGCCACCATGCTGCTCAGCATCCCGGCCAAGGGCACCCCTTTGCTGCAGGTCAAGGACGCCGGACGCACCCAGTCCCTCGACCTCGCCAACGGGCGACGCGGCACGGACGCCATATCCGCCTTCTACCCCGTACGCTCCGGCAAGGACTGCAGCACCGGTGCCCTCCGCCAGTACCCGCGCACGTCCACCACCCTGGAGCTCAGCTGTGACTCGCTCTCCCTCCAGCCTTACGCGGAGGACGGCGGCTGGGCGCCCAAGGGCAAGGCGTGGCTCACCCTTTCCGGCACGACCATGACCGCCATGCAGGACATCGGCGGCCACCCTGTCCCCTTCGGAGCCGACCTCGATGTCCCGAAGAGCTTCTCCCTCGACATCGGAAACGGCACCCGGGTCACCGCCAAGGGCGACGCACTCACTGGCCGCCCCGTTGCCCCGGGCACGAATGGCCTTCCCGGGGTCGCCGCCAGCACGGGCCCCTACGGCATCCGCTTCCCGGTACCGACCGACTTCCGCACCGGCACACTCCACTTCAGCCCCCACGGCACCTTCACCCTCGATGGCAAACACACCGCCTGGTCCCCGTCGAAGTCCCCGGAGGCGCTTCGTCTCACCGTGAAGTAGGCGCCCTGTCCGGCACCGGGCCCAGGGCGGGCCCCCATACACCCGGATGTACAACCACCGCAGGAACGCCGAGTGTCGAGCGACCGAGCTCCTTCAGCCGCGTCACCCGATCGCGCATCAGCGGCTGCCCGATCGGTGGCCGGCCCACAGGAGCTCACTGGTCAGCCAGTGGCCTTCGCGGGGTTTCGGAGACTCGTACGGTGCACGTGCACGGTGACAGCCGGGAGCACCTCGGCGTCTATCTGCTGCACCCTGCGGTTCACAAACTGTTCGAACTCGCCAAACGCAGACTTCACGCGATGGCATGCACTCGACCACTCTTGGGTGGTTTCCTTCTCTGTCTTAGGGCCCAGTCGGGATGCCCGTGCATGCTGAAGATGGTATTCACGGCGTCACGGATGGAGTGGCTATATGCTGCGCCTCCTTCTCGACATCCCTCGTCAGATCAGTCATGGCCTCGATGGCGCTGCGCGACTGGGCGTCAGGTCGACGCCGTTCACGGCGCTCGGCACCGGCGGCCTGCTCGGCCAGGTCGAGGGCCGCACCGTCGCCGATGTGCTCGCCTGGTTCGCCGCCACCCCGCTGACCTGGAGAAAGAGCATCGAGTACGCGGCCATCGACATGTCGTCCACCTACCGCGCCGCCGTGCGTACCGGTCTCCCGCAGGCCACCGTCGTGGTCGACCACTTCCACGTCGTCCAGCTCACCGACAAGATGCTGTCCATGGTCCGGCGCCGCACCACCGCCGAGACGCGCGGCCGACACGGACGCGCCAGGGAGCCGGAATGGAAAGCCGAGCGGCGCCTGCTGCGCAACCGCGAGGACCTCACCGACGAGCAGTTCGCCACGATGTGGAACACGCTGCTGGGCGAAGGGACGATCGGCCAGACCCTGCTGACGGTATGGATCGCCAAGAAGAACCTGCGCAACGTCCTCGCCCTGGCGAGAACCGGCGCCGACCGCCACCAAGTCGGCCACGCCCGCTGGAAGTTCCTCACGTGGTGCGCGGACTCCGACATCCCCGAGGTGCGGCAGCTCGCCGTCACCGTCGACCGCTGGTGGGCCGAGATCGCCGCATTCATCGACACCGGGCACAGCAACGCCAAGAGCGAAGGCACCAACCGCGTGATCAAGCTCGTCGCCCGCAACGCGTTCAGCCTTCGCAATGCCGACAACCAACGGCTACGGACATGCTGCGTCACCACCCGCCGGGCCCGCGGACACCTCCGCACCGCCCAGCTTTGAAGCCCCTCGTTGACATCCTTCACGCGAATGTCAACGACACGGCACGACGCTCCGTCACCACCGAAAGTGAGATATAGGGCCGTTCGTTTGACAGACCCCTACGACCGGTTGGCCACGGCATTCCCAGCCCTGCGCAGCCGGCTTTCCAAGGTGGTGCCTCGTCAGCTTGGAGTGCTGATTGTTCCAGGTTTTCAGAACACCGCTGGTGTGTTTGTTCTGGGAGTTCAGAAGTATCGCTTTGGCATTGTGTCAGATCAGTTATGTTTTGTGGTGCTCTTACATGCCATCAGAATTCTCCAATTGCTGATATCCTGTCAGTTTTGCTGGCTGCTCAATACCCGGACTCTGTCCGGGTATTGAGCAGTTTTCGGTGGGTTGTGAGTGTGTTTTCTCCGGCGAGTGACGCAGATCGCTGTGCTTGTTGCCGCGCTTTCACGGAGGCCGCGGAGCGGACTTCGTGTCCAGATCGCGGAGCGGGCTGGACCTGCCCCGGAGGGGCAGGTGATGTGTCGTCACGAAGTGACGACACATCAATTCTCGGGCGGAGCCCGAGAA
>NZ_JAPHNL010000140.1 GCF_026274175.1 Streptomyces beihaiensis
GCACGCGGCGGCGATCCGCTGCGGCATGCCGCCGGGCGCGAGGAACGCCGCGTCGCCCGCGTCGACGACCGACCGCAGCGGCTGCGCCCGCGCGGCGGCGTCGAGCAGGGCCCGCACGTCCGGCTCGCCCCAGGTCCGTTGGCATTCCTGCAGCAGCCACAGGCCCATGATGTTGCGCAGGTAGCGGACCGTGCCGTCGACGCCCACCTCGTTGGTGAAGTTCGCGGCGCGGCTCGCCTCGGTGAGCACCGGCGTGCCCAGTTCGAGGCCGGCCAGGGACCAGGTGCCGGTGCAGATGTACGCGAAGTGTTCCCCGGGTGCGGCCGGGACCGAGGCCACGGCCGACGCCGTGTCGTGCGAGGCCACCGCGGTGACGGGCACGGGCCCGCTCCGCGCGCTGAGGCCGGTCGCCTCCCGAACGTGGGGGAGCAGTTCGCCCGCCGGGTCGCCGGGACGGCGCAGCGGCGCGAACAGGCCGAGGTCGACGCCGGCGCGGGCCGCGACGTCGTGCGCCCAGTCGCCGGTTCGAGGGTCGAGCAGTCCGGTCGTCGAGGCGTTGGTCACCTCCGTGCCCTCGCTGCCGGTCAGCCAGTGCGTGAGCAGGTCCGGGATCAGCAACAAGCGCTTCGCCGCGCCGAGTTGGGCCGTACCTCGGGCCGCCGAGAGCTGGTACAGCGTGTTGAACGGGGCGTACTGGGTGCCGGTGGCCGCGTACAACTCCTCGGGCGGGACGCTGTCCCAGACCCGGCGCGCGGCGTCCTCGGTGCGCGCGTCGCGGTAGTGGAACGGGTTGCCGAGCAGGGCGCCGTCCGCGTCGAGCAGACCGTAGTCCACGGCCCAGCTGTCGATGCCCACGGAACGGACCCGGCCCGCCTCGCGCAGACCGGTCAGGACGCCGTCGTACAGGGCGAGGATGTCCCAGTGGAGGGCGGCGCCGACGCGGACGGGGGCGTTGGTGAAGCGGTGGGACTCGGCGAGGGTCAGGGAATCCGGGGTGAACGCGCCCGTGATGACCCGGCCGCTGGAAGCGCCCAGGTCTATCGCGGCATAGGCAGTGGTGGGCATGCGGATCGCCTTCGCTCCGTTGGTGTTCCGTACCGCGGATGTCCGAGGCCGCCTATCGCGGGAACGCGGCCGCC
Organism: Streptomyces beihaiensis; assembly: GCF_026274175.1. Lineage (GTDB taxonomy): Bacteria > Actinomycetota > Actinomycetes > Streptomycetales > Streptomycetaceae > Streptomyces > Streptomyces beihaiensis. Next base: position 1,140 of record NZ_JAPHNL010000140.1, read on the forward strand.
ACCCCCGCGTCCACCGGCACATGCAGACCGGTCGTGTGCGTCAGGTCCCCGCCCGTGAGAGCGAACACGGCGTTGGCCACGTGCTCGGGCAGCACCTCACGCTTCAGCAGGGTCCGCTGGGCGTAGAACTCACCGAGCTCGTCCTCCTCGATGCCGTAGGTGGCCGCGCGCTGCGCGCCCCAGCCGCCCGCGAAGATGCCGGAGCCGCGCACGACACCGTCCGGGTTGACGCCGTTGACGCGAATCCCGTCGCCTCCCAACTCGGCGGCGAGAAGGCGTACTTGGTGAGCCTGGTCGGCCTTGGCCGCCGAGTAGGCCACGTTGTTCGGGCCCGCGACGACCGAGTTCTTCGACACGATGTAGACGATGTCGCCACCCATGCCCTGAGCCCGCATGAGGCGCGCCGCCTCGCGCGAGACGAGGAACGATCCGCGGGCCATGACGGCGTGCTGGAGGTCCCAGTCGCGCGCGGTGGTCTCCAGGAGCGGCCTGGAGATCGAGATGCCGGCGTTGTTGACGACCAGGTCGACGCCGCCGAAGGCGAGCGCGGCGGCCGCGAAGACGTCGGCGACCTGCTCCTCCGACGTGACGTCGGCCGTGACGGCGACGGCCTTGTCCGGGCCGCCGAGTTCCTCGCAGACCGCCAGCGCGCCGTCCGCGTTCACGTCGGCGACGACGACGCACGCTCCCTCCGCCACGAGGCGGTGTGCCACCGCCCTGCCGATGCCGCTGCCCGCGCCCGTCACCAGTGCCACCCTCGTGGCGAGGGGCTTGGGCGGGGGCATGCGGCGCAGTTTGGCCTCCTCAAGCTCCCAGTACTCGATGCGGAACTTCTCCGACTCCTCGATCGGCGTGTACGACGAGACGGACTCGGCGCCCCGCATCACGTTGATCGCGTTGACGTAGAACTCGCCCGCGACCCGTGCCGTCTGCTTGTCCTGGCCGAAGGAGAACATGCCGACGCCCGGGACGAGCACGATCGCCGGGTCCGCGCCGCGCATCGCGGGGGAGTCCGGCCGGGCGTGGCGGTGGTAGTAGGCCGCGTACTCCTCGCGGTACTCGGCGTGCAATTCCTTCAACCTGTCGGCCACGGCGTCCAGTTCGGCGGTGGGCGGCAGATCGAGGACGAGCGGGCGGACCTTCGTGCGGAGGAAGTGGTCGGGGCAGGACGTGCCGAGCGCGGCCAGGCGCGGGTGCTCGGCCCCGGCCAGGAAGCCGAGCACGGTATCGGAGTCGTCGAAGTGGCCGACCTGGGGGCGGTCGGTGGAGACGAGCCCCCTGATGAGAGGGGCGAGTCGAGCGGCGCGTGCCCGGCGCCGCGCCGGATCGAGGGCCGCGTACCCGTCGATCACCGCACCGAACGGCTCGGCCTTGCCGTGCTCGGTGAGGAAGCTCTGTGCCGTACGGATCACGAAGAGCGAGTTCGCCTCGCACTCCTCGGCCGTGTCGCCCCACGTCGTGATGCCGTGGCCGCCCAGGACGCAGCCGATCGCCCGCGGGTTGGCGGCCTTGATCGCGGCGATGTCGAGGCCGAGCTGGAAGCCGGGGCGCCGCCAGGGCACCCACACCACCTTGTCTCCGAAGCACGCGGCGGTCAGCTTCTCGCCGTCGGCGGCGCACGCGAGCGCGATCCCCGAGTCGGGGTGCAGATGGTCGACGTGCGCGGCGTCCACAAGGCCGTGCATGGCGGTGTCGATGGACGGCGCTGCGCCTTCTCCCTCCGGGAGCCGTCCCCTGCCGTGCAGGCAGTAGTCGAACGCCGCGACCATCTCGTCCTCGCGCTCGACGCCCGGATAGACCTCGGCGAGCGCGCGCAGCCGGTCGAGGCGCAGCACCGCGAGCCCGCCCTCGGTGAGCGTGCCCAGGTCACCGCCCGAGCCCTTGACCCACATCAGCTCGGTGTCCCGGCCGGTGACCGGGTCGGGCGCGGTGCCCTTGGCGGAGGTGTTGCCACCGGCGTAGTTGGTGTTGCGCGGATCGGCGCCGAGCCGGTGGGAGCGGTCGAGCAGGGCCGCGACATGAGGGCTGATGGCCATGGTGTTCCGTCCTTGAGGAGTTGGCGGTCGGGAAACAGTGCGGGACAAGAGGCGCGCGGGCCTGAATCGGCACGCGGCCGCGCCGCGTGGGCGCGAACAACCACGGCGAGGACCGCGGCGGCTCACCCGCGGGGCGGGGCACACGCGTCGGTCAGGCCCCCCACCCGGCCTGCCGTCCACCCACGCGCTCGGTCACGATCCGCTCCTGCCACCCGCAGGCGGCGTACGCGGCGACGGGGTCGGGGGCGAGCCCCCGCTCCTGTCGCCACTCGCCCAGCAACCCCCGCACATCGGTGTTGTAGGCGTCCATCACCACGGCGTTCGCCCCCAGCACGTCCCCGGCGGCCTGGGCGGCGGCCAGCGCGTCACGGTCGACGAGCAGCGCCTTCGCCGTGGCCTCCTGCACGTTCATCACGGACCGGATGACCGCCGGGATCTTCGCCTCGACGTTGTGGCACTGGTCGAGCATGAACGCCACGTCCGCCCCGGGCGCGAACCCGCCGTTGCCCGCCACCTCGTGCAGGATCCGAAAGAGCTGGAACGGGTCGGCGGCGCCCGCCATCAGGTCGTCGTCCGCGTAGAAGCGGGAGTTGAAGTCGAAACCGCCCAGACGCCCCTCGCGTAGCAGGAGCGCCACGATGAACTCGATGTTGGTGCCCGGCGCGTGGTGCCCCGTGTCCACCACGACCCGCGCCCGCTCGCCGAGCCTGACGCACTGCAGATACGAAGTGCCCCAGTCCGGCACGTCCGTCGTGTAGAAGGACGGTTCGAAGAGCTTGTACTCGAGGAGCATCCGCTGGTCGTCGGCGAGCCGCTCGTAGACGGTGGCGAGCGATGCGGCGAGCCGGTCCTGACGGGCCACGATGTCGTCCTGGCCGGGGTAGTTGGTGCCGTCGGCGAACCAGAGCTTGAGGTCCTTCGAACCGGTCGCGTCCATGATGTCGACGCACTCCATCAGGTGGTCGACGGCCTTGCGCCGCACCTTCGCGTCCGGGTGGCAGACGCTGCCGAGCTTGTAGTCGTCGTCCTGGAAGGTGTTGGAGTTGACGGTTCCGATCCGCACACCACGCTCGCGCGCGTGGGCCGCCAGTTTCGCGTAGCCGCCGGGGCCCTCGACCCGGTCCCAGGGAATGTGCAGCGCCACCTTCGGGGCGACACCGGTGAACTCGTGGACCTTTGCCGCGTCGTCCAGCTTCTCGAACGGCGTGCGGGGCACACCCGCCTGGGCGAACACCTTGAACCGGGTGCCGGAGTTGCCGTAGCCCCAGGACGGGGTCTCGATCCGCTGGTCGGTGAGGGCGGCCTTCACAGCAGCGATGTCGGGCATGTCCACCTCTGAGACTGTCGGCTCTGAACTCCGGGCGTGAATCGATTCACATCGCTGGGAAGCTAACGGCGTACGACGCGGTCGTCAAGAGGTCGGCAGTGGCCCGGCGACGCGCGAAACCCTGTGGTCCACATGTGCGTTGATCGGTCATGTCGAGGCCCTTGACCCGCTCGGAGTGGACGGGCTAGCTTCCCCGCAACTCGACTGAAACATTTCATGTCGACCTCGGCGCGGCGCCGTCGCGGTGAGGTCCGGGAAGATCACCGGCGCGCGGGGCCGGACGTCCACGGCCGGTCGTCTCGGAACGTTCGCCCTCGGCAAGGGCGATGCCGTCCCGCTCGGAGGACCGCCGTGTTCGACAAGAAGAACATCGACTACCGGACGACGACCAGTGCTGAGAGGAAGTGCCCAGCACATGCAGCGTGTCTGCTTCCTGCTCAAGGTCAAGGCCGACCGCGTCGACGAGTACCGCGCCCGCCACGCCCACGTGTGGCAGCAGATGCGCGACGCCCTCACCGCCGGCGGCTGGCACAACTACTCGCTCTTCCTGCGCGAGGACGGGCTGCTCGTCGGCTACCTGGAGACGGAGGACTTCGACGCGGCCCGCGCCGCCATGGACGCCACCGATGTCAACGCACGCTGGCAGAGCGACATGGCAGGCTTCTTCGAGGAACTCGACGGCCGGACACCGGACGAGGCGATGCGCCCGCTCGCCGAGGTCTTCCATCTCGAATGAACGGACCGGCGGGCGCGCGACGGTCGGCGTCAGGGACGAGGCGCGCCGTCCCTCTCCCTTCGCCGGACAGGCCGTCCCTCTCCCTCGCCGGACAGCGCGTACGCGGCGCCCTCGTCATCCCGGCCGACCCGAGCGGCGCGACGCCGCGCGACTTCAGGGGCCAGGACGTCCCGTACGTCGTCGTGGACCGGGCCGCGGGCGACGGGTCGGGCTGTGCCGGC
>NZ_JAPHNL010000141.1 GCF_026274175.1 Streptomyces beihaiensis
TGCGGCCGCGTCCGTGGCGTCGCCGGACGGCGCCTCCCCGCCCACCGGCAGGCCGCCCGTGGGCGCCCGACCCGCTGTGTCCGACCACGCCCGTCCGCGTCCGGCCTCCGCGCTGCTGGCGTCCGTGCTCGACCAGGCGGCCTCCAGCCTCACCAACATCGCCGTCCTGGTCATCGCGGCCCGCGTCTCCAGCGCGCACGGGTTCGCCACGTTCTCCATGGTGTACCTCGCCTTCACCGTGCTGCTCGGCGGCAACATGGCCTACGTGGGCCAGGCCGTCGTCCTGACCCGCGGTGACGAAGCGGCCGCGGGTGCCTGCCGGTCCGCCATCGCCTTCACCGCCCTGGCGGCCACCGTGGTCGGGGGACTGCTCGCCGTCGGCGGCGCGGTCGCGGCGGCGGCCGGAGACGGCCGGGCGGGGGCCGCCGGGGCGTTCTGCGCCCTGGGACTCGTCCTGCCGATCGTCCTCGTGCAGGACGGGCTGCGCTACGCGTTCTCGACCCTGCGCCGCCCCGGGCGGGCGCTGGCCGCCGACAGCCTGCGGCTCGTGTGCGTCGTCCCGGCGCTGCTGGCACTGCCGCGGCACAGCGCACCCGGGCTGCTCATCGCCGTCTGGGGCGTCTCCGCGGTGCCCGCGCTCCTCGTCGGACTGCGGCTGGCGCATCCGTACGTACGGGGGGTCCGGGCCGACGTCCGGCCCTATCTGCGGCGCGGCCACCTCGGGCAGCGGTTCGTCGTCGAGTTCGCCGTCGGCAACGCCGCGAGCCAGCTCGCCGTGCTCGGGCTCGGCCTGTTCGCCGCGCCGCTCGCGGTCGGCGCCCTGCGCGGCGCCACCACGCTCTTCGGCCCGCTGAACGTCCTGTTCAACTCGGTCAACGCCTTCGGCCCACCCGTCCTGTCCCGCCTCGGCACCCGCCGCCGCACCGCCCGCGCCGCCGCCGTGACCGGCCTGGCCCTGCTCGCCACCGGGCTCGGCTGGGGAGCGGTGCTGCACGCCCTGCCCGACCACGTCGGCCACCAGGTCCTCGGCGCCACCTGGGGCGCCGCCTCCGGGCTGCTGCCCGCGTCCGGAGCCCAGTACGCGGTGATGGGCCTTGGCACCTGCGGACTCGTCACGCTGCGGGTGCTCAGCCCGCGCGCCACCCTCCCCCTCCAGGTCGTCTTCTCGCTGCTGTCCGTCGCCTTGATGCTCGGCGGGTACGCGTTCACCGGGTCCGCGCTCGGCGCCGCCTGGGGGCTGGCCGCCGGTTCCGCGCTCAAGGCGGCGGCCGCCTGGGCCCGCGTCGCCCGGACCGGCCCGGGCGACGCCGGTCGGGTCAGCGCAGCCCCCGCGCCCGGTCCTGCCGGAACGTCGTGACCAGCGCGACGCAGCACACCGCGATCGCCACCCGCCCCGTCGCCTGCAACAGCGGCCCGCGCAACAGGATGAACGAGTAGCCCGCCACCAGCGGCACCACCAGCGACACCAGACTGCCCGGCGGCGCCCGCCGCACCGCGCGCCGCGCGTACCGGCGGTCGACGCGCGCCGCCGCGTACCCCAGCCCCGCGAACCCGGCCGCCATGCCGACCGGGCCGAAGTCGATCCACAGTTCCGCCCACACGGGTGACGACAGGTTCGTGTTGACCGCGCCCATCCACTGACCGATCAGCACGCCGGTGTCCAGCGGCTTGCCCGGCCACACCGACCGCGGTACCGCGAAGAGCACCGCCCCCGCCAACTGCCGCCCGTACGTGTGCCCGCGCCCGGAGTCCACGTACGTGACGGTGTTCGCGAACATGCCGACCTGGTCGTAGTCCTTGAGCGCCAACGGCTCCAGCGGTGATGTGGTCTGGAGCGGATGGTAGTTGGCCGAGTCGTAGCGGAACCGGTCGGCGAACGGGAAGACCACCAGCGCCACCACCACGCCCAGGCTCAGGGCCGTCCGGTAGAGCGCGGCGCTCGTCGGGAACACCGTGAACAGCATCGAGAACAGCACCGTCAGGAACCAGTAACGCGGGTTCGATATCGGGTTGTTGACGACCGCGTTCACCGCCGCGAGCGCCACCCACACGGCGATCACCGCCGTGGACCTGCGGGCGCGCCTCGATGTGACGAGCCACCGTGTGTACACCAGCCAGGCGATCAGCGCCGGTACCGTCCCCAGACCGCGCACCATCGCCTGCCCGGCCTGCGAACCCGCCTGCGAGAGGCCCGCGTCCTGGACGCTGGCGATGATCTCCTGACGGCTGGTGAAGAACACCGCGGGTCCGCCGAGGCGCACCACGAGCAGCGCCGAACCGGCGAACGCCACCACCGTCAGCGCGTACAGGCGGCGCCGGTGCACGAGCGCCGGGCGCACCGGGTCGCCGCGCCGCCCGCCCGGCCGCTGCCGGGCCAGCAGCGTGCCGACGTCGAAGGCGACACAGCCGATGAGGACGAGCGACACGGCCTCGGTCAGATCGCTTCGCGGCCCCACCACCGGGGTCGGTGTACGCCCGAGCACCGCCTGGGCGAGCGGCGCGACCCCCATCGCCATGTAGACGAAGAGCCAGAACGAACCGGAGAGCAGCCGGCGGTGGCGGCTGAGGATCACGACCGAGAGCCGGGCGCCCGCGTACATCGTCAGCGCCAACTGCACCCACAGCGCCGCGTCCCGGACGCCGTCCCCGGGCTGCACGAGCACCAGCAGCGGCATGAACACGGACAGGCCGAGCACCAGCGGCACGGACAGGGCGCGGGAGAGCAGGGCACGCGGCGAGAACGAGCGCGGCACGGCCTGCGCGCCGGAGCCGCCGGGCGCACCTGAGCCGCCGGGACCGTCACCGCCGTCGCCGTCGCCGGGCGTCCGTGCCGCCCCCGCCGGGTCCGCCTGGACGGTTGTGTCCGACCGGTCCGTGCGCCGTTCCATGCCGCCCCCTGGCCCCGCGAGATGATCCCCGCCGCAGTCTACTGAGGACCGCGCCCCGCGGCCGGGAGAGCGCTACTGTGATCCCAAGGAGCGCCTGGGGAGGCGCTGTTGGGGGGTATCGGACGACCTATGCGTGATCTGAGGGCCTTCACGCTGGCCGGATATGACAAGGGGCGGGGCCTGCTCGTGCAGGCGCTGTGGTTCGCCGTGCTCAACACCGTCTTCATGGCGTGGTTCACGCCTGCCCGGCTGCGCGTGGCGCTGCTGCGCGCCTTCGGCGCCGACATCGGCGCCGGCGTGCTCGTGCGGCACCGCGTCCGGGTGCTGTGGCCGTGGAAGCTGACCGTCGGCGACCACGCCTGGATCGGCGAGGGCGCCTGGATACTCAACCTGGAACCGGTGGCCATAGGGGCCCACGCCTGCGTGTCGCAGGAGGCCCTGCTGTGCACCGGCAGCCACGACCACCGCGCCGCAGACTTCCGCTACCGCAACGCGCCGGTCACCGTCGGAGAAGGCGCCTGGATCGCCGCCCGCGCCACCGTGCTCGCCGGGGTCGAGGTCGGCCGGTGCGCGGTCGTCGCGGCGGGCGCCGTGCTCCACCGGGACCTGCCCGAGCTGACCCTGCACACCGCCGACGGTCGCCGTCGCCCCGTCGGGGAGCCGGTGTGAGAGTCCTGCACGCGGTCACCCTGCACAGCCCCACCCACGCCTTCGGCGGGCCCGTACGGGTGGCGGCCAACCTCTGCCACGGCCTGCTGGAGCGCGGCCACGACGCCAGGATGACCGCGCTCGCCGACGGGTTCGGCCACCCGCTGCCCGACACCGTGGAGGGCGTGCCCGCGCGGCTGTATCAGGCACGCCGCGTGCTGCCGCTCGGGTTCAGCGGCATCACCTCGCCGTCGCTGCTCCGGGACGCTCACCGGCTGGTGCGGGCGGCAGACGTCGTCCATGTGCACCTCGCCCGCGACCTGGTGACGCTGCCGGTGGCGCTCGCCGCGCTGCGTGCCCGGCGGCCGCTCGTCCTGCAGACCCACGGCATGGTCGACCCGAGCGGGCGACGCTCGGCGCGGCTCCTGGACGCGCTCGCGGTGCGGCGGGTGCTGCGCGGCGCCGCCGCCGTCCTCCACCTGACCGGACACGAACGCCGCGAGCTGGACGCCGTCGTGGGCGGGGCGGGTCTGGAGCGGGCCGTGCGGCTGGTCAACGGCGTCCCCGCGCAGGCGCCGGGCCCGCCGCCCGAGGGACCGCCGCGTGTCCTGTACGCGGCCCGCCTGCACGCCCGCAAGCGCCCCGTCGACCTGGTGGACGCGGCGCCGGCGGTGCTGGCCCGCCACCCGGACGCCACGTTCGTCGTCGCCGGACCCGACGAGGGAGAACTCGCCGCAGTTCGCGCCCGGATCGACGCGCTGGGCCTGGCCGCGCACGTCGAATGCCCCGGGCCGCTGGACGCGGAGCGGATGACGGAGGAGCTGCGCCGGGCGCACGTCTACGTGCTGCCGTCGGTCGACGAACCGTTCCCCATGTCGGTCCTGGAGGCGATGGCCGTCGGCACCCCGGTCGTGGTCACGGCCTCCAACGGCCTCGCCCGCGACGTCGACCGGGCCGGGGCCGGGCGGGTGGTCAGCGGAGCCGACGGCATCGCCCCGGCCGTCCTCGGCCTCCTGGCGCCGGACGCCCGCCGCGCCGCGTCGGCGGCGGCCCGTGCGCTGACCGCGGAGTCCTTCGCCATGGACGCGGTGCTCACCACGCTCCTCGGCGTCTACGAACAGGCCAGGGCCTCTCGCGACACGCCCTACGCCGGAAGCCAGGCGTAGCAGCCCGAGGAGACGAACGTACGGGTTCCGGACGGCACCTTCGCGGTCACCTTCCGCGCGCCGCCGGGGCCGGGGCCCGACGCCAGCACCTTGCCGTCCGCGTCGAGCGCCCGCCACGTGCAGTTCAGGGAGCTGGTCAGCGCCCGGTAGGTGCCGGGCTCCGGCCTGGTCCGGGTGCCGTCGGGGAAACCGGTCTTCGCGACGGCCAGCAGCGGCTTCTGCTTCGGGCACAGCGTCGGGATGGCGTCGGCGGCGCCCGGCACCTCCCCGGTGATGATCGCGCCGACCGCCGCGTCCTTGTCGTGGGCGGCGGTACGCGTGATGCGCTGGCACGCCTCCTGGCCGGTCTGGAGGACGGCGGCCGGGTCCATGTTCTTCGGCACGCGCCCGTGCAGGTACTTCTTCTGCCGGGCGGTGAACGAGCCGGTGACGGGGGTGAGTTCCGCGTCCGGCAGCATCGCCTGCCCGGTCTTGCGGGCGCCGGGCGTGCCGGAGGGCCGCGGCGTGGCGGACGCGGTGCCCGCCGGGGTGCCGGGCACGCCCGCGGCCTCCTGGTCGGTGAGGGGACCGGAAGCGGCGGCGGGCTGCCGCGTGTCCTGATGCGCGTCGCCGCTCGCGCCGCATCCGGTCAGCGCGAGGAGTGCGGCGGCGACGGCG
>NZ_JAPHNL010000142.1 GCF_026274175.1 Streptomyces beihaiensis
AGGTTGCAGATGTCGACGACGGCCTCGACGTTCTCGGCGGTGAGCGTGAAGTCGGGGTTCGTCTCGTGCGCGCGGCGGCCGTCTCGTCGTGCACGTAGGAGAGCGCGACGTCGTGCCCGTCGCGCGCGAGCCGCAGCGCGGTGGCGGCGCCGATGCCCCGGCTGCCGCCCGTGACGAGGGTGATGGGGCGGGTCAAGAGTTCCTCCGTACGGTGACCATGACGTTGATCATGTCGCGCGTGGTGCACCGTACCAGCGCCATTGCCGGGGCCTCGCCCTCCCGTCGAGCTCACCGCGGCCGGTCGCCCACAGCAGCGTCGGCCAGGGCGCGGTGCCGGTGGGGGCGTCAGGAAAGAGACGGCGCAGAGCGCGTGAGCAGAGCGCCGCGGGCGGTTCGAACCGCGCGCCGAGGCCCCGCGCGATGTCGTAGGCGTGCACGAGTGTCTCGACGACGCCCATGGCGGCGAACCCCTCGGGGTCGGAGACGCCGAAGACGTGGTGGGCGCGGGCCGTGGGCGGGGTGGCGCGGACCACGGCGGCGAGCAGCCCTCCGCACGCCTCCAGGACACTGAACAGCCCCTCCGGCCCCGCGTCGGTCTCGACGGTGACGGTGTTCTTCGGCCCTTCCGGGCGGCGGGCCGTCCAGCCGAAGGGCAGGTCGCCGTCGGTCACCGGTCGAAGCGAACCGATGTGGGCGGCGTAGAAGAAGAGGTCGTCGGCGAGGTGCTCGGCCGTCTCCCGGCAGGTCCACTCCACCTTCCCCGCTCTGACGTCCCAGTCGGCACCGGCCGCCGGGCGCAGCGCGGCGACCGCGAGCTCGACGGCCCGCGCGACGTCGTCCGCGGTGACGGGAGTGGCAGTGGCGGGGGCGGCGGACGTGTTCGGCTCTGTCGGCATGCCGCGACCGTAACAACGATCCCCTCCGGCGCCCCGGGTTTCTCGTGTGGCACGCCTTCTGCGCGGCACGCCTCTTGGCCGGGGGCCGCGACCGGACCGACACTGAGTCGATGACGCAGCGTGTGGAACTCGCGACCGTCCTGGACCGGCTCGCCGTGGACGAGCTGGTCACCGACTACGCGGCGGCCGTCGACGACGGCGACTGGGCGGCGTACCGGGCCCTGTTCGCGCCAGGGGCCCGCGCCGACTACCGGGCGGCGGGCGGTGTGGACGGCAGCGCCGACGACGTCGCCCGGTGGCTGGAGTCGACGATGGAGCTGTTCCCGATGCGGCAGCACCTGATCGTCAACCGCCGGATCCGGTTCGGTCTGCTGGAGCGGGACGACGGCGACACGGCCCAGGTCCGCGCCGACTACATCAATCCCATGCGGAGCACGGCGGTCGGTGGCGCGGAGGAGAACGGGGCCGGGAGCGGCGGCGGGGACGGGGCGGGCGCGCCCGACTTCGTGTGCGGCGGCCGGTACGACTTCGCCCTGGTGCGGACCCACAGTGGCTGGCGGCTGCACGGGGTGACCGTGCACGAGAAGTGGCGGCGGCTGCCGTCGCCGCCCGTCGGCACCAGGGCGTGACGGCCTGGGCCGAACGGCCGGTGGGCCCACTGTCCTTGATCCCTTCCGGCGCGCACACTTGAGGCACGTGGGATGTCAGGGACCGGTGTCCGAGGCCGGTGTCCGGAGCTGCCGTACGAGCTGGGAGGCGCGCCACATGAGGCGATGGCTGCGGCCACTGGAGACCTCGCCGTGGTGGCGCGGCGCGGCGGCGGTGTGCGCCGGGGCGCTGCCCGCGCTCGCGTTCCCCGCCCCGTCGCTGTGGTGGTTCGCGTACGTGGCGCTGGTGCCGTGGATGCTGCTCACGCGGTCGGCCGCGACGCCGCGCCGCGCGGCCGCTGACGGATGGCTGGGCGGGTTCGGGTTCATGTTCGCCGTCCACCACTGGCTGCTTCCGAGCCTGAACGTGTTCACGCTGCTCATCGCGGCTCTGCTCGGCGTGCTGTGGGCGCCGTGGGGGTGGCTGGTGCACCGACTGCTGCACCGCGTGCCGTCGGCCGGCCCGGCCGTGACGGCGCTCGTGGCCGTGCCGTCCGGCTGGCTGATGGTGGAACTGGTCCGGTCCTGGCAGGGGTTGGGCGGGCCGTGGGGGCTGCTGGGTTCGAGCCAGTGGCAGGTGGTGCCCGCGCTGCGGCTCGCCTCGGTGGGCGGCGTGTGGCTGGTGAGCCTGTTCGTGGTGGCGGTGAACACGGCGGTGGTGCTCCTTGTGGTGACGCGCAGCGCCCGCGTCCCCGCGGTGGCCGGTCTGGTGGCCACCGTGACGTTGGGCTGCGCCGCGTGGGCCTGGGCGCCGCGCCCGCAGACCGACGGGCGGGCGCGGATCGCCGTGGTGCAGCCGGGCGTGATCGGCGGGGCGCACTCCGCGGAGCGCCGGTTCGACCGCGAGGTGGCGTTGACCCGGACGCTGGCCGGCCGGAACGTCGGTTTGGTGGTGTGGGGCGAGAGCAGCGTCGGCTTCGACCTGACGCACCGCCCGGACCTGACTCGCAGGCTCGCGGCGCTCTCCAGGGCGGTGGGCGCGGACATCCTGGTCAACGTGGACGCGCGCCGCACGGGCGCCTCCGACGGCGGCGGCATCTACAAAAGTTCGGTGCTGATCGGCCCGAACGGCCCGACCGGGCCCCGCTACGACAAGATGCGTCTTGTGCCGTTCGGCGAGTACATTCCGGCGCGGCCGCTGCTCGGCTGGGCGACGTCGGTCGGCAAGGCGGCCGGCGAGGACCGGATGCGCGGGACGCGGCAGGTCCTGATGGACGTCAGGCACGGCTCGCGGGACCTGCGTGTGGGGCCGCTGGTCTGCTTCGAGTCGGCCTTCCCCGACATGACGCGGTCGCTGACCCGGGACGGCGCGCAACTCCTGCTCGCGCAGTCCTCCACCTCGACGTTCCAGGACAGCTGGGCGCCCGCCCAGCACGCGTCGCTGGCCGCGCTGCGCGCCGCGGAGACCGGCCGTCCGATGGTCCACGCGACGCTCACCGGGGTGTCGGCGGTGTACGGCCCGGACGGGGCGCGGGTCGGCTCCTGGCTCGGCACGTCGGCCGACGCGGCGCGGGTCTACGACGTGCCGACCGCGCACGGCACGACGCTGTTCGTGCGGCTGGGGGCCTGGCCGGTGCACGCGGCCGTCGCCGTCCTCGCCGCGCTGGCGGCCGTGGAGGCGGCGCGGCGGCTGCGGCGGCGTTCCACCGAACCGGCCGCCGTCGCCTCCGCGCACGGCCGCTGACATCGGGGCTTCCCAGGCGTGGGGGCACGCGTGAGGGGCACGCCCGGCGTGGGGCACGCGTGCCGCGTCACGCGTGGTGGCGCAGCACCTCGCGCACCACGTGTTCGCACAGTTCGTGCGTGGCGAGCGCGTCTCGGGCGCTGAGCACCTTGCCCGCCTCTACGGCATCGAGGAAGGCGTGGACGGCCTGTTCGATGCCGCGCTGGCGGGCGACGGGCACCCAGTCGCCGCGGCGGCGCACCGTCGGCTGGCCCTTGTGGTCGACGACGTCGGCGAGGTTGAGCACCTGCCGTTTGGTGTCCTGCCCGGAGACCTCCAGGATCTCCTCGGTGGAACCGCTGAGCCGGTTCATCACGCCGAGCGCGGTGAAGCCGTCGCCCGCGAGTTGCAGCACGATGTGCTGCACCAGGCCGTCCTCGACGCGGGAGCGCACGGTGACGTCGTCGATCGGGCCCGGCGCGAGGAACCGGAGCGTGTCCACGACGTGGATGAAGTCGTCGAGCACCAGCGTGCGCGGCTCCTCGGGCAGGCCGATGCGGTTCTTCTGCAGGAGGATCAGCTCGCGCGGGTGGTCGGCGCACTGCTCGTAGCCGGGGGCGTGGCGCCGGTTGAAGCCGACGGCCAGGGAAGTGCCGCGCTCCTCGGCCAGGCGTACAAGCCGCCGCGAGTCGGCCAGTTCGTACGCGAGGGGCTTGTCGACGTAAGTGGCGACGCCCGCCTCCAGGAGCCGGGTCACGATCGCGGGGTGAACGGCGGTGGGCGCGTGCACGAACGCCGCGTCGAGCCCCTCGGCGAGCAGGGAGTCCAGGGTGGTGTGCCGCTGCCCGTCGGGCACGTGGTGGCGGTCGCCGACCTCGGCGAGGGTCGCGGGCGTGCGGGTCTGCAGGTGCAGTTCGACCCCGGGCAGTGCGGTGAGGACGGGCAGATACGCCTTCTGTGCGATGTCGCCGAGCCCGATGCAGCCGACCTTCACGTTCCTGTGCTCCTCGCTGTTCGTGCCGCCGTCCGCGGCCGGGGCCCCGCCTGGGGGCGGCCCTGCGGGCAGCTTACGGTGCGGTGCGGTGCGCGCCCGCCGTCGCGTACGGCCGCCGCTGCGGCGGGCGCCAGTCGGCGATGCCGTCCATGCCGCGCAGCATGAGGGCGGGGCCGAGGGCGCCGACGGCGCGGAGGGCCGCGTCGCGCAGGGCGACGGCGGGCCGGTTGCGCAGCATGTTGAGCCGGGTGACGCGGACCGCCCTGCGGGTGACGTCCGTGGTGCGGGGCAGCCGGTCGCGGGTGTAGGCCGCCAGGCCGGGGGCGGCGCCTGGCGGGGCGTGGTGGGCGAGGACGACGGCGTCCTCGATGGCCTGGTTGCCGCCCTGACCGAGAGTGGGCGGCATGGCGTGCGCGGCGTCACCGAGCAGGGCGACGCGGCCGCGGTGGAAGGCGGGCAGCGGCTGTGCGATGTGGTGGACGTCGTGGCGCAGTATCCGGTCGGGGGCGGCCTCGGCGACGATCGCCGGGATCGGGTCGTGCCAGCCGCCGAACCGGCGCACGACCCGCAGGCCCGAGCTGCGCGCGTACTTCGACGAGGCGGCCCAGCAGTTCCGGCGCCCGCTCACCGCGCTGCTGCGGTCGGCCGGTTCCCGGGACCCGGAGCGGCACACGCTGTCGTTGGTGGCGTGGACGGAGGGCGTGATGTTCTCGTGTGTGGCGGGCTCGTTCCACACGGCGGTGCCGGGTCCGGCGGAGCTGCGCGAGGGGTACGGGGAACTGCTGCACGGGATGCTCGGCGAGCGAGGCGACTGAGGCCGCGCGGTTCCGGTCGGTCCGTCACCCGTGCGGGGCAAGGGGGAGCGATCCGGCCCTGGGCGGGCACGGCGTCCAGGAGAGTTGCCGCGTGCTCAGAAAGTCATCCTCGACCCCGTTGTTGCTGACCGCGGCGGCCGCCGCGGTCACCGCCACGGCCGCATCCGGGTGCGTGAGCGTCCAGCCGCGCGACGCCCCCGCCCCGCCGCCCGCGCCGGCCGTCTCCGCTCGGGCGCCGCACCCCGACGGCCACCCGGACGGGCATGCCGACCGTCCGCTCGGCGAGGGCCCGGTGCGGCCGACATCAACGGCGGCAAGCTCTACCAGCAGTCGTACCTCGACCGTGGCAACTGGAAGCTGCCGTTTCGATGGG
>NZ_JAPHNL010000143.1 GCF_026274175.1 Streptomyces beihaiensis
GCGGGGTGGAGCAGCTCGGTAGCTCGCTGGGCTCATAACCCAGAGGTCGCAGGTTCAAATCCTGTCCCCGCTACTGACAGGTCTGAGGGCCGGAACCGAATGGTTCCGGCCCTTCGGCGTGCGCGAGGTCGACCGTTGCGTCGCCGTCGCCGTCCTGTGCTGTGCGACGCGACAGGGCCCGCGCCGAACGGCGCGGGCCCTGGGTCCGGTCGGAAGTCGTGCGCTACGGCGCTACGCCGCCTGTGCGCAGCTCGGGCACAGGCCCCGGTAGGTGACCTCCACGTCCGAGATCGTGAAGCCGAAGCGCTCCGAGGCGGGCAGGTCCGTCAGCGGGTTGCCGCTCGGGTGGACGTCGCGGATCTGGCCGCACTGGCCGCAGACCAGGTGCTGGTGCGGCCGGTGGGCGTTCGGGTCGTAGCGCTTGGCGCGCTTGTCCGTGGCGACCTCGATGACTTCGCCGAGCGAAACCATCTCGCCCAGCGTGTTGTAGACGGTGGCCCGTGAGATTTCCGGAAGCCTGGCCGCGGCGCGGGCGTGCACCTCGTCTGCCGTCAGGTGGACATGGTCCCCGTCGAGGACCTCGGCCACGACACGCCGCTGTGCGGTCATCCGCCAGCCGCGTCCGCGCAGTCGTTCCAACAGGTCACTCATGAAGAAAAGCCTAACAGTCGGGGGACCAAGGTCCCGAACGGGTGTGACTTTGGAGCCCTGCTTGACTTAGACATTGTCCATTGTAGGATCGGAATTGGCTCTGGCCAAGGACAGGTACAGGTAGAAACAACGCCACCGGGACGGTGACCACCTCATGTCTGACAAGCACGAAGTAACGGCAGACGCGACATCGCAGGGCGCAGAGGCCGGAGGCTGCCCCGTGGCCCACGGGCGCGCGCCGCACCCGACCCAGGGCGGTGGCAACCGCCAGTGGTGGCCGGACCGCCTCAACGTCAAGATCCTCGCCAAGGACCCCGCGGTCGCCAACCCGCTCGGTGAGGAGTTCGACTACGCCGAGGCGTTCAAGTCGCTCGACCTCCCGGCGGTCAAGCGGGACATCGCCGAGATCCTCACCACCTCGCAGGACTGGTGGCCCGCCGACTTCGGCAACTACGGCCCCCTGATGATCCGCATGGCCTGGCACAGCGCCGGTACGTACCGCATCAGCGACGGCCGAGGCGGCGCCGGCACCGGACAGCAGCGGTTCGCGCCGCTCAACAGCTGGCCGGACAACGTGAGCCTGGACAAGGCCCGCCGCCTGCTGTGGCCGGTCAAGAAGAAGTACGGCAAGGCCATCTCCTGGGCCGACCTGATGATCCTCACCGGCAACGTCGCCCTGGAGACGATGGGCTTCAAGACCTTCGGCTTCGCCGGCGGCCGCGTGGACGCGTGGGAGCCCGACGAGGACGTGTACTGGGGCCCCGAGCAGACCTGGCTCGGCGACGAGCGCTACACGGGCGACCGTGAGCTGGAGGACCCGCTCGGCGCGGTCCAGATGGGTCTCATCTACGTCAACCCCGAGGGCCCGAACGGAAACCCGGACCCGATCGCCGCGGCCCGCGACATCCGCGAGACGTTCCGCCGCATGGCGATGAACGACGAGGAGACCGTCGCGCTGATCGCCGGTGGCCACACCTTCGGCAAGACGCACGGCGCGGGCGACGCGGACCTGGTCGGCGCCGACCCCGAGGCCGCCCCGATGGAGCAGATGGGCCTCGGCTGGAAGAGCGGCCACGGCACGGGCGTCGGCAAGGACGCCATCACCTCCGGACTCGAGGTCACCTGGACCGACACCCCGACCCAGTGGGGCAGCGGCTTCTTCAAGAACCTCTTCGAGTACGAGTACGAGCTCACCAAGAGCCCGGCCGGCGCCCACCAGTGGGTGGCCAAGGACGCCCCGGAGACCGTCCCGGACGCGTTCGACCCGTCGAAGAAGCACCGTCCGACGATGCTCACCACGGACCTCTCGCTGCGCTTCGACCCGATCTACGGGCCGATCTCGCGCCGCTTCTACGAGAACCCGGAGCAGTTCGCGGACGCCTTCGCCCGCGCCTGGTACAAGCTGACGCACCGTGACATGGGCCCGATCGCCCGCTACCTCGGCCCCGAGGTGCCCAGCGAGGAGCTGCTGTGGCAGGACCCGCTGCCGCAGGCCACCGGAGAGGCCATCGACGCCGCGGACGCCGCGGCCCTCAAGGAGCAGATCCTCGGCACGGACCTGACGGTCGCGCAGCTCGTCTCCACCGCCTGGGCCGCCGCCTCCTCCTTCCGCGGCAGCGACAAGCGCGGCGGTGCCAACGGCGGTCGCATCCGCCTGGAGCCGCAGCGCAGCTGGGAGGTGAACAACCCGGACGAGCTCTCCCACGTGCTGCGCACCCTCGAGGGCGTCCAGGAGTCGTTCAACGCCAAGGGCGGCAAGCAGGTCTCGCTGGCCGACCTCGTCGTCCTCGCGGGCAACGCGGCGGTCGAGAAGGCGGCCAAGGACGCCGGTGTCGAGGTCGAGGTGGCGTTCTCGCCGGGCCGTGTCGACGCCTCGCAGGAGCAGACCGACGTCGAGTCGTTCTCCGCGCTGGAGCCGAAGGCCGACGGGTTCCGCAACTACGTCGGCAAGGGCAACCGCCTGCCGGCCGAGTACCTGCTGGTCGACAAGGCGAACCTGCTCACCCTGAGCGCGCCCGAGATGACCGTCCTCGTCGGCGGTCTGCGCGTCCTGGGCGCCAACGCGGGCGGCTCCAAGCACGGTGTGCTCACCGACAAGCCGGGCGTGCTGACGAACGACTTCTTCGTCAACCTGCTCGACCTGGACACGCAGTGGAAGTCCACGTCGCCCGCGCAGGACGAGTTCGAGGCGCGGGACGCCTCGGGCGCCGTCAAGTGGACCGGCACCCGCGCCGACCTCGTCTTCGGCTCGAACTCCGAGCTGCGCGCGGTCGCCGAGGTGTACGCGAGCGACGACGCGAAGGAGAAGTTCGTCCAGGACTTCGCCGCCGCGTGGGCCAAGGTCATGGACCTCGACCGGTTCGACCTGCGCTGACCCGCAAGGCCGGCGCTGAACACGTGGGCCGGTTCCCCTCGGGGGACCGGCCCCGCGTGTTTCTCAGACGCCGAGCCGCGCCGGAACCCAGCAGCGGATGATGTCGCGGACCGAGACGACGCCGACGGGCTCCCGGGCGTCGAGCACGATCAGGTGCCGGAATCCGCCGTGGGCCATGGCCTCGGCCGCGTCCCGCAGCGTCCAGGTCGGGGCGGCGAAGACCACGTCCGTGGTGGTGTGGGCCCCGGCCGTCTCGCGGTCGGGACTCTCGTTCCTGCCCAGCGAGTTGAGGATGTCGCGCTCGGTCAGGATGCCGATGCCGCAGCCGTCGGGATCGAGCACCACGGCCGCTCCGACACGGCGCGCGGACATGAGCCGCGCCGCCTGGCGCAGGGTGTGGGTGGGGCCGATGGTGAGGACCACCGTGCTCATGGCGTCGCGGACGAGCATGATGGAGCCGCCTTCCTGTCCTGGACCTTGCGGGTTCGCCCTCGCGCGCGGGCACGAGAAGCGATTCACAAGTTCACAAGTGGGGGGACTCTCAGAATCGCAGCGAAGGAAGGCGGCAACAAGGGGGTGCGGGAGGTGATTTCGGGGCGCGCGGCGCGCCGTGAAGTGGCTCAGTGCGCCGTGAGATAGCTCAGCAGCTCGTCGTGGAGGAGGCCGTTCGACGCCGCCGCGTTGCCGCTGTGCGGTCCCGGTCGGCCGTCGAGCCCCGTGAAGGTGCCACCCGCCTCGGTCACCACGATCGCGTTCGCCGCCATGTCCCACAGCGAAAGCTCCGGCTCCGCGCAGACGTCGACCGACCCCTCGGCGACCATCATGTACGGCCAGAAGTCGCCGTAGCCGCGCGTGCGCCACACCGCCCGCGTGAGGTCGAGGAACCCGTCGAGCCGCCCCTGCTCCTCCCAGCCGCTCAGCGAGGAGTACGCGAAGGAGGCGTCGGCCATCCGGCCCACCTTGGACACGTGCAGCCGGGACGCGGACGTCAGGCTGCGCCCGGTGTACGCGCCCGCCCCCTTGGCCGCCCACCAGCGGCGGCCGAGCGCCGGGGCGGAGACGACACCGACGACCGGCTGGTAGCCCCCTTCGCCCGCCTCCATCAGGGAGATCAGCGTGGCCCACACCGGCACGCCGCGCACGTAGTTCTTGGTGCCGTCGATCGGGTCGATCACCCAGCGGCGAGGGCCCGTTCCCTCGATGCCGTACTCCTCCCCGAGGACCGCGTCACGCGGCCGCGCCCGCTGGAGCTGGCCGCGGATCAGCTCCTCGGCGGCCTTGTCGGCCTCGCTCACCGGCGTCATGTCCGGTTTGGTCTCCACCTTCAGGTCGAGAGCCTTGAACCGGTCCATCGTCGCGGCGTCGGCCGCGTCCGCGAGGACGTGGGCGAGACGCAGATCATCGTGGTAGTCGGGCATGGCTGCACAGTATCGACCGCGGTCCGCGCCCAGCCACCGGGCCCGGCGTCCGTCCCACGCCCGGTGAGCGGGACGTGCGGGGGCGCGGCCCCTTGACAGCCCCCGCGGGCGCGTCAACTCTGGCGGCACGGGCCGGACGGGGCCCGCCGGCCCGGGGAGGCGGCGATGGCTGCGGCGCGGGATGCACTGCTGGACGCGGCGTACGAGGCGCTCGCGAGACGTCCCTGGCCCGGTGTGCGGATGGTCGACGTGGCGGTCGCCGCCGGGGTCTCGCGGCAGACGCTGTACAACGAGTTCGGCAGCAAGGAGGGGCTCGCCCGGGCGCTGGTGCGCCGGGAGGCCGACGCCTACCTCGCCGGAGTCGACCGCGCCCTCACCGAAGGCGGCCTCGGCGCGCTCGCCGACTGGACGGTGACCGCGGCCCGCCGCAGCCCCCTGGTCCGCGCCGCGCTCACCGGCTGCTGGAGCGAACGGCTGCCCGCGCCGACCCTGTCCGCCGTGCCGTCGACCTCGGCCGTACCGGCGCAGCGCAGGGCGGACGGCCCGCTGCCCGCTCCGGCGGACTTCGTCGCCGCCGTACGCGACCGGTCCGTGGCCGTGCTCGGGGCGGCGGGCGGGCCGAGGTCCCGGACGGCGCCGGGAACGCTCGCCCGCGACTGCGAGCTCACGGTGCGGCTCGCGCTGTCGTGCCTGCTCGCGCCGGCGGGGGAGGGCGGGGCCGGGCGGCTCGTCCGGGAGACGCTGGGACGCTGCCACAACGGCTAGTAGTGCTTGGTCAGGTTGATGTCGGGGTGGGTATGTCGCGGTGGCAGGTGGGGCAGGCGCCGGTCCATGTGGC
>NZ_JAPHNL010000144.1 GCF_026274175.1 Streptomyces beihaiensis
GAGGAGTTCCAGCTCCACCCCGAACAGTCCACCGACGCGATCGTCATCCACCACCCCGAGGCCAAGTACTTCAACGCCGGAGGCCGCCCATGACGACGTTCTCCTTCGAGTTCTTCCCGCCGAAGACACGCAAGGGCGAACAGACCCTGTGGGACGCGATCCGCCGCATCGAGCCGCTGCGCCCGGACTTCGTGTCGGTCACCTACGGAGCCGGCGGCTCGTCGCGGGACCGCACCATCGAGGTGACCAACCGCATCGTGTCCGACACGACGCTGCGCCCCGTCGCCCACCTGACCGCCGTCGGGCACTCCGTGGCCGAACTGCGACGCATCATCGGCCAGTACGCGGACGCCGGGGTGCGAGACGTGCTCGTGCTGCGCGGCGACCCGCCCGGCGATCCCAAAGGGCCCTGGGAGGCACACCCCGACGGCTTCGAATACGCGTACCAACTGGTCGAACTGGTCCGGTCCCTGGGGGACTTCACCATCGGCGTCGCGGCGTTTCCCGAACGGCATCCGCGTTCCGCGGACTGGGAGTCCGACATCCGGCACTTCGTCGACAAGTGCCGGGCCGGGGCGGACTACGCGATCACGCAGATGTTCTTCGACGTGGAGGACTATCTGCGCCTGCGTGACCGGGTGGCGGCGGCGGGCTGCGCGGTGCCGATCATCCCGGAGATCATGCCCGCCACCGACGTGCGGCAGATCCGCCGCTTCGCGGAACTCTCCGACGCGGCCTTCCCCGAAGACCTCGCCCACCGCCTCGAAGCGTCGCGGGACCGGCCCGAGGACGCGTACGCGATCGGTGTCGAACACGCCACCGCCATGGCCCGGCGCCTCCTGGACGAAGGCGCCCCAGGGCTGCACTACATCACTTTGAACCGCTCCACGGCGGCGCTCGACATCCACCGGACGATCCTGACGACCCTGCTGAACACGACTTCTAGGAGCATCAGTGCCAGCTGAACCGACCGCCGACGTCACGCACTTCAAAGTCGCCGACCTGTCCCTCGCGGAGTTCGGCCGCAAGGAGATCGCGCTGGCCGAGCACGAGATGCCCGGCCTGATGGCGCTCCGCGCGAAGTTCGCCGACCAGCAGCCGCTGGCCGGGGCGCGGATCACCGGCTCCCTCCACATGACCGTTCAGACGGCCGTCCTCATCGAGACCCTGACGGCGCTCGGCGCGGAGGTCCGCTGGGCTTCCTGCAACATCTTCTCCACCCAGGACCACGCCGCCGCCGCGGTGGCCGTCGGACCGCAGGGCACTGCCGAAGATCCGCAGGGCATACCGGTGTTCGCGTGGAAGGGCGAGAGCCTGGAGGAGTACTGGTGGTGCACGGAGCAGGCGCTGACCTGGCCGGGGGTCGCCTCGCGCGGGCCGAACATGATCCTCGACGACGGCGGTGACGCCACGCTCCTGCTCCACATGGGCGTCGAGTTCGAGAAGGCGGGCAAGCTGCCCGAGCCCACCGACGGCGAGGGCGAGGAGTTCCGGCTCATCATGGGCCTGCTCAGCCGCACTCTGGAAGAGACCCCCACCAAGTGGACCGACGCCGCCGCCGAGATCCGCGGGGTCACCGAGGAGACCACGACGGGAGTGCACCGCCTGTACCAACTGGCCTGCGCGGGCCGCCTGTTGTTCCCCGCGATCAACGTGAACGACGCCGTGACGAAGTCGAAGTTCGACAACAGGTACGGCTGCCGCCACTCCCTGCTCGACGGCATCAACCGGGCCACCGACGTCCTGATCGCCGGGAAGACCGCCGTCGTGTGCGGCTACGGCGACGTGGGCAAGGGCTGCGCGGAGTCGCTGCGCGGCCAGGGCGCCCGCGTGATCATCACGGAGATCGACCCGATCTGCGCGCTGCAGGCCGCGATGGACGGCTACCAGGTCACCACGCTCGACGAGGTGGTCGAGACGGCCGACATCTTCATCACCACGACCGGCAACAAGGACATCATCCTGGCGAGCGACATGGCGAGGATGAAGCACCAGGCGATCGTCGGGAACATCGGCCACTTCGACAACGAGATCGACATGGCCGGTCTCGCGAAGCTCCCGGGAGTCGTGAAGAACGAGCTCAAGCCGCAGGTCCACACCTGGACGTTCCCCGACGGCAAGAAGATCATCGTGCTCTCGGAAGGCCGTCTGCTGAACCTGGGCAACGCCACCGGCCACCCCTCGTTCGTGATGTCCACGTCCTTCGCGAACCAGACCCTCGCCCAGATCGAGCTGTTCACCAAGCCCGAGCAGTACACCACCGGCGTCCACGTGCTGCCCAAGCACCTCGACGAGCGGGTGGCCCGCGTCCACCTGGACGCCCTCGGCGTGAAGCTCACGACGCTCAGCACGGAGCAGGCCGCGTACATCGGCGTGCCCGTCGAAGGCCCGTACAAGCCCGACCACTACCGCTACTGAGGACGGGACATGAGGGGGAGCCGCCGCCGGCGGACGCGAGGGACCGGGCGGACCGCGGCGTGCTGAACGTCCCACGCCCGGAGGACACCCGTCTGCCCGAGGACGCCGAGAGCACGGAGGCAACCGGACGAGCCGAGCACCCGGCGGGCAGCGCGGGGGCGCCCGCGCGGAGCACGACGGTGGCGCGCGGCCGCCCGCTGCTCGCCGGGATCACCACCGCCGCCGTCGGCTTCGCCGGATCCTTCGCGCTGGTCCTCACCGGACTGCGGGCCGTCGGAGCCGACCGGCGCGGCGCCATGTCCGGGCTGCTCCTGCTCTGCCTCGCCATGTGCGCCCTGTCGCTCTGGCTCGGCCTGCGCCACCGCCAGCCCCTCAGCGTCGCCTGGTCCACGCCGGGCGCGGCCGTGCTCATCGGCGCGGGCCACGTCGCGGGCGGCTACCGGGCGGCGGTCGGCGCGTTCGTCGTCGCCGGGCTCCTCGTCATGGCGACCGGCCTGTGGGACTGGCTCGGCCGCCGCATCGCGGCCGTTCCGGTGCCCATCGCCATGGCGCTGCTCGCGGGCATCCTCTTCCCTCTGTGCCGCGCGCCCGTGCTGGCCTCGGTCGCGTTCCCGGCCCGGGTCCTGCCGATCGTCGGCGCCTGGGCGCTGCTCTTCCGGTACGCGCGCGCCTGCGCGGTGCCCGGCGCGCTGCTCGTCGCCGTCGGCGGAGTCCTGCTGCGGCACGACGCGCCGCTGGGCTCCTGGCACGACCTGCTCGCGCGGCCCGAGTTCACCGCCCCCGCCTTCCGCCCCGAGACGCTCGTGGGCCTCGCCGTGCCGCTGTACGTCATCACGATGGCCGCGCAGAACCTGCCCGGCCTCGCCGTGCTCACCCACTTCGGCTACCGGCCGCCCGCGCGTGAACTGCTGGTCACCACCGGGGCGTCGACGGTGCTCATCGCCTGCGGCGGCGGCTTCATGCTGAACATGGCCGCGAGCACCGCCGCGCTCGTCGCGGGGCCCGAGGCCGGCGAGGACCGTGAGCGGCGCTGGATCGGCGCGGTCACCGCGGCGGCCGTGTACGGCGTGTTCGGGCTGGCCGCGGGCCTGTTCGCGGTGCTGCTCGGCGCGACGTCCCCGCTGGTCTTCCAGGCCGTCGCGGGCCTCGCCCTGCTCGACACGCTCGCGTCGGCGCTCACCAAGGCGCTCACCGGGGCGCCCGGCGGTGTCCCCGCGGCCGCGGTCACCTTCGTCGTGGCCGCCTCCGGCGTCACCGCCCTGCACCTCACCTCCGCCTTCTGGGGGCTGCTCGCGGGCCTGGCCGTGCACGGACTGATGAAGTCCCGGGCGCCCGAGCCCCGTTGACGGGCACGGGAGCGCACAGGACCGCTGCAAGCTGTGCTTTAGCCCTCCGGTGATACTGGATGCGTAACCCGTCTCTGGCCGTATCCGGGCCGAATCCGTCGAGGAGCCCCCCGTCATGACGACTCGAACCTCCGGAAAGGCCGCGGTGGCCGCAGAGCTGCGCGGCTGGCTGACCGCTCGCCTCGCCATCTATCTGGACCGCCCGCAGGAGTCACTCGACGACCGCACTCCGCTCGCGGAGTTCGGGATGGACTCCGTCGCGGCGCTCAGCCTCTGTGGCGACCTGGAGGACGAGAAGGGCCTGGTCGTCGACCCGACCCTGGTGTGGGACCACCCCACCATCGCCGACCTCGTCAGCTACCTGACACCGCGCCTCATCGCCGCCGGCCGCACCGCGCAACAGGGATAGGCACGCGTGCGGGGGGACGGCCCGTCGCCGTCCCCCGCACGTCAGGGTGTGCTCCGACTCTCCTGTTCTCCTGTCCGCTCCGCTTCTCCGGTTCTTCTGCTCTACGACGTCAGCTCGCGGGTCCTGGCACGGGCCTGCTTCTCGGCGTTCAGGACGTCGTCGAGGGTCAGGACCGAGCCGGGCGCCGACTCCAGCTGTTCCTCCACCACCCTGCGCACGGTGCCGACGATGCCGAGGAACGGAAGGCGCCCCGCGAGGAACGCGGCCACGCACTCCTCGTTCGCGGCGTTCAGGACTGCCGGGGCCACCCCGCCCGCCTCGCCGGCGAACCGGGCGAGCGCCACCGCGGGGAACGCCTCCTCGTCCAGGGGGAAGAACGTCCAGGCGGTGGCCGCCGTCCAGTCGCAGGCCGGCGCGGCGTCCGGCACCCGGTGCGGCCAGCCGAGCCCGAGCGAGATGGGCACGCGCATGTCAGGGGGGCTCACCTGGGCGAGCGTCGAGCCGTCGGTGAACTCCACCATCGAGTGGACCACCGACTGCGGGTGCACGACCACGTCGATCCGCGCGAAGGGAACGTCGAAGAGCAGGTGCGCCTCGATGACCTCAAGTCCCTTGTTCATCAACGTCGATGAGTTCACCGTCACCAGCGGGCCCATGTCCCAGGTGGGGTGCGCGAGCGCCTGCTCGGGCGTGACGTCGGCCAGATCCGCGCGGGCGCGGCCGCGGAACGGGCCGCCGCTCGCGGTGAGGACGAGGCGCCGCACCTCGGCGTCGCGGCCCGCGCACAGGCACTGGTAGAGCGCCGAGTGCTCGGAGTCCACGGGGACGATCTGGCCGGGCCTGGCGAGCCGCCTGACCAGCGGTCCGCCCGCCACCAGGGACTCCTTGTTCGCCAGGGCGAGCGTGGCGCCCGACTCCAGGGCGGCGAGCGTCGGCGCGAGCCCGATGGACCCGGTGATGCCGTTGAGCACCACATCGCAGTCCGCGGCCGCGAGCTCGCTCGCCGCGTCGGGTCCGGCGAGCACCCGGGGCAGCGGCCGCCCGCCCGCGCCCAGATCGGAAGAG
>NZ_JAPHNL010000145.1 GCF_026274175.1 Streptomyces beihaiensis
AACACAGTGGACGCGAGCAACTGAGGACAAGCCCTCGGCCTATTAGTACCAGTCAACTCCACCGGTCACCCGGCTTCCATATCTGGCCTATCAACCCAGTCGTCTACTGGGAGCCTTACCCCATCAAGTGGGTGGGAGTCCTCATCTCGAAGCAGGCTTCCCGCTTAGATGCTTTCAGCGGTTATCCCTCCCGAACGTAGCCAACCAGCCATGCCCTTGGCAGAACAACTGGCACACCAGAGGTTCGTCCGTCCCGGTCCTCTCGTACTAGGGACAGCCCTTCTCAAGACTCCTACGCGCACAGCGGATAGGGACCGAACTGTCTCACGACGTTCTAAACCCAGCTCGCGTACCGCTTTAATGGGCGAACAGCCCAACCCTTGGGACCGACTCCAGCCCCAGGATGCGACGAGCCGACATCGAGGTGCCAAACCATCCCGTCGATATGGACTCTTGGGGAAGATCAGCCTGTTATCCCCGGGGTACCTTTTATCCGTTGAGCGACGGCGCTTCCACAAGCCACCGCCGGATCACTAGTCCCGACTTTCGTCCCTGCTCGACCCGTCGGTCTCACAGTCAAGCTCCCTTGTGCACTTACACTCAACACCTGATTACCAACCAGGCTGAGGGAACCTTTGGGCGCCTCCGTTACCCTTTGGGAGGCAACCGCCCCAGTTAAACTACCCATCAGACACTGTCCCTGATCCGGATCACGGACCCAGGTTAGACATCCAGCACGACCAGAGTGGTATTTCAACGACGACTCCACAACCACTGGCGTGGCCGCTTCACAGTCTCCCACCTATCCTACACAAGCCGAACCGAACACCAATATCAAACTGTAGTAAAGGTCCCGGGGTCTTTCCGTCCTGCTGCGCGAAACGAGCATCTTTACTCGTAGTGCAATTTCACCGGGCCTATGGTTGAGACAGTCGAGAAGTCGTTACGCCATTCGTGCAGGTCGGAACTTACCCGACAAGGAATTTCGCTACCTTAGGATGGTTATAGTTACCACCGCCGTTTACTGGCGCTTAAGTTCTCAGCTTCGCCCCACCGAAATGGAGCTAACCGGTCCCCTTAACGTTCCAGCACCGGGCAGGCGTCAGTCCGTATACATCGCCTTACGGCTTCGCACGGACCTGTGTTTTTAGTAAACAGTCGCTTCTCGCTGGTCTCTGCGGCCACCCCCAGCTCAGAGTGCAAGACTCATCACCAGAAATGGCCCCCCTTCTCCCGAAGTTACGGGGGCATTTTGCCGAGTTCCTTAACCATAGTTCACCCGAACGCCTCGGTATTCTCTACCAGACCACCTGAGTCGGTTTAGGGTACGGGCCGCCATGAAACTCGCTAGAGGCTTTTCTCGACAGCATAGGATCATCCACTTCACCACAATCGGCTCGGCATCAGGTCTCACCCTGCAAGAGCGGCGGATTTACCTACCACTCGGGCTACACCCTTACCCCGGGACAACCACCGCCCGGGATGGACTACCTTCCTGCGTCACCCCATCACTCACCTACTACCAGCTCGGGTCACCGGCTCCACCACTCCCGACCCACTCAAAGAGAAGGCGGGCGGCTTCACGGGCTTAGCATCACTGGATTCGATGTTTGACGCTTCACAGCGGGTACCGGAATATCAACCGGTTATCCATCGACTACGCCTGTCGGCCTCGCCTTAGGTCCCGACTTACCCTGGGCAGATCAGCTTGACCCAGGAACCCTTAGTCAATCGGCGCAAACGTTTCTCACGTTTGTATCGCTACTCATGCCTGCATTCTCACTCGTGAACCGTCCACAACTACCTTCCGGTGCTGCTTCACCCGGCACACGACGCTCCCCTACCCATCACGATCCCCGTTAGAGGTACATATCGCAATGACACGACTTCGGCGGTACGCTTGAGCCCCGCTACATTGTCGGCGCGGAATCACTAGACCAGTGAGCTATTACGCACTCTTTCAAGGGTGGCTGCTTCTAAGCCAACCTCCTGGTTGTCTCTGCGACTCCACATCCTTTCCCACTTAGCGTACGCTTAGGGGCCTTAGTCGATGCTCTGGGCTGTTTCCCTCTCGACCATGGAGCTTATCCCCCACAGTCTCACTGCCGCGCTCTCACTTACCGGCATTCGGAGTTTGGCTAAGGTCAGTAACCCGGTAGGGCCCATCGCCTATCCAGTGCTCTACCTCCGGCAAGAAACACACGACGCTGCACCTAAATGCATTTCGGGGAGAACCAGCTATCACGGAGTTTGATTGGCCTTTCACCCCTAACCACAGGTCATCCCCCAGGTTTTCAACCCTGGTGGGTTCGGCCCTCCACGAAGTCTTACCT
Source organism: Streptomyces beihaiensis (assembly GCF_026274175.1). Lineage (GTDB taxonomy): Bacteria > Actinomycetota > Actinomycetes > Streptomycetales > Streptomycetaceae > Streptomyces > Streptomyces beihaiensis. Next base: position 2,334 of record NZ_JAPHNL010000145.1, read on the forward strand.
CCGCTTCAGCCTGCCCATGGCTAGATCACTCCGCTTCGGGTCTTGAGCGTGCTACTGAACCGCCCTGTTCGGACTCGCTTTCGCTACGGCTTCCCCACACGGGTTAACCTCGCAACACACCGCAAACTCGCAGGCTCATTCTTCAAAAGGCACGCAGTCACGAGGATGTGCAAGCACACCCCGACGCTCCCACGGCTTGTAGGCACACGGTTTCAGGTACTATTTCACTCCGCTCCCGCGGTACTTTTCACCATTCCCTCACGGTACTATCCGCTATCGGTCACCAGGGAATATTTAGGCTTAACGGGTGGTCCCGCCAGATTCACACGGGATTTCTCGGGCCCCGTGCTACTTGGGTGTCTCTCAAACGAGCCGCTGACATTTCGACTACGGGGGTCTTACCCTCTACGCCGGACCTTTCGCATGTCCTTCGCCTACATCAACGGTTTCTAACTCGTCCCACGGCCGGCAGACCGTGGAAGAGAGATCCCACAACCCCCCAAACGCAACCCCTGCCGGGTCTCACACGCTTGAGGTTTGGCCTCATCCAGTTTCGCTCGCCACTACTCCCGGAATCACGGTTGTTTTCTCTTCCTGCGGGTACTGAGATGTTTCACTTCCCCGCGTTCCCTCCACTTGCCCTATGAGTTCAGACAAGGGTGACAGCCCATGACGACTGCCGGGTTTCCCCATTCGGAAACCCCCGGATCAAAGCCTGGTTGACGACTCCCCGGGGACTATCGTGGCCTCCCACGTCCTTCATCGGTTCCTGGTGCCAAGGCATCCACCGTGCGCCCTTAAAAACTTGGCCACAGATGCTCGCGTCCACTGTGCAGTTCTCAAACAACGACCAACCACCCATCACCCCGAACCAGATGCGATTCGAGTGCACTGGGGCCGGCAACCGAAGACGACCGGGCTCACCGCCCGCGCCTTCAGACACCCAACAGCGTGCCCGACACCCTCACCCCTCCAACCCGTGTTCCACGCCGAAGCAGTACTAACGACCAGAGCAGGTCAAAAGGTGCCGAATAATCAACGTTCCACCCATGAGCAACCAGTGCGAGACGTTCGCTCGCATCCTGGCCTCTGGACTGCCGAAACAGCCAAGAAGTGCTCCTTAGAAAGGAGGTGATCCAGCCGCACCTTCCGGTACGGCTACCTTGTTACGACTTCGTCCCAATCGCCAGTCCCACCTTCGACAGCTCCCTCCCACAAGGGGTTGGGCCACCGGCTTCGGGTGTTACCGACTTTCGTGACGTGACGGGCGGTGTGTACAAGGCCCGGGAACGTATTCACCGCAGCAATGCTGATCTGCGATTACTAGCAACTCCAACTTCATGGGGTCGAGTTGCAGACCCCAATCCGAACTGAGACCGACTTTTTGAGATTCGCTCCACCTTGCGGTATCGCAGCTCATTGTATCGGCCATTGTAGCACGTGTGCAGCCCAAGACATAAGGGGCATGATGACTTGACGTCGTCCCCACCTTCCTCCGAGTTGACCCCGGCGGTCTCCTGTGAGTCCCCATCACCCCGAAGGGCATGCTGGCAACACAGAACAAGGGTTGCGCTCGTTGCGGGACTTAACCCAACATCTCACGACACGAGCTGACGACAGCCATGCACCACCTGTACACCGACCACAAGGGGGACCCTGTCTCCAGAGTTTTCCGGTGTATGTCAAGCCTTGGTAAGGTTCTTCGCGTTGCGTCGAATTAAGCCACATGCTCCGCTGCTTGTGCGGGCCCCCGTCAATTCCTTTGAGTTTTAGCCTTGCGGCCGTACTCCCCAGGCGGGGAACTTAATGCGTTAGCTGCGGCACCGACGACGTGGAATGTCGCCAACACCTAGTTCCCACCGTTTACGGCGTGGACTACCAGGGTATCTAATCCTGTTCGCTCCCCACGCTTTCGCTCCTCAGCGTCAGTAATGGCCCAGAGATCCGCCTTCGCCACCGGTGTTCCTCCTGATATCTGCGCATTTCACCGCTACACCAGGAATTCCGATCTCCCCTACCACACTCTAGCCTGCCCGTATCGACTGCAGACCCGGGGTTAAGCCCCGGGCTTTCACAACCGACGCGACAAGCCGCCTACGAGCTCTTTACGCCCAATAATTCCGGACAACGCTTGCGCCCTACGTATTACCGCGGCTGCTGGCACGTAGTTAGCCGGCGCTTCTTCTGCAGGTACCGTCACTTTCGCTTCTTCCCTGCTGAAAGAGGTTTACAACCCGAAGGCCGTCATCCCTCACGCGGCGTCGCTGCATCAGGCTTTCGCCCATTGTGCAATATTCCCCACTGCTGCCTCCCGTAGGAGTCTGGGCCGTGTCTCAGTCCCAGTGTGGCCGGTCGCCCTCTCAGGCCGGCTACCCGTCGTCGCCTCGGTAGGCCATTACCCCACCGACTAGCTGATAGGCCGCGGGCTCATCCTTCACCGCCGGAGCTTTCAACCCCTTCCCATGCGAGAAGAAGTGATATCCGGTATTAGACCCCGTTTCCAGGGCTTGTCCCAGAGTGAAGGGCAGATTGCCCACGTGTTACTCACCCGTTCGCCACTAATCCCCGGCCGAAACCGGTTCATCGTTCGACTTGCATGTGTTAAGCACGCCGCCAGCGTTCGTCCTGAGCCAGGATCAAACTCTCCGTGAATGTGTACCCGTGATCGGGTCCGACACCACGAGAGCGGAACAGTCGGAGGAATGATCCGACCGTTCACAGCGTCCTCGCTGTGTATTTCAAAGGAACCTCGTCACCGGAATGATTCCGGTAGACGGGGTATCAACATATCTGGCGTTGATTTTTGGCACGCTGTTGAGTTCTCAAGGAACGGACGCTTCCTTTGTACTCACCGAGACCCTTCAGTCTCCGGCTTTCCTCCGGGCGCTT
>NZ_JAPHNL010000146.1 GCF_026274175.1 Streptomyces beihaiensis
CGGTCAGCCGACCCTCCCGTGCCCAGCCAGCCGGCCAGCTTGCCGCCCTCGGCGACGGCCCGCAGTCGTGCCTCGGCGGCGCCGCGCGGGGTGACCTGGCTGGAGTGACCGTGCACGGGGCGGCCGTGCGCGGAGTGCCCGTGGGGGACCCGTGCGCCGGGCGACCGTGGAGACCCTGCGCGGGGCGGCCGTGGAGACCGTGCGCGGGGCGGCCGTGGAAACCTCGCGCAGAGCGACCGTGGAAACCCCGCGCAGAGCGACCGTGAAGACCCCGCGCCGGGCGACCGTGGAGACCCTGCGCGGAGTGACCGTGAAGACCCCGCGCGGAGTGACCCGTGGGGACCGTGGGCCGGGTGGCCGTGGCGGGCCGACCGTGGGCGGGGGTGTCGAGGGGATGTTCGGTGCTCAGGACGCGGGGAGCTTTTTGCCGTAGTCGACGGTGTCGGCCGGGGCCGGCTCGGTCAGCGTGAAGTCACGGCCCCACTCCGTGAGTCGGAGCGTTCCGGCGTTCCCGGCGCGATCCAGACGCATCGGGTAGGCCCTGCCCTCCAGGGAGACGTCGAGCGTGCCGCCGGCGCCCTTGTCGCCGCTCAGCGCGATCGTGCGGACGCCGCCCGCCGAACGCCGGTCGCCCTTCGCCAGGGGGCCGTGCAACGTGAGCAGGCCCTTCAGGAGCGCGTCCTTGTCGGTGAAGGGGCTGAACCTCCGGTAGGCCGGATCGTCCTCGGGCACCTTCACGTACTTGCCGCCGAGCTTCTGGGCGGCCGCGCCCGCGCTCCCGTGCCCGTCGGAGTGGGTCCAGAAGGCCGCGTCCGCCTTGAGGTAGAGGTGGTCGCCGACCCTCAGCAGACGGAAGGTGGTGCGGCCGGTGGTGACCGAACCGCTGCCGCCGTCGTCCTTGAGCCGCATGTCGAGCTTGTACGTGTGCCCGCCCCCGGCCACCGTGCCGGACACGCGCACCGTCGTGGCCGCCCGCGCCGCCGCGACCGCACGGCTCTGGATGCCGTCCGCGGTCAGCTTGCCGACGCCGTTGGTGCCCGCGTCCGGATCGTCGCCGCAGCCCGCGAGAGAGACCGCGAGCCCCGCGCACACCGCCCCGGCCAGAAGCACCCCGCGCGCCCCGCGGGTCCGACGCGTCCAGCGGGTCCGGCGGTCCAGGGGCGGTGCGATCACGGGCGAACTCACCTCTCGTACGGCGTCAGAAGGTCTGAGGAAGGTCTGGAGGATCTGGAAGGTCTGGAGGATCTGGAAGGTCTGGAGGATCTGGAGGGTCTGGAGGGTCTGAGGAAGTCTGAGGTACGGCAGCGTACCGCTGTCATCTGCGCAGACGTGGCCCGGTCCAGGTGGCCGAGGCGTGTGGGCGGGGCGGACGGGGAGCCGTTAGCCTGAACCACGGATACGTCATATTTACGGACTGATGCGGATGAAAGGACGCGCGACGACATGGCCGGAAGCGCCCCTCGCGTCTTCGTCTCCCACCTCGCCGGCGTCGCGGTCTTCGACCCGAACGGAGACCAGGTGGGGCGCGTGCGCGACCTGGTGGCCATGTTGCGGGTGAACCGGCGCCCGCCCCGGCTGCTGGGGCTCGTCGTCGAGCTGTCCACGCGGCGCCGCATCTTCCTGCCCATGACCCGCGTCACCGGCGTCGAGTCCGGTCAGGTCATCACGACCGGCGTGCTCAACGTCCGCCGCTTCGAGCAGCGGCCCACCGAACGGCTCGTGCTCGGCGAGATGCTCGACCGGCGCGTGCGCCTGGTCGAGACCGGCGAGGAGGTCACCGTCCTGGACGTCTCCGTGCAGCAGCTGCCCGCGCGCCGCGACTGGGAGATCGACCGGGTCTTCGTGCGCAAGGGGGTCGAGAAGCGCGGCGCGTTCCGGCGTGGCAAGGGCGAGACGCTGACCGTCGACTGGTCGGCCGTCGACGGCTTCTTCCTGGAGGAGCAGGGGCAGGGCGCCGAGAACCTGCTGGCCACCTTCGAGCAGCTGCGCCCCGCCGACCTCGCCAACGTGCTGCACCACCTCTCCCCCAAGCGGCGGGCCGAGGTCGCGGCCGCGCTCACCAACGAGCGCCTCGCCGACGTCCTCGAAGAGCTTCCCGAGGACGACCAGATCGAGATCCTCGGCAAGCTCAAGGAAGAGCGCGCCGCCGACGTCCTGGAGGAGATGGACCCGGACGACGCCGCCGACCTGCTCGGCGAACTGCCCGAGGAGGACAAGGAGCGGCTGCTGGCACTGATGCGGCCCGGCGACGCGGCCGACGTGCGGCGCCTGATGGCGTATGAGGACAGGACGGCGGGCGGTCTGATGACGACCGAGCCGATCGTGCTGCGCCCCGACGCGACGATCGCGGACGCGCTCGCCCGCGTCCGCAACCCGGACCTCTCGCCCGCCCTCGCCGCCCAGGTGTACGTGTGCCGCCCGCCGGACGAGACACCGACCGGCAAATATCTGGGCACCATCCACTTCCAGCGGCTGCTGCGCGACCCGCCGTACACCCTGGTCGGCTCCGTCCTCGACGAAGACCTGCAAGGGCTCAGCCCGGGGGCCCAACTGCCGGAGATCGCCGGGTTCTTCGCGACGTACGACATGGTGGCCGCGCCCGTCGTCGACGAGAGCGGCTCGCTGCTGGGCGCGGTGACCGTGGACGACGTGCTGGACCACATGCTGCCGGACGACTGGCGCGAGCAGGAATTCCACCTGGCGGGGGAAGCGAACCATGCCGACTGACGAACGCCAGAGGGAGTGGGAGCGCGAGAGGGAACGGGAACGGGAACGCGAGCGCGAGTCCCGGACGGCCGAGACGCAGCGCCGCTCACGCATCCGCCTCGACCAGCCGCTGCCGCGCCGCCGCAAGATCTTCCCGGAGTACGACCCCGACGCGTTCGGCCGCCTCTCCGAGCGGATCGCGCGCTTCCTCGGCACGGGGCGGTTCATCGTCTGGATGACGGTGATCATCGTGATGTGGGTGCTGTGGAACGTCTCGGTCCCTCACGCGCTGCGCTTCGACGAGTACCCGTTCATCTTCCTGACGCTCGCCCTGTCGCTGCAGGCCTCGTACGCCGCTCCGCTGATCCTTCTCGCCCAGAACCGGCAGGACGACCGCGACCGGGTCAACCTCGAACAGGACCGCAAGCAGAACGAGCGGTCGATCGCCGACACCGAGTATCTCAGCCGCGAGATGGCGGCCCTGCGGATCGGGCTCGGCGAGGTCGCCACGCGCGACTGGATCCGCTCCGAGTTGCAGGACCTCCTCAAGGAACTGGAGGAACAGCGCCACGACGGCGCCGGTCATGGCGCCGGGCAAGGGCCCGGTCAGGGCTCCACCGCTGTATTCCCGCCGGAGAGCGGCCGGAGACGTGACGTAGACGACCGGTGACGGGGCTTTCCGGACCCCGGTTACCGAGCCGTACTATCGGTCGTATGGTTACGGAAGACACGGTGCGCGAGGCACTCGCGACAGTGAACGACCCCGAGATCCAGCGACCCATCACCGAGCTGGGGATGGTCAAATCGGTGGACATCGGTGCGGACGGAGCCGTCGCGGTCACCGTGTATCTGACCGTCTCGGGCTGCCCGATGCGCTCGACGATCGAGAACAACGTGCGGGAGGCCGTCGCACGCGTCGAAGGAGTGACGGACGTCCAGGTCACCCTCGACGTGATGAGCGACGAGCAGCGCAAGGAGCTGGCGACCGCGCTGCGCGGCGGGACGGCCGAGCGCGAGGTCCCCTTCGCCAAGCCCGGCTCGCTGACTCGTGTCTACGCGGTCGCTTCCGGCAAGGGCGGCGTCGGCAAGTCCTCCGTGACCGTGAACCTGGCGGCGGCGATGGCCGCCGACGGCCTGAAGGTCGGCGTCGTCGACGCGGACATCTACGGGCACTCCGTGCCGCGCATGCTCGGCGCCGACGGCAAGCCCACCCAGGTCGAGAACATGATCATGCCGCCGTCGGCGAACGGCGTGAAGGTCATCTCGATCGGCATGTTCACGCCGGGCAACGCGCCGGTGGTGTGGCGCGGCCCGATGCTCCACCGCGCCCTCCAGCAGTTCCTCGCGGACGTCTTCTGGGGCGACCTGGACGTGCTGCTCCTCGACCTGCCGCCGGGAACGGGCGACATCGCCATCTCGGTGGCCCAGCTGGTGCCCAACGCGGAGATCCTGGTCGTCACGACGCCGCAGCAGGCCGCCGCCGAGGTGGCCGAGCGGGCCGGTGCGATCGCCGTGCAGACCCACCAGAAGATCGTCGGCGTCGTCGAGAACATGTCCGGGCTGCCGTGCCCGCACTGCGACGAGATGGTCGACGTGTTCGGCACGGGCGGCGGCAAGCTGGTCGCCGACGGACTGACCAGGACCACGGGCGCCGAGGTCCCGGTCCTCGGGGCGATCCCCATCGACGTACGCCTGCGCGAGGGCGGCGACGAGGGCAAGCCGGTCGTCCTGTCCGACCCGGACTCGCCCGCCGGTTCGGCGCTGCGCGAGATCGCGGGCAAGCTCGGCGGGCGCCAGCGCGGGCTTTCGGGCCTGTCCCTGGGGATCACGCCGCGCAACAAGTTCTAGGCTTTCCGGGACGCGGAGAACAAGGCGGGCCGCCCGTGAGAGGGCGGCCCGCGCTCGTACCAGGCGGGTCCTAGGCGGCGTACTCGGCGACATCCTTGACCGCGGCGAAACCGAGCCCGTACGCGCTCATGCCCCGGCCGTACGCCCCCAGATGCACCCCGGCACCCGTGGAGCCGGCGAGCACCCACCCGAACTCGGACTCACGGTAGTGGAACGGCGTCGGCACCCCGTCCACCGGCAGCGTCAGGCGCGTCCAGTCCGCGGAGTCGAGGTCGTCCGCGAGCACCCAGGCGGTCTCGGTCTGCTGCTCCAGCCAGTCGTCGCGCAGCACGTGGTCCATCTGACCGGGCCAGGTGCACGAGAGCAGGCCGACCCCGGCGAGCCAGGCCGCCGAGGAGACCGACGTGGCCTCAAGGACCCCGGTGCCGTCGGCGCTGCGCCGCACCGGGTTGGCGGCGATGGTCACGACGACCGCGAACCGTTCCGTGCTCTCGCCGCCCTGTATCGCGCTCTCACCGCGTACGGACGGCGCCTCGCCGTGCCCGATCGAACCGTGCTCGACGGACCCGTCCGCCGAAGTGCCGACGGGCATCAGCCAACGCGGTCCCGTGAACGCCTCGTCCAGGCCATACCACGGGAAGGGCGCCTGCAGGAAGCCGTCGACCGTACGCCGGGCCGAGGGCGCCTGGTCGGCCTCCTCGGTGGCCGGCGCCTGTGCGCCCACCCGACTCGTCGTCTCCATGTCCCGGCCGCCTCCTCGTCTCGTGCGGACCCGACCGGCCCGCCCCCCTCGGGCGTCCTTGCGTCCGGTCCGCGCAACAACAAGGCAGGATGCCACACCCGCTGCGCGGGGCCCGGCTCCCAGGGTGTGGTTCAGGTCGCGTCGACGTCGAACGGGGGGCGCTCGACCGCCGCGGAACCGGTCGGCTTGCCGGACTGCTCACCGGTGTCGGCGGCGCCGCCCTCGGGGCGCTTGCGCATGTCGACGGCCGGGGAGGGGGACGAGGACGACGCGGCGGCCTCCGCCGAGTCGCTCGTGTCATTCATGTCGCCGACGGTGTGGACCGCGTCGGTGACCTCGGCCATCTCCTTCTTCAGGTCGAAGCCGTTACGGATCTCCTTGAGCCCCAGCTCGTCGCTGTCCAGCTGCTTGCGGATGAACGTCTTGGGGTTGAGGTCCTCGAACTCGAAGTCCTTGAACTCCGGGCCCAGCTCGTCACGGATGTCCTGCTTGGCGCTGTCCGAGAACTCACGGATCTTGCGGATGGTGCGCGAGACGTCCTGGATGACCTTGGGGAGCTTGTCCGGGCCGAAGACGAGCACGGCCAGCACGACGAGCGTCACGACCTCAAGCGGGCCAATGTCGTTGAACACCTTGCACTCCTAGCGTGTCCTCGGCCCGCGGTCGGTATCCAAGCTGCAGGTCTTCGGCAGGGTTCGGCACAGTCCGGCACAGAACCCGGTCTACGGTACCCGGCGTTCCCGTCCGTCCGGTAGCCGCCGGGCGACCGGGGAGGTCAGTCGCCGGTCGCGGAGCCGAGGACGAGGGTGACCTTGCGGTGCCTTCCGGCCCGTTCGAGCGTCAGCTCCAGGGTGTCCTTGGGACGGTGGGCCCGGATCCGGACGATCAGCTCCTCGCCACTGTGGACGCGCACGCCGTCCACCGCGGTGATCACGTCACCGGCCTCGATCCCCGCGCGGGCGGCCGGCCCGCCGGGCGTGACGGCGCGGCCACCGCTGTTGCTCCTGGTGCCCACGCGGGCCCCGTCGCCGCCGTACGCCATGTCGAGGGTCACGCCGATGACCGGGTGGGTCGCTCTGCCGGTGTTGATCAGCTCCTCGGCGACGCGCTTGGCCTGGTTGACGGGGATCGCGAAGCCGAGGCCGATCGATCCCGACTGGCCGCCGCCGCTCTGTGCCGCGCCGCTGTCCGCGGAGCGGATGGCGCTGTTGATGCCGATGACACGGCCCTTCGCGTCGACCAGCGGTCCCCCGGAGTTCCCGGGGTTTATGGGCGCGTCGGTCTGCAAGGCGTCCACGTAACTGACATCGCTGCCGCCACCGCTGCCGCCGCCGTCCTCCGCGCCCTCACCGCCTGCCGTGATGGGCCGCTCCTTGGCGCTGATGATGCCGGAGGTGACCGTGTTGGCCAGGTCGAAGGGGGCGCCGATGGCCACGACCGGGTCTCCGACCCGGACGTTGTCGGAGTTCCCGAGCGGCAGCGGCGTGAGGCCGTCGAGACCGGAGACCTTGACGACCGCGAGGTCGTAGCCGCGGTCGTGGCCGACGACCTTGGCGTCGGCGCTGCGGCCGTCGGAGAAGGTCACCGAGATCTTGCCGGTGCTGCCCGCCGGGGCCACGACGTGGTTGTTGGTGAGGATGTGGCCGCGCCTGTCGAGGACGAAGCCGGTGCCGGTGCCCGCCTCCGCGGCGCCCTCGGTGTGGATGGTGACGACGCCGGGGAGCGTGCGTGCCGCGATGCCGGCGATGCTGTCCGGGTCGCGGTGCGTCGACTCGGCCCCGGCCTGCGGAAGTTCGACATCGCCCGTCCCGCCGTTGCGCTCGACGTACGACCCGATGGCCCCGCCGATGCCTCCGGCCACGAGCGCGAGCAGTACGGCCCCGACGACCATGCCTCGGCGCGTCAGCCCCGCCCTCTGCTTCCGGGGCGCGGCCGCGCCCCAGGGGTCGTACCGCGCCCAGGGCTCGGCGGGACCGCCCGCGTACGCCGTCACGGGCGCCGTGGCAGGGCCCGGTGCTGCCTCCCCCTGGCCGGGGGCGGGCGGCTCGACGGGCGCGGTCACGTACGGCTGAGCGGGCTGCGCGGTGCTGTGAGCGGGGGTCGCCGCCGGATGCTGCACCGGCGGCGCGGGAGCCCACGGCCCCGGCTGGCCGTACGGCGGCGTGCCGTACGGATCCGGATCGTGCATGGGCCGTACGGCCTCCCCTCCGTCCTCGCCGACGACGGCCTCGGGCCGCGCCACGGCGGACGGGGCGGCGGCGTCGTCGGGGCCTGCGCCGTCGGCCGATCCGACATGCTCAGCCGATCCGGCTGGGTGGGCCACGGCGGCCGGTGGGGCCGGGTCGGGCGCGTCAGACGGAGCGGCCGGGTCAGACAGGCCGGCCGGGGCGGCCGGGCCCGCCGACTTCAGCGAGCTTGCCGGTGCGCCCGCTGCGACCGCTTCAGCCGGTGGGGCCGAGCCGTCTGGAACCGCCGGGGCACTCGTGCCGGCCACGCCCGACGGAGGCACCGGAGCGGCCAGGTCCGCAGAGCCGAACCGCACCGCCGGGGGCGCCGAGGGAACTCGGCCCTCAGAACCGGCCGGGGCAGCCGGGGCGGTGGCGTCGGGCTGCCTGGTGGCGGCCGGGCGGCCGGAGGGTTGTGGCGCGGCGGTTCCGCGTTCGTCGGTCCCGGCCGAGTCGGTGGCACGGGCGCCGGAACCGGCAGTACCGGGCCCGGCCCCGATCGTGTCCGGCGCGCCCGGTTCGGCCCCCGCGGCGTCGCTGCCCGCGGGGCCGCCGCCTGCCGGATCAGGAAGGTGCCAGTCCCCGTCGTCCGTCGCGGAGCGCTCCGCGTTCTGGCGGGAGCGGCTCCACCACTTCGGCCTTGTGGGCTTGCCCTCGTCCATGTCCCGCCGTTCTCCCCATACCCGGCCCACGGCACCGTGCCACGGACTCTCGCGCGCACAACCGGAACCATCCGGCGCGCGGCTTCACGTGGATTCAACCAGGTACCGGTCCTGCCCGGCAGAACCGGTCGGGGTCAGCGGACCGACGGCGGCAGCGAGGAGGTCATCGGCAGGGCCGCTCGGACCGCGGTCAGGCCGGATGCCGCCCCGCGCCCACCGGGCGAGATCCCCTCGGGCTCCCCGTACGAGTCGGCAGCCGTGGGCCGTATCAGAGGGGAGAGGCGTGCCGCTCCGGAGAGGAGGGGGGTCGCGAACGGGTAGGCGGCGTCCTCCGCGTGCCCGCCGCCGGGCAACAGCGGCCCTCCGGCGTCGACGGATGTCACCGGTCCCGGCGCCGCGACCGTCAGGGCGCCGCCGCCTCTGCCGAGCAGCGGGCTGGGCTTGGACGACGAGCGGCGCCGCTGGCCTTCGGACATGGTCACGGCTGCCGCCGACTGGCTGCCCAGGGGCACGGCATTGCTTCCCGCGCCACTGCCGCGCGCCCCCGCCCCGTCCGCCGAGACGCCCGTCGAGACGCCGCCGAGCGCGACCGCCGCGAGCGAGACCGCCCCGGCCGCCGCGAACGCGAAACGGCGCCCGCGCGAGGCCCGGTCGCCGTCATGACGGCCGGAACGGCCGACCTCGTGGATACGGAAACCGCGACCGCTGGGCAGCACCGCGGCGTGCGCGGCGGACGGCGCGTAGCCGAACGGTTCGGGGTCTACGTCGAAGACTCCCTGCCCGAAGCCCCGTACGGCCCCGAGGCCCCGGCCGGAGTCGAGACCTGTGCCCCCGAAGGGTGGAACACCACGGTCGCCGTCACCTCCCGATCCCGAGGGGAGGCTCTGGAGGCGGGCGAGGAAGTTCTCGGAAGGCGGTGGCGGGGCGGCCTCGGCGAAGACGTTCTTCAGGCGGCGCTGTGCGTCCGCCTCGGACTTGCACCTCGCGCAGGTCGCCAGATGCGCGAGGACCCGCTCGCGGGCGTCATGGTCCAACTCGCCGTCGACCAGCGCGGCCAGACGGTCCCCCAGGTGCTCGTCGGCCGCCGCCGTCTGACGCCCGGCAGGATTGAGACGTGATCCACTCACGCGGTCGCGCCCCCTGCTCCGAGGACGGGGATCCCCGTGGCCGCGAGGGTGCGCCGCTCGGCGCGCGCTTCGGGCGAGCGGTGCTGCAGCGCCTTGCGCAGCTGCGAGCGGCCGCGGTGGATACGGCTGCGGACCGTGCCAAGCTTCACACCCAGCGTCGCGGCGATCTCCTCGTAGGAGAGGCCCTCGATGTCGCAGAGGACGACGGCGGCGCGGAACTCGGGCGCCAGCGTGTCCAGGGCCTGCTGGACGTCGGCGTCGAAGTGCGCGTCGTTGAAGACCTGCTGCGGCGACGGCTCACGGCTGGGCAACCGCTCGGCCGCGTCGTCCCCGAGCGCGTCGAAACGGATGCGCTGCTTGCGGCGGACCATGTCGAGGAACAGGTTCGTGGTGATCCGGTGCAGCCAGCCCTCGAACGTGCCGGGCGTGTACGTGGACAGCGAGCGGAAGACACGGACGAAGACCTCCTGCGTGAGGTCCTCGGCGTCGTGCTGATTGCCCGTCAGGCGGTACGCGAGCCGGTAGACACGGGCGCTGTGGGTGCTGACGATCTCCTCCCAGGTGGGCGGAGTCCACGCCTGCGATTCCGCATCAGCGGCAAAGGTCGCGGTCTGCTGCGCGGAGTCAACGGTGCGGATTCGGTCAGCGGTGTCGGTCACGGATTTCGGCTCACCCGCTGACCTGAGAAGGCGCCGGAGCACTCCTCCCCGATCGACGCGCGCAGCCGCACCTCCCCTGTCGGCTCTGGTGGTGTCCAGTGGAGCCCCTACCATAACCACCTCGCCCGTTAGCTCCGGATAAGCGTTTTTACTCAGATTTGCCGGACGGTCGTCCCGGCCGGCTCTGTCCCCTCGCTTCTTTGAACGCCCGGTCCCATCTGCGAGTTCCCGCCGCCAACGGATAAAGTCACGCGCAGGCATCCACGGGGACAGGAGAGGGCCATTACCGGCAACCGGCAGACGAGCTGGGCGTTCGCCGACGCCTTTGTCGCCGAGGACGACGCGCTGCGCTGGGCCCGCGACCGGGCCCGCGAGATCGGGCTGCGTTCGGTGTCCCCGGGTGCGGGCGCCGCGCTGCGCATGCTCGCCGCCACGGCCGGCGCGAAGGCGGTCGCCGAGATCGGCACGGGGACCGGGGTGTCCGGAATCCACCTGTTGCACGGGATGCGGCCCGACGGGGTGCTCACCACCGTGGACCCGGAGCCGGAGCGGCAGCAGTTCGCCCGGCAGGCGTTTCGCGAGGCCGGCTTCGCCAGCAACCGGGCCCGGTTCATCCCCGGGCGGGCGCTGGAGGTGCTGCCGCGGCTCGCGGACAGCGGATACGACCTCGTGTTCTGCGACGGTGACCGTACGGAGTGCCTCGACTACCTCGCTGAATCGTTGCGCCTGTTGCGGCCGGGCGGGCTCGTCTGCTTCGAGGGAGTCTTCGCCGACGGGCGGACCATGGGCTCGGGCCCGCAACCCGTGGAGGTCGTACGGCTTCGGGAGCTGCTGCGGGCCGTGCGCGAGAGCACCGACCTGGTGCCGTCGCTGCTCCCGGTCGGCGACGGGCTTCTGTGCGCCACGAAACGCCAGGGGTCGCCCGGCGGCTCAGGCCGGACCGGCGCGGCCGGGACCTGACGAGATCCGCCGGAGCGCGCGCGTCACCGTCGTGGGCGGGTCACATCGCGCGGCGGAGCCGTAGCGGCGCCCGAGCCCGGCTCCCGGCAGCCGACGCACGACTGCCCCGGCACCCGATGTGTGCCGAGGCAGTCGAAAAGGTATGGTCGCTGTCGCGTCAGCCGACGACCTTCTTCAGGGCGTCGCCGAGGGCATCGGCCTCGTCCGGCGTCAGCTCGACCACGAGCCGACCGCCGCCTTCGAGCGGAACGCGCATGACGATGCCCCGCCCCTCCTTGGTCACCTCGAGCGGGCCGTCACCCGTTCGCGGCTTCATGGCCGCCATGCTCGTTCCCCTTCCTGAAACCAGCTCATCGTCAGCCGACGGCCCTCTGGACGGGCACACGTCACCGGCATCGAACACATTGCTTCCAGGCCATTATCCCGCATCCTCGGACCCGATGACCAACATCAGTAGGCATCGCTTGCGCAACGCGCTTGAGCAAAACCACTCAATTCGGCGATGTGGCTGCGATACTGCGCCGCCTTCGCACCCGATCCGCGAGGGAATTGTTTGACGCAGGTCACATGCCCGGCCGCTCCCAAGGCGCGTGATCTCCGTCATGCTGAGACGGACGACTGAGCAACCGCATAGGAGGCGTTCCATGGCCGACACCGTGCTCTTCGAGGTGAGCGACGGGCTCGCGACGATCACGCTGAACCGCCCCGAGGCGATGAACGCGATGAACACCGAGTCCAAGGTCGCCCTCCGCGACGCGCTGCGGGCGGCCGCCGACGACGACTCCGTACGGGCCGTGCTGCTCACGGCCGCGGGTGACCGCGCGTTCTGCGTCGGGCAGGACCTCAAGGAGCACATCGGGACGCTGCGGGCCGACCGGGAGGCCGGGCAGGGCACGACGATGAGCACCGTGCGCGAGCACTACAACCCGATCGTGCGTGCGCTGACCGGTATGCCCAAGCCCGTCGTGGCCGCCGTGAACGGTGTGGCGGCCGGTGCGGGTTTCGGGTTCGCGCTCGCCGCCGACTACCGGATCGTCGCGGACACGGCGTCGTTCAACACGTCGTTCGCCGGCGTGGCGCTGAGCGCCGACTCCGGGGTCTCCTGGACGCTGCCGCGGCTGATCGGCCCCGGCCGGGCCACGGATCTGCTGCTGTTCCCGCGCACCATCTCGGCGCAGGAGGCGTACGAGCTGGGGGCCGTCAACCGGATCGTGCCCGCGGCCGAGCTGGCGGAGACCGCCAGGGAGCTGGCCCGCACCCTCGCCGAGGGACCGACCGTCGCCTACGCGGCGCTCAAGGAATCGGTCGCCTACGCGGCCGACCACTCCCTCGACGAGACGCTCGACAAGGAGGAGGAGATGCAGGCGCGCGCCGGTTCCTCCGAGGACCACACCATCGCGGTGCAGTCCTTCATCGCCAAGGAGAAGCCGAAGTACCTGGGGCGCTGAGGCGGCCCCGCGCGGACCGCACGGCGCCGCGCGGGTCCTGTCCGGCCGTGCGGGCGCGGACCGTGCAGTCCGCCAGGTGGTCGTCGACCAGCCCGCACGCCTGCATCAGCGCGTACGCGGTCGTGGGGCCGACGAAGCGCAGGCCCCGCTTCTTGAGCTCCTTGGACAGAGCCTTCGACTCGTCGGTGACCGCCGGTACGTCGCCGACGACGCGGGGCACCGGGCGGCCGGCGGCGTCGGGGGCGTAGGACCAGATCAGCTCGTCGAGTTCGCCGGGTTGCCAGGTCGCCAGCACGCGCGCGTTGCCGAGCGTGGCGTCGATCTTGGCCCTGTTGCGGATGATGCCGGTGTCGGCGAGCAGACGCTCGCGGTCGGCGTCGGTGAACACCGCGACATCGGCGATCCGGAACCCGGCGAACGCGGCCCGGAAGCCCTCGCGGCGGCGCAGGATCGTGATCCAGGAGAGCCCGGACTGGAACGCCTCCAGGGAGATCCGCTCGAACAGCGCGTCGTCACCGTGGACCGGGCGGCCCCACTCCTGGTCGTGGTACGCCACGTAGTCCTCGGCCGACAGGCCCCAGGGGCAGCGCAGCCTGCCGTCGGGTCCGGCGACGGCACCTCCGGTCGGCGCGCTCACGGCCGGTCCTCCCCCGCGGGCGGCTGGTACTCGGGCGGCGCGAACCCCGTGCCGGGGCCGTACCCGGTGTCGGGCCCGCGGCTCGTGTCCGGGCCCTGGTCGGCGGGGGGCTGCGGGCGCGTGTGGGCCGCCGTCAGGGCGGACTCCAGCTCGGTGATGCGCGCGTCGCGCCAGTGCAGCTCCGCGCCGAGGCGGTTCAGGGCGTCGTCGACCTCCGCCATCCGGTAACCGCGCACCGCCGTCGGCAGTCGCAGCGCCGTCACGTCGGCCGGGGCCACCGCGCGGTCCCGCGGGAGCGGGTCCGCGTAGAACTGGGACGGCTCCTCGCTGAGCGTGCCGCCGTCGCCCCCGCCGAGGACCGCGAGCGTCACCGCCGCGACCACCACGACCAGCGCGGCGACCAGAAACAAGAACATAACCATCTCTGCCGTCCCCTGGGCTCGACCGGACCGACGCGTGCTCGGCCCGAAACCGTCAGGCACCGATCGTGCCATGCCGCACCGACAGTTAAGGTCACAGACGACCGTTCACGCGGGATCCAAAGGGATATCAGAGGGAGAGTCACAGCGGATGCTCAGGCTGGGGCAGCACACGTTCGACGCTCACGAGCCGGTGATCATGGCGATCGTGAACCGCACCCCGGACTCCTTCTACGACCAGGGCGCCACGTTCCAGGACGAGCCCGCGCTCGCCCGTGTCGAGCAGGCGGTGGCCGAAGGCGCCGCGATCGTCGACATCGGCGGGGTCAAGGCCGGTCCCGGCGAGGAGGTCGACGCGGCCGAGGAGGCGCGCCGCACCGTGGGGTTCGTGGCGGAGGTGCGGCGCCGCTTCCCCGACGTGATCATCAGCGTCGACACCTGGCGCCACGAGGTCGGCGAGGCCGTGTGCGAGGCGGGCGCGGACCTGCTCAACGACGCGTGGGGCGGCGTCGACCCGAAGCTCGCCGAGGTCGCCGCGCGCCACGGGGTGGGCCTGGTGTGCACGCACGCGGGCGGCGTCGAGCCGCGCACCCGCCCGCACCGGATCGGCTACGACGACGTCATGGCGGACATCCTGACGGTGACCCTCGGCCTGGCCGAGCGGGCCGTGGCGCTCGGGGTGCCACGCGAGTCGGTGCTGATCGACCCGGGCCACGACTTCGGCAAGAACACACGGCACTCGCTGGAGGCGACGCGGCGGCTTCCGGAGATGGTCGGCACGGGGTGGCCGGTGCTCGTCTCGCTCTCCAACAAGGACTTCGTGGGCGAGACCCTCGACAAGCCGGTCAAGGAGCGGGTGATCGGGACGCTGGCGACGACGGCGGTGTCGGCGTGGCTGGGGGCGCAGGTCTACCGCGTCCACGAGGTCGCCGAGACCCGCCAGGTCCTGGACATGGTGTCCTCCATCGCGGGCCACCGGCCCCCGGCGGTGGCCCGCCGGGGACTGGCGTAGCCACGACAGCACCGGCGCCAGGGCCGGCCCCGCGTCTCCCACGGCCGCGGCCCTGTCGCCGCGGCCCCATGGCCGTGGCTAGTGCCCGGTCTCCTTGCTGACCAGGGAGATGGCCTCCTCCACGTCGTCGGTGACGTGGAACAGCAGCAGGTCCGCGTGGCTGGCCTTGCCCTGGGCGATCACGGTGTGCCTGAGCCAGTCGACGAGGCCGCCCCAGTACTCGCTGCCGAACAGGACGATGGGGAAGCGTGTCACCTTCCTGGTCTGGACGAGGGTGAGCGCCTCGAAGAGTTCGTCCAGGGTGCCGAGTCCGCCGGGCAGCACGACGAACCCGCGCGCGTACTTCACGAACATGGTCTTGCGGACGAAGAAGTAACGGAAGTTCAGGCCGAGGTCGACATACGGGTTGAGCCCCTGTTCGAAGGGGAGCTCGATGCCCAGGCCGACCGAGATGCCCTTGGCCTCGGTGGCGCCCTGGTTGGCCGCCTGCATGGCGCCCGGCCCGCCGCCGGTGATCACCCCGAACCCGGCCTCGACCAGGGCCTTGCCGATGGCCACGCCGGCCTCGTACTCGGGCGTGCCCTCGGGTGTCCTGGCGGAGCCGAAGACGCTGATCGCGGGCGGCAGTTCGGCGAGGGTGCCGAAGCCCTCGATGAACTCCGACTGGATCCGCAGGACCCGCCACGGGTCCGTGTGCACCCACTCCGTGGGGCCCTTCGTGTCGAGCAGACGCTGATCGGTCGTGCCGGGCTGCACTCGCGCACCTCGGCGGATCACCGGGCCGAGGTGCTGCTCCTTGGGAGTCCTGCCCTCCGGGTTGCTCATCGTCCGCTCCCTTCCTGCGTGGTCGTCACGCTTCGTGGAGCAAGGGTATGTCTACGTGACGTCCACGCGGGTTACGGACGAGGGATCTTCGGATGTCAGCTGGTCAGCCAGGCGGCGAGGCGCTTTTCGGTCTCCAGGACGATCGCCGTGTCGACACGCTCGTCGACCTTGTGCGCGTAGATCGGATTTCCGGGGCCGTAGTTGACGGCGGGCACGCCGAGCGCGCTGAACCTGGAGACGTCGGTCCAGCCGAACTTGGGGCGTGGTTCGCCGCCCACGGCGGCCAGGAACGCGGCCGCCGCCGGGTGTGTCAGGCCGGGCCTTGCGCCGCCGGTGTGGTCGTCGACGACGAACTCCTCGATGGCGCAGTCGGCGAAGAAGTCCCGTACGAACTGTTCGGCCTCGGCCATGGTGCGGTCGGGCGCGTAGCGGAAGTTGACCGTGACGGCGCAGGCGTCGGGGATGACGTTGGTGGCGACGCCGCCCTCGATGCGGACGGCGTTGAGGCCCTCGTGGAACTCCAGGCCGTCGACGACCGGCCTGCGCGGCGCGTAGGCGGCGAGCTTGGCCAGGATGGGCGCGGCGGCGTGGATGGCGTTGTGGCCCATCCACGCGCGCGCGGAGTGGGCGCGCTCGCCCTTGGTCTTCAGAATGACGCGCAGGGTGCCCTGGCAGCCGCCCTCGACGAGGCCCTCGGTGCCCTCCAGGAGGATCGCGAAGTCGCCCTCAAGCCAGTCGGGGTGGGCGTCGGCGACGTGGCCGAGGCCGTTGAGGTGCGCGGCGACCTCTTCGTTGTCGTAGAAGACGAAGGTCAGGTCGCGGTTGGGCTCGGTGACGGTCTGCGCGATGCGCAGCTGGACCGCGACGCCGGACTTCATGTCGGTGGTTCCGCAGCCCCACAGGATGCCGTCGTCGTCCAGCCGGGAGGGCACGTTGTCGGCGATGGGGACGGTGTCGATGTGCCCGGCGAGGATGATCCGTTCCGCGCGGCCCAGGTTCGTGCGCGCGACCACGTTGTTGCCGTGCCGGTCGACCGTGAGGTGCGGCAGGGCGCGCAGCGCGGACTCGACGGCGTCGGCCAGCTCCTTCTCGCTTCCGCTGGGCGACGGGAAGTCGACGAGCTGGGCGGTGAGGCGGGCGGCGTCCTGGGTGAGGTCAAGGGCAGAGCGGTCCATGGGTCGACCCTAGCGCCCTGGGGGCGACGGGCCGCCCGGCGTCCAGGGGGTGGTCCGGTCCGGCCCCAGGAGTGCGGCGCGGGCCGGGAGGCGGGGGGAACGGGCGCGTACCTGTCACCCCTGTCGTCGCTGTCGGCGGGCTCCAGTACCTTGTACGCGTGTCTGAGCCCCCCACCGTTCCGGTCCGGCGCGGCCGCCTGCTGCGAGTCGCCGCCGCTGTCGTCGTGTTGCTCTCCGTGGCCACGTACGTGGCCGTGCAGTACGCCACGGGGGGCCGTACCGCGCCGAGATGCAAGGTGGTCTCGGCCGACGGGGACGGGGCGAGCTACGAGTTCACGCCGGAACAGGCGGTGAACGCGGCGACGATCGCGGCCGTGGGGACCTCGCGCGGCATGCCGGAGCGTGCGGTCGCCATCGCGCTCGCGACCGCCTTGCAGGAGTCCGGCCTGCGCAACCTGGACCACGGTGACCGCGATTCGCTCGGTCTGTTCCAGCAGCGGCCGTCGGCGGGCTGGGGCACGACGAAGCAGATCATGGACCCGGTCTACGCGTCGGGGCGGTTCTACGAGCATCTCGCGCAGGTGCCGGGCTATGCGCGGCTGCCGTTGACCGTGGCGGCGCAGCGGGTGCAGCGCAGCGGCTATCCGGAGGCGTACGCGAAGCACGAGCCGGACGCCACGCTGCTGGCCGCGTCGCTGACCGGCCGCGCCGAGGCGTCGCTGACCTGTGAGGGGCGGCCGAGCGGGCCGGACGCCGAGCGGGCGGGGGACCCCGCGCGCGTGAGGGACGCGCTCGTACGGGACTTCGGCAAGCAGGTGCGGCCCACCGCCGACGCGTCGGCGGGTTCGGTGCGGGTTCCGGTGCCGGACGCGGGCGACCCGGCCGGTGCCGGGCAGCGGCGGCGCGGGTGGGAGCTGGCGCAGTGGGCCGTGGCGGGTTCCTCCGCGCTCCGCATCGAGCAGGTCACCTACGCGGGCCGTCGGTGGACCGCCGGGGACGACGGCGGCACCTGGCGCACGGTGCCGACGGACGGGTCGGCGGGGGCGTCGGCGGCGGCTGCCGACACGGCGGCCGAGGTCCGGATCGTCACCGCGCGGTAGTACGAACGCTCCCTCGATCGGGGTATGCGCGGTGCGCTTGGTGGACGGGTGCGGACGACTTTTCGGTGGTTGGCGCCGTGGTGCGTGAATCCCTTGGGGGCGCGGCGCTGTAAGGGTTCTGCAGGGTGCGGGATGCGTTCCGTTCGTGTGCTTTTATCCGCTGCCGTTTATGCGATGCATTACCGACCCTTTACGTTGCCGACCCGCAACCTCACCCGGCCCCGGAGCGGTTGTCACGGCGTCCGATCGCCGCACGGCACGACGCCGGGCGGCGGGAGGACACCAAACGTTCTCTCCCGCTAAGGAGCATCATGTCCCTCCCCCTGACCCGCCGGATCGCCCGTGCCGCGCTGCTTGTCGCGGCGGGAGCGGCACCCGTGGTCGGTGCGGCCGGTGCCGCGAGCGCCGCGGAGCTCCCGGCCACGTCCGACCTGGGCGGTCTGACCGCTCTGGACGGTGCGAGCCTGGGCAACACCGTCGACGGTGCGACGCAGCACGCGACCGGGCTCGCGGGTGAAACCGGTGGCAAGGCGGTCGCCAAGACGGTGCCGGCGGCGGGCAAGGCGGCCGGGCACAGCGTGAAGACCACCACGCCTGTGGCGCAGAAGGCCGCGGGCGACCTGGCCGGGTCGGCCGCGGACGTGGTCGGCCAGACCGCCGGGTCGGCGACGGACGGCGGCCTGCCGACCGGTGGGCTGACGTCGGGCGGTCTGCCGACGGGCGGGCTCACCTCGGGCGGTCTGCCGATCGGCTGAGCCGTGGGCCGCGCGGCCTGACGGGGTGCTGGGAGCCTGCCGCTCCCAGCACCCCGTTTCCCTTGCCACGAAGCCTTGCCACGAATCCTTGCCACGGGTCCTTGCCGCGAGTCCCTCGCCAGGGCGGCTACAGGCGATGGGCCGCCGCGCGTACGCGCTCGTCCGTGGCCGTCAGGGCCACCCGGACGAAGCGGGCGCCCGCCTCGCCGTAGAAGTCGCCGGGCGCGACCAGGATGCCGAGGTCGGCCAGGTGGGAGACGGTGTCCCAGCAGGACTCGCCGCGCGTCGCCCACAGGTAGAGGCTCGCCTCGCTGTGCTCGATGCGGAAGCCGTGCCGCAGCAGCGCCTCGCGCAGCAGCTCGCGGCGGGCGGCGTAGCGGGCCCGCTGCTCCTGTACGTGCCGCTCGTCGCCGAGAGCCGCCACGACGGCCGCCTGCGTCGGCGCCGAGGTCATCATGCCGCCGTGCTTGCGCAGCTGGAGCAGGGGCGCGAGGACCGTCTCGTCACCCGCGAGGAACGCCGCGCGGTAGCCCGCCAGGTTCGAGCGCTTGGAGAGCGAGTGGACCGAGACCAGCCCCTCGTACGAGCCGCCGTTGACGTCCGGGTGCAGGACCGAGACCGGGTCGGCCTCCCAGCCCAGTTCGAGGTAGCACTCGTCCGAGAAGACCAGGATGCCGTGGTCGCGGGCCCACGCGACGACGCGGGTCAGCTCCGCCTTGCCGAGCACCTTGCCGGTCGGGTTCGACGGCGAGTTGAGCCAGAGCAGGCGGATGCCCTCCGGGTCGAGCTCCGTCGGGTCGTCGTAGGTCACGTGGTCGGCGAGGGCGAGCCGGGCGCCGACCTCGTACGTGGGGTAGGCCAGGCGCGGGTAGGCGACCTTGTCGCCCGGTCCGAGGCCCAGCTGGGTCGGGAGCCAGGCGACCAGTTCCTTGGAGCCGACGACCGGCAGGACGTTGCCGTGCCCCAGGTCGCGCGCGCCCAGGCGCCGCTCGCACCAGCCGACCAGCGCGTCACGCAGCTCGGGCGTGCCCCACACCGTCGGGTAGCCCGGCGAGTTCGCGGCGTCGATCAGCGCCTTCTGGACCAGCTCGGGCACCGGGTCGACGGGGGTACCGACGGAGAGGTCGACGATGCCGTCCGGGTGGGCCTCGGCCGTCTTCTTGTACGGCTGCAGTTTGTCCCAGGGGAACTCAGGAAGGCGGTCAATGGGCGCGGGAACTGCGGACACCGGTCGGCTCACTCACTTCTCTTACGTGGGTCTTCTCTTACGTGGATGGCACTTCTTGCGTGGACACGGCACTTCTTGCCTGGATGGACAGATGCCCCGGTCCCGTACGGCGGTCGAGCCGTACGGGACCGGGGCGGCGCCTGCGCGTGCGTACCGCTGAGTGCAGTGGTTACTGGTTCTGCGGCGGCAGCGCGGCGATGAACGGGTGGTCCTTCTCGATCAGGCCCATCTTCGAGGCACCACCGGGCGAGCCGAGCTCGTCGAAGAACTCGACGTTCGCCTTGTAGTAGTCCTTCCACTCCTCAGGAGTGTCGTCCTCGTAGAAGATCGCCTCGACCGGGCAGACCGGCTCGCAGGCACCACAGTCGACGCATTCGTCCGGGTGGATGTACAAGGACCGCTTGCCCTCGTAGATGCAGTCGACCGGGCACTCCTCGATGCACGCCTTGTCCTTGACGTCGACACAAGGCTGCGCGATGACGTAGGTCACGCTGTCGTTCCTCCTCGATAGGGCGCTGGCGGGCCTCCACAGGCTCCGCCGCCTGGCGCGCGGGAGCGCGGCGTCGTCGATGCCCGCCTCTAGTATCTCCGTTCCCAGGCATGATCCGAACAGGAGGGGTGGGCCGAGCTGTGGAATTCACTGCGGGCGGACGACTCGAATTGCGCTTGACCCGCTCTGACGTGGGAAAACGCGTATCCGTGCGACGGGTGATCCAGGAGGGGCCCGCGGGTCGGAAGTTCACCGATACCGTGGGCGTTCTCACATCGTGGGACAACGGTGTGCTGCTCATCACACGAAAGACCGGTGAGCGGGTACGGATCGAGGAGTCGTCGCTGGTCGCCGGGAAGGTGGTGCCGCCGGCGCCGGCCCGTCGGCGCGGGCCCGCGGCCACGTTTCCGGAGCTGGCGCGGGTCGCCGCGCGGGCGTGGCAGCCGGTGGAGAGCGAGCGGCTCGGCGAGTGGGAGCTGCGGGCGGCGGTACAGGCCGAGCCGCGCGAAGCGCGTCCACGAGGGGAGGTGGTCGGGCGACGGGCGGGCTTCACCCGGCGGGCCAACTCCGTGTTGCCGCTCGGCGATCCTGGACGGCCGCTGGACGTCGCGCTCGACCGCGTACGGGAGTGGTACGCGGCCCGTGGCCTGCCCGCGTACGTGCAGACGGCGACCGGGGCGGAGGGGACGCAGGAGCTGCTCTGCGCCGGCCTTGAGGAGCGCGGGTGGGTGCGGGAGGTCAGCGCCGAGTTGCGGATCGCCGCGCTCGCGCCCGTCGCGGACCTCGACCGGTCGGGCGAGCCCGGCCGGGGCGGCGAGCCGGGCGGGCCGGGTGGCGGCGTCGAGCTGAGCCGCGAGCCCGGGGCGGGCTGGCTCGACCGGTACCAGCGCAAGGGCGTGAGCGAGGTGGCACTGAAGGTGCTGTGCGCCGGGCCTTCGGTGTGGTTCGCGACCGTTCGGGGCGAGAACGAGGACAGGGGCGCGGACGGGGTTGTCGTGCCCGCGGCGATCGGGCGGTGCGTGGTCGACGGGCGCTGGGCGTCGTTCGCGGCGGTCGAGGTCGATCCGGCGCGGCGACGTCAGGGGCTGGCCACGGCCGTGATGGCGGCGTTGGCGCGGCGGGCGCTCGACGAGGGGGCGTCGGCGGCGCTGCTGCAGGTCGAGGCGGAGAACGAGGGGGCGCGCGGCCTGTACGACCGGCTCGGCTTCACCACGCATCACGCCTACCAGCACTACCGGGCGCCGGAGGGGACGACGAGGAGCACCGCATGACGCCCGAGCTGCGGCGGCGGTTCGCCGAGGCGGCGCGGGCCGAGCGGCCCGACCTGGCCGAGCTGTGTCTGCTCGTCGCCGCGGAGGCGGACGACGGGCTCGACGAGGCCGGCATGGACGCCGTGCAGATCGAGCTCGACGAGCTGGCCGGACGGTTGCCTTTCCGGGCGGGTGGCGCACGCGAGTGGGCCCGCGCGCTGGCCGAGCTGCTCGGGGCGCGGCTGGGTTTCCACGGGGCGGCGGTCGACTACCAGCGGCTGGAGTCGTCACTGCTGCACGAGGTCGTACGGCGTCGGCGCGGGCTGCCGATTCTGCTGTCGGTGGTGTGGATGGAGGTGGCGCGACGGGCCGGGGCCCCGGTGTACGGGGTGGCCCTGCCGGGGCACTTCGTGGTGGGGTTCGGGAATCCGGAGGCGGCCGCCCACGAACCGGTGCTCGCCGATCCGTTCGGTGGTGGACGGCTGTTGACCGGGGCCGATGCGGAGTTGCTCGTGGTGGGAGCCACGGGGGCGGCGCTCGATCCGTCGATGCTGCGGCCCGCCGGTGTCCTCGACATCGTGGCGCGGATCCTGAACAACATCCGGGCGTGGGCGGCGGCGCGGCCGGAGCGGTCCGACGTGGCGTTGTGGGCGGTGGAGTTGGCGTTGCTGCTGCCGTCGCATCCGGCGCGGTTGCGGCACGAGCGGGCGGAGGTTCTGGTGGAGCGGGGGGAGTTCCTGGCCGGGGCGGACGAGCTGGATGCGTACGCGGACGTGGTCGCGGAGGTGGACGAGGACGCGGCGCGGCGCGTACGGGCGCAGGCCCGTGCGGCCCGCGCCCGCCTGAACTGACGCGGGGCGGCGCGACGCGGGGCGGGGCCGCCGCCGCTGCTTTGCCGCGACGTGGCCACACCCGTCCGCGTGTGCCCGCCGCGCCGGGGGTGCCGCCTTGCCCACCCTGGCGCCCCAGGCGGCAGCCTGCCCAAGGCGGCGGGCCGCACAGGCCGGGAGCCGGGCGAAGCGGCGGGCTGTTCGGGGCGGCGCTTCGGGAAAGAGAGTCGCCGCGGCACTCGGCCGACGGGGCAGGTCCTAGAGCCAGCCCTGTTCCCGGGCCCGTGTCACCGCTTCCGCGCGGTTGCGGACCGCGAGCTTCTGGATCGCCGTCGAGAGGTAGTTGCGGACCGTGCCCTGCGAGAGGTGCAGGTCACGGGCGAGTTCCGCGTTGGTGCGGCCGTCCGACGCCGCCCGCAGCACCTCCCGTTCGCGGTCCGTGAGCGGGTTCGCGCCTTCGGCGAGGGCCGCCGCGGCCAGGGTGGGGTCGATGACCCGCTCCCCCGCCAGGACTTTGCGGACCGCCGCCGCGAGCTGGGCGGCGGGGGCGTCCTTGACCAGGAACGCGTCCGCGCCCGCCTCCATGGCGCTGCGCAGGTAGCCGGGTCGGCCGAAGGTCGTGAGGACGACGATCTTCAGCTCCGGCAGCGCCGAACGCAGGCCCGCCGCGGCCTCGATGCCCGTGCAGCCGGGCATCTCGATGTCGAGCAGGGCCACGTCCACCGCGTGGGCGCGCGCCGCCGCGAGGACTTCGTCGCCGCGGGCCACCTGCGCGACGACCTCGATGTCCGGTTCGAGGCCGAGCAGCGCGGCGAGGGCCTCGCGCACCATCGACTGGTCCTCGGCGAGCAGGACGCGCACCGCCGTGGCGGCGCCCCCCGTGTCGTTCTGCGTGGTCATGCGGCGGATCCTACGGAGCCCACCGGGACCCGGGCCACCAGGAGGTATCCGCCGCCGCGCGCCGCACCCGTCTCCAGCGTGCCGCCGACCGCCGCGAGACGTTCGGTCAGGCCGGACAGGCCGTTGCCGTGGGCCGCGCCCGAGCCGCCGGAACCGTCGTCCTCGACGGTCAGTTCGACGACCGGGCCGTCCAGCGTCTCGCGGCGCGTGACGTGGATGGCACAGCGCCGCGCCGCGCTGTGCCGTATGACGTTCGTCACCGCCTCGCGCAGCGTCCACGCGAGCGCCGTCTCGCGCGGCTCCGACAGCCGCGGCCCCTCCGTCGGCACGTCCGCCGCGATCCCGGCCGCCGTCAACGCGGCTTTCGCTCCGGCGAGTTCCGCTGCCAGGCGCGGGCGCCGGTAGCCGGTGACGGCCTCCCGGACGTCGACCAGGGCCTGGCGGCTGACCTTCTCGATGTCGGCGACCTGGTCGGCGGCCTGGTCGGGCCTGTCGGGCAGCATCCGCCCGGCCAGTTCGCTCTTGAGCGTGATCAGCGACAGCGAGTGGCCGAGGAGGTCGTGCAGGTCGCGGGCGAGGCGCAGCCGCTCCTCGTTGGCGGCGAGGTGGGCGACCTGCGCACGGGCCTGGCGCAGCTCCTGGGCGGTGCGCACCAGTTCCCGTACGCCGATCATGGAGAACCCGCCGAGCAGGGACGGGATGACGAGCCAGTACTGCGGGCTTGTGCCGAGGGTGAGGCCGACGAGGACCATGGCGGCCGTGGAGGCGATGATCGCCGGGCGTACCCGGTTCAGCGGCAGCACCGCTCCGAAGGCCACGGAGACGTAGACGAACAGGACGAGCCAGTCGTGGCCCATGCTCACGGAGAGGGCCACGGCGAAGACCGGCAGCAGCGCCGTGCACCCGTACGCGAGCCGCCGCCCCATGCGCCGTCCGGTCTGGCGCAGGACGAGGCCGACGTACGCGAGGACGAACACCGTAAGGCCGATCGCGCCGAGCACCGTGCCCGTGGTGCTATGGGCGCCCTTGAGCAGGTCGGCGAGCGGGTCGCCGAGGAAGGCCAGCCACATGCCGACCCACACGAGCTTCACGAGGAACTCGCGGCGGTTCTCCGGCGGTTGGCCGATCCTCGGGGATCGGTCCTGGGAGCGGTCCCGGGGGCCTTGGGGGCCTTGGGGGCGGTCCTGCCCGTCCGTCGTCTGCGTGGTCATGCTCACGCCTTCAAGGTGTCCTTCCGGTACAGCCACGCCGCTCCGCCCGCGAAGAGCAGGAAGTACGCGACGATCAGGGAGACGTCACCGGCGTGCGGTGCGTCACCGAGCTCGATGGCCCGGCCCAGTGCAGCGTACGCGTGGGTGGGCAGCCACTTGGCGATCTCCTGCAGCCAGTGCGGGAAGGCCGTCGTGGGCATCCACAGGCCGCCCAGGATGGAGAGGCCGAAGTACGTGATCATGGTGATGGGGCGGACCGCGTCGCCGGAGGCGAGGTAGCCGATGGCGACGCCGAGCGCGGCGAAGCAGAGGCTGCCCGCCCAGATGGCGCCGGTCAGCGCGAGCCACTGCCAGGCGTCGAACCGTACGTCCTTGAAGGCGGCGGCCACGACGAAGACGATCACGATGGACGGCAGCGAGACGACGGCGGCGCTCGCGGTCTTGGCGAGGACGTAGCCGCGGCCCGGCAGCGAGGTCAGGCGCAGCTGGCGGACCCAGCCGTTCTCGCGCTCCTTGGCGATGCGTTCGCTGTTGCCCATCAGGACGGCGGTGAGCGCGCCGAAGGAGGCCATGGAGACCATCATGAACGAGGCCAGGGTGAGGCCGGTGCCGTCGACCTTGTCGGAGCTGCCCGCCCGGCCGGCGAAGAGCAGGAAGATGACGGACGGGTAGATCGCGGAGAAGAACAGGAACTTCCGGTTGCGCAGGGCGCGGACGAGTTCGAGTTTGATCAGGCTGTTCACTGCGCCATCGCCTCCTGGGCGGTCTGCGTCGAGGGGGCGGACGCCGCGTCCTCCGCGGCGGTGATGGCCACGAAGGCCTGTTCGAGACCGAGGCCCGCGACCTCCAGGTTGCGGGGGTAGACACCGAGCCCGTACAGCGCGTGCACGGTCGCGTCGGCGTCGGTGGACTGGAGTCGGACGGTCTGACCCGACACGTCGATGGTGGTGAGGAACGGCAGGGAGCGCATCGCCTGCTCGTCGATGGCGCCCTCCAGGTCGAAGGAGACCCGGCGGGCGCCCGCCTTCGCCTTGATCTCGGCGGCCGTGCCGTCGGCGAGGAGGCGGCCTCGGTGCAGCACGAGGACGCGGTCGGCGATGGCGTCCGCCTCTTCCAGGTAGTGCGTGGCGAACAGCACCGTGCGCCCCTGATCGGCCTGCTCGCGCATGGTCGCCCAGAACGCCTGGCGGGCCGAGACGTCCATGCCGGTGGTCGGCTCGTCGAGGACGATCAGGTCGCTGTCGCCCGCGGTCGCCATGGCGAACCGGACGCGCTGCTCCTGGCCGCCGGAGAGCTTGTTGACCTTGCGGTCGGCGATCTGCGTGATGCCCGCGCGGGAGAGCACGTCGCCGACGGGGTACGCGCGGGGGTGCAGGTCACAGGTGAGGCGGACCAGCTCGCCGACCGTCACCTCGTCCATCAGGCCGCCGCTCTGGAGCATCGCGCCGACCCGGCCGGCCACGATCGCCTCGCGCGGGCTCGCGCCGAAGACCCGGACGGTGCCGGTGTCCGCGGGGCGCAGGCCGAGCAGCAGGTCGAGCGAGGTGGACTTGCCGGCGCCGTTCGGACCGAGCAGGGCGACGGTCTGACCGGGGTACAGCTCAAGGCTGAGGT
This sequence comes from Streptomyces beihaiensis, assembly GCF_026274175.1. Lineage (GTDB taxonomy): Bacteria > Actinomycetota > Actinomycetes > Streptomycetales > Streptomycetaceae > Streptomyces > Streptomyces beihaiensis. Next base: position 25,824 of record NZ_JAPHNL010000146.1, read on the forward strand.
CGTCGACCGCCTTGACGGTGCCGTAGGTCTTCCCGACCCCGGCGAAGGTGACCACTGCGTCTGTGTTCATACCCGCCATGGTGGCCGTTCGGGGCGCGCGCCCGGCAGTGTCCGCAGTCGTGCGTCCCGCATGACAGATGTCATACGGGACGCACGCCGAGGGGGATCGCGCTTCCGTCGAGGGCGTACGCCCCGCCGGCCCCCTCCCTGACGGTCCTGGTTCGGGTTCGTCCGTGGTTCGGGTTCGCCCCTGGTTCGGGTGCGTCCCTAGTTCGGGTTCGTCGGGATGACGGCGTTCCGGTTGATGGTGCTCAGCAACGCCTGGCGCAGAGCCACGTACACGTCCTCGGGGGTGACGGGCGTCTTCTTTCCGGTGCCGCGTGTGATCAGCACGCCGTCGAAGGTCTTTCCGTAGAGTCCCTTGAGCGCGTTCAGGTCCGGGCTGTCGACGAGTTTGCCGTTGACGGCCTTCACCCTGAGGAATTTCCACAGGGAGTTCTGCGGGCTGAACTCGATGGCGTGGGTGGCGTCCGTGCGCACGGAGACGTTGGCCGACATCGCGGGTTTCCCGAATGCCTTCATCTCCCGGTCGACCTCGGCGTCGGAGATCGTCGGCTTCCGTGTCGTCGTGGCCATCTTGACCGGGGTGCTGCTGCCGGTCTCGACCTGCGTGCGGTACGCCTGGGTGACGGCGGACGCCGACTCGGCCACGTCGACGCCCTTGCCCGCCTTGCCGTAGACGGCGACGGCCTTGCCGGGGACGAACTTGATCGTGCCGTCGCTGGAGGAGACCGCACCGCCCGCCGCCTGCTGGATCGCCGCGTCGAGTTTCTCCGCGTCGACCGGCATGACCGGGTCGACGACCCGCTGCTTGCCGAAGAGCGAGCCGATCACCGAGACCGGGTTGTAGTCGCTGGTCGCGGCCGCCGCGACGGTGGCCGTCGTGTCGAGCGAGAGCCCTGCCTGGTCGGGCCTGAGCTGGACCGTCTTGCCGTCCACGTCGAGCTTGAGCGGCTCGTGGGAGCGCTTGCCGAGCGTGTCCTCCAGCTTGGCGGTCGCCTGGTCGCGGGTGCCGCCGCCGATGTCGACGCCGAACACGGTGGTGCCCTTGGGCACGTCGGAGTGGTTCATCAGCAGCCCCGCGCCGTACGCGACACCGGCCACGCCGACCACGCCCACGCCGAGCAGCACCAGTTTGTTGCGGCCCTTCTTCTTTTTCTTCCCCGCGGACTCGGCCGGTGCGCTCTGCACCGGGTCCGGCAGCTTCGGCGGTGTGTGCGGGGTGGGGGTGCGGCCGCCGGATGCGGTCGGGCCCACGGGGCCGCCCGCGCCACCCGGACCGCCGGAGCCACCGGAGCCACCGGAAGCGGGGACGACCGGGATGCCGCTGGTGAGCGTGTCGCCGGAGACGTTGTCCACCAAGCCGGACGGGGCCGGTCCGCCCGGCGCGGGGGCGGGCTTCTGCGGCGTGAGGATCGCGGTGTCGTCGCTCATCCGGGGCGGCATCTGGCCACCGGGCACCGGCGGGTTGGGCGCGAGCGGCGGCACCATCGGGCCGTCGCCCGTGGCCGGACCCGTCGTGGGCCCGATGGGACCGGCCGGGCCACGCCGGCCCGGGTCGCGGTCGCCCCGCTCGTCCGGGTCTCCGGAGAAGTACGGGAGGTCGCTGCGCTGCGCGTCACCGGGGCGGTCCTGCCGGTCGCGGGCCGCGCCGCCGCCGAGCGGACCGGCGTCGAGCACGCCCGACATGTCGTACCCGCCGGTCCCCGGGCCCGCTCCCGGGCCGAGGCCGGAGCCCGAACCGCCGGACGGGGCGCCGCCGTTGCCTCCGCCCTGCCCACCGGCACCGCCTCCGAAGGGCGAACCGGAACCGGAACCAGAAGCGGAAGCGGAAGCGGAACCTGAAACGGAACCCGAACCGGAACCAGCGGCACGCGGCGTCGCGGGCTTGCGCGGGGAGAACCAGTCGCTGGTCTTCTCCTCCCGCTGCGACGCGCCGCCGCCCGCGCCACCGGCACCGCCCGTGCCGCCGGAACCGGCGGCGGAAGCGGAAGCCGCGGCGGAGCCCGTCCCCGGCTCCCCCGCCGCGTACGCGGCGAGCGCGGAGGGGCGGCCGCCGGACGTGGTGGTGGACGGGTCCTGGTAGCCGTCCTGGGCGGGGGCCGCGTCGATGTCGCTCGCGGGCGGCGCCTCGGCCTCGCCCATCGGCGTGCGCATCACGACCGGCGGGATGGGACGGGAGCCGGGGATGTTGATCCGGATCCGCGTCGTCAGCGTGGTCTCGGTCTTGGGGGCGTCCGGGTCGCCCTGGTCCGACGGGGGCACCGGACCGGCGGCACCGGACGTCGCACCCTGCGCGGGCGTGCCGTACGGGGGCGTCCCCGAGGGGTACGCGTCGGCGCCGCGCCCCTGGGGCCCGGAGGACGAACTGTCAGTTTCACGACTCAAAGCAGGTTCTCCCGGTTGGCTCCGCCGCCCGTCTCGACCTCGCGCGGGCTGCTCGGCGGCGCGCACCACCATACTGGCCGCCGCGGGGACTCAACGTGCGCCGGACGACGAATCCCTTGCGAGGCCGGGCAGACGACCGCCCAAAGTGTTATGTCACTTCCCAAGTCGGGCGGCGGACGCGGGCGGTTGTCCCGCGAACCCGAGGGTGGCGCACATCACAGCCACGATCATTCCGCCGAGGATGTAGAGATAGGACCCCGCCCCGGCACCGAACATGAAGTCGCCCTCGGGCCGGCCCGCGGTGAGCAGGATGACCGTGACGAACCAGCCCACCGCGGACGCCACGGCCCCCGACCGGCCGCGGGTCAGCAGCGCACCGCCGAGGAAGAGTCCGGCCGCTCCGGCGAGCGCGAGCAGCAACCCGCCGGGGAACCAGCCCGCTTGGACGAGTGTCCCCGCCGCGCCCACCACGGCGCCCAGCGCGACCAGCACGAGGACCGTGGCCACCCGCCCCGGAGTGAGCCAGCTGCCGATGGGGCGGGCGAGGAGGCTGCCGTCGCCGTACACCACCGTGGGTGCGGGGGACGCGGCCCTCTTGCGGTCACCGCTGTTGCCCTTGTCCGCGCTCATCACGCGCTCACTCCCTCGAACAGGTCCTTCTCGTAGGCCGATCCGGGCTCGCCCCGGACCAACTCGTAGTACTCGATGTCGAACAGCGGCTGCGCGAGCCGGTTGGAGAGGGCGAAGACGGGGAGGGTGTCCGCGACCGCGACCTGTGTGACGTGGGCGCGCATCGCGGCCGTCTTGCGTTCGGCGTACGGCCGTCCGTCGATCTCCGCGGTGATCCGCTCGTCGTCGACGACGCCCGGCACGTCGTCCACCGCCGCGGCCACGTCGAACGGGGTACGCCCGAGCACACTCGCCAGCCAGTGGAACCGCTCCGTGACCACGGTGCGCGGCGCCCGGTTCCAGTAGATCTTGGCGATGGCGTACGGGTCGCCGAGGTCGCGGCGGAAGGCCGGCTCGGCGGCGAGTTCGGCGGCGCGCATGGCGACGCGGTGCGCCTTGATGTGGTCGGGGTGGCCGTAGCCGCCGTGCGGGTCGTAGGTGACCAGTACCTGCGGGCGGACCTCTCGGACGACGGCCACCAGGTGAGCGGCGGCTTCGTCGAGGTCGGCCGACCAGAAGGAGCCGGGCCGGTCGTTCTGCTCGGCGCCCATCATCCCGGAGTCGCGGAACCGGCCGGGACCGCCGAGGAAGCGGTGGTCGGTGACGCCCAGCTCCTTCATCGCGGCGGTCAGCTCACCGATGCGGTGGGGGCCGAGCAGGTCCTCGCGATCCGGTGCGAGATGGGCCAGTTCATCCGGAATGACCTCACCCTCTTCGCCGAGCGTGCAGGTCACGAGTGTGACGTGGGCACCCTCGGCGGCGTACTTGGCCATGGTGGCGCCGTTGTTGATCGACTCGTCATCGGGATGCGCGTGCACGAGCAGCAGGCGACGGCCGGGCAGTTCGGTCATGTCCCCAGCCTAGAACCCGCGGACGGGGACCCCGTCACCTGTCACCCGCCACCTACCGCCCGCCGCCTGTCCCCGGACACCCGGCACCTACCACCCGCCGCCTGTCACGGCGGGGATCTAGAACTTGATGCTGCCGACCATGTCCGCCACGTTGGTCGTCAGGTTGGAGATCGTCGGAGCCACGGAGGAGCTCGCCAGGTAGAAGCCGAGGAGCACGCAGATGACCGCGTGCCCGGCCTTGAGGCCCGACTTCTTGATCAGGATGAAGACGATGATCGCGAACAGCACCACGGCCGAGATCGAGAGTGCCACAGCGGTCCCCTTCCGAAGTGATCCGTGACCCGTGATCCGGTCGCCGCCCGTGACCCGGCCGCCGACGGATGTCTACCCAACACAGCGCTACGCATCATAACTATCCGTCGTCGCGCATGAGTCGTCGCGAGGGAGCATCGGGGGCGGCCAGGAGCGCAGGGGGGCGCATGGTCGACTTCCCCCCTAGGCTGCACGGATGACCAGCGAGACGCCCGGCGGAACCGGACACAGCGGACAGAGCGAGACGTACTCCTTCCCGCGGCAGCACGCGCGTACACAGCGGTTCACGCTCGGGGCGCCGCGGGCGTTCACGGTGGCGCCCGACGGCGAACGCGTCGTCTTCCTGAGGTCGTCGTCGGGGACCGACCGGGCAGGCGCCCTGTGGGTGCTCGACGTGGCGAGCGGTCGGGAGCGGCCGGCGGCCGACCCGGCGGCGCTGCTCGGCGGCACGGCCGAGCGGCTCTCGGCCGCCGAGCGGGCCCGGCGCGAGCGCAGCCGCGAGGGCGGCGCGGGCATCGTCGGGTACGGGACGGACGCGGCGGTCGAGCTGGCCGCGTTCTCGCTGTCCGGGCGGCTCTTCACGGCCGAGCTGCGCGCGGGCACCGCGCGCGGGCTGCCCACCGTCGGCCCGGTCATCGACCCGCGCCCCTCCCCCGACGGCCGGCACATCGCCTACGTCGCCAAGGGCGCGCTGCGCGTCGTGGGCGCCGAGGGCGAGGACGACCGCGCGCTGGCCGAGCCGGAGAGCGACACGGTGACGTACGGGCTCGCCGAGTTCATCGCGGCCGAGGAGATGTCCCGCGGGCGCGGCTTTTGGTGGTCGCCCGACTCGGACCGGCTCCTGGTCGCCCGCGCCGACGACGCCGCGGTGCGCCGCTGGTGGATCGCCGACCCCGCGCACCCGGACCGCGAACCGGCGCGGGTCGCCTACCCGGCCGCCGGTACGCCCGACGCCGATGTGCGGCTCTTCGCGTACGCGCTCGACGGCAGCCGCACCGAGATCGTCTGGGACCGGGCCGCCTACCCGTACCTGGCCCGCGTCCACTGGTCGTCGGACGGCGCCCCGCTGCTCCTGGTCCAGGCCCGCGACCAGCGCAGCGCGCTGTACCTCGCGGTGGACGTCACCGACGGCTCGACGCGGATGGTCCACGCCGACGAGGACGACGCCTGGATCGAGCTGTTCCCGGGGGTGCCGTGCTGGTCGCCGAGCGGGCGGCTGGTGCGGATCGCGGACGAGGGCGGGGCCCGTGTGCTCGCGGTCGGCGAACGCCCGCTGACCGGGCCGCAGTTGCATGTGCGGGCCGTGCTCGACGTGGGCGACAGCGACGTGCTGGTGTCGGCGTCTGCGGGGGCGGACGCGGCGGCCCCCGAGACCGGCGAGATCCATGTGTACCGGGTCAACGAGCTGGGCGTGCAGCGCGTCTCCGCCGAGCCCGGCGTGCACTCGGCGGTCCGCTCCGGCACCGGCGACGGCGCGGTCACCGTCCTCGTATCGGCGACGCCCGACACGCCCGGCGCACGGGTGCGTGTGGAGCGGGACGGGAAGCATGTCGCGGACATCGCCTCGTACGCCGAGCGCCCGCTGCTGACCCCGCGTGTCACGCTCACCGAGGCCGCCGGCGTCCCGTGCGCCGTTCTGCTCCCCTCGTCGTACCAGGACGGGGACGGGCCGCTGCCGGTGCTGATGGATCCCTACGGCGGGCCGCACGGGCAGCGCGTCGTCGCCGCGCGCAACGCCCATCTGACGTCGCAGTGGTTCGCGGACCAGGGGTTCGCCGTGATCGTCGCGGACGGGCGGGGCACTCCGGGGATCTCGCCGGGGCGCGAGAAGGCCGTACGCGGTGACTTCACGGTCACCCTCGACGACCAGGTCACCGCCCTGCGGGCGCTGGCCGACCGGTTCCCGCTCGACCTGTCGAAGGTCGCGATGCGCGGATGGTCGTACGGGGGATACCTGTCCGCGCTCGCGGTGCTGCGGCGGCCCGACGTCTTCCACGCGGGGATCGCGGGGGCGCCGGTGACGGACTGGCGGCTGTACGACACGCATTACACCGAGCGGTATCTGGGCGATCCGGGTGCCGCTCCCGAGGTCTACGCCCACAGTGGTCTCGTCACGGACGACGGTTTGTCCGAGGCGGCCCAGGCGCACCGGCCGATGCTGATCGTGCACGGGCTCGCCGACGACAACGTCGTGGTCGCCCACGCGCTGCGGCTGAGCTCCGCGCTGCTCGCGGACGGGCGGCCGCACGAGGTGCTGCCGTTGTCCGGGGTCACGCACATGACCCCGCAGGAACAGGTCGCCGAGAACCTGCTGCTGCTTCAGGTCGACTTCCTGAAGCGGTCGTTGGGACTCAGGTAGCCCGAGACGGCGACCGGGCCGGAGCGACGTGGTGCGCTCCGGCCCGGTCCACGGCACCCGCACGGCCGTACGTTCCTCACTGTGGCCCGTTCGTATATCGGTGCCGCGTCGGGCGAGTTGCCCGTGTGTAAAGCCGGGTCCGGGCAGGGTGTCACTCCGACGGGACCACCTGCATCTCCTCCGCGAAGTGGCAGGACGACGGGTGGACCGCGGGGCCCTCGGCGCCGCGGAATGCCTCCGGCACGACGAGCAGCGGCACCTCGCGCGCACACCGTTCCTGCGCCTTCCAGCAGCGGGTGCGAAACGGGCAGCCGGAGGGCGGGTCGGCGGGCGAGGGGACGTCGCCGTGCAGGATGATCCGCTCGCGGCGGTCGCGGGCGGACGGGTCCGGCACCGGGACGGCCGAGAGCAGGGCCTGCGTGTACGGGTGGGTCGGATGGTCGTAGATCTCCGTGTCGGAGCCGATCTCGACGACGCGGCCCAGGTACATGACGCCGACCCGGTCGGAGATGTGCCGCACGATCGACAGGTCGTGGGCGATGAAGACGTACGACAGGTCGAACTCGCTCTGCAGGCCGTCCAGGAGGTTGACCACCTGGGCCTGCACCGACACGTCGAGCGCGGAGACCGGCTCGTCGGCGACGATGATCTCGGGGCGCAGCGCCAGGCCGCGGGCGATGCCGATGCGCTGGCGCTGGCCGCCGGAGAACTGGTGCGGATAGCGGTTGATGTACTCGGGGTTGAGGCCGACGACGTCGAGGAGGTCCTGCACCCGCTTGCGGCGGTCGCCCTTCGGCGCGACCTCGGGGTGGATCTCGTAGGGCTCCCCGATGATGTCGCCGACCGTCATGCGGGGGTTGAGCGAGGTGTACGGGTCCTGGAACACCATCTGGATGTTGCGGCGGACCGCCTTGAGGGCGCGGCCGGAGAGCTTGGTGATGTCCTCGCCCTTGTACTTGATGGCTCCCGCGGTGGGGCGTTCCAGGTTGACGAGCATCTTCGCGACGGTCGACTTGCCGCAGCCCGACTCGCCGACGATACCGAGCGTCTCGCCCTGCCGGAGGGTGAAGTCGACGCCGTCGACGGCCTTGACCGCGCCGATCTGCTTCTTGAAGAGGATGCCCTGGGTGAGCGGGTAGTGCTTGACGAGGCCGCTCACTTCGAGGATGGGCTCACCGGCGGGTTCACTGGTCTGCGGCATCGAGCGTCTCCTTCCAGAAGTGGCAGGCGCTGCGGCGGTTCCCGGGAACCCCGGTGACCTCGGCGAGCGGCGGGACGACGCTGCGGCAGACGTCCTGGGCCATCGGGCAGCGGGGGTGGAAGGCGCATCCGGGCGGGATGTTCATGAGGTTGGGCGGGAGTCCCTTGATCGCGTAGAGCTCGTGGCCCTTCTGGTCGAGGCGTGGGATCGACTCCAGCAGGCCCTTGGTGTAGGGGTGCGCGGGTGCCTTGTAGATCTCGTGGACGGGGGCGCGTTCGACGATCCGGCCCGCGTACATCACGGCGATGGTGTCGGCGACGTCGGCGACCACGCCCAGGTCGTGGGTGATGAGGATGAGCCCCATGTGCAGTTCGCGCTGGAGGTCGGCGAGGAGTTCCATGACCTGGGCCTGGACGGTGACGTCGAGGGCCGTGGTGGGCTCGTCGGCGATGATCAGGTCGGGTTCGAGGGCGAGCGCCATCGCGATCATGATGCGTTGGCGCATGCCGCCGGAGAACTGGTGCGGGTACTGGCCGACCCGTTCCTTGGCGGCGGGGATGCGGACCCGGTCCATCAGCTCGACGGCTCTGGCCTTGGCGTCCTTCCTGGACATCCCCTTGTGGACGACGAACATCTCGCCGAGCTGTTCGCCCACCGAGAGCACGGGGTTGAGGGCGGACAGGGCGTCCTGGAAGATCATCGCCATCTCGGCGCCGCGGACCTTCCTGCGCTCGTCCTCCTTGAGCTTGAGCAGGTCGCGGCCCTTGAAGAGGATCTCACCGCCCGCGATCCGCCCCGGCGGGACGTCGAGGATGCCCATGACGGCCTGCGCGGTGACCGACTTGCCGGAGCCCGACTCGCCGAGCACGGCGAGTGTCTCGCCCGCGTGGACGGTGTAGTTGACGCCGTTGACGGCCTTGGCGACACCGTCGCGGGTACGGAACTCGACGTGCAGGTCGCGTACGTCGAGCAGCGGTTCGGCCGTGGTGGACCGCGGCTGCGGCTGCGTCTCGGTCTGCGGCATGGGCGGCTACCTCAGCTTGGGGTCGAGGGCGTCGCGCACCGCGTCGCCGAGCATGATGAACGCGAGCACCGTGATGGCCAGGGCACCGGCCGGCCACAGCAGCATGTGCGGCGCGTTGCGGATGTAGGGCGACGCGGCGGAGATGTCGATGCCCCAGCTGACCGCGGGCGGCTTCAGGCCGACGCCGAGGTACGACAGGGTCGCTTCGAGGGCGATGAACGTACCCAGGGCGATGGTCGCGACGACGATGACGGGGGCGACGGCGTTGGGCGCGATGTGCCGCAGCAGGAGCCGTGAGTTGGAGGCGCCGAGCGCGCGTGCCGCCTGGACGTAGTCGTTCTGCTTGGCGGTGATGACGGCGCCGCGGGCGATACGCGCGATCTGCGGCCAGCCGAGCAGCACGATGAAGCCGACGACGGGCCAGACCGTGTTGCTGGTGACGACCGACAGGAGTACGAGACCGCCGAGGATGACCGGGATGGCGAAGAAGATGTCGGTGATCCGGGAGAGCAGTCCGTCCCAGAATCCGCCGAAGAACCCGGCGAGGCCGCCGAGCGCGGAGCCGAGCAGTGCCACGCCGAGGGTGGCGCAGACGCCGACGGTGACGGAGTTGCGGGCGCCGTGCACGGTGCGCGTGTAGACGTCGCAGCCCTGGCCGTCGAAGCCGAACGGGTGGCCGGGCTGGGAGCCCTGCTGCGCCTTGGACAGGTGGCATTCGAGCGGGTTGCCGGAGGCGATGAGCTGCGGCCAGATCGAGATGATCACGAGGAAGAGGATGATCGCGCCGGAGACGAGGAAGACGGGGTTGCGGCGCAGGTCGTGCCAGGCGTCGGACCACAGGCTGCGTGGCTTGCCCTGGGGCCCTGTCCCCTCCGGCCCACCGGGCGTCTTCTCCAGGGTCGTGGCCTCGCCGGTGGCGAGGTCCATGGCTCCGCCCGCGCCCGTTCCGGCGATGGCGCCGTCCGGCTGCTGGGATTCAGGCATAGCGGATCCTCGGGTCGAGTACGGCGTACAGGAGGTCGACGATCAGGTTCACCACGAGGAAGACGATCACGAGGATCGTCACGAAGCCGACCACCGTCTGGGAGTTCTGGCGCACGATGCCCTGGTAGAGCTGGTAGCCGACGCCGTGGATGTTGAAGATGCGCTCGGTGACGATGGCGCCGCCCATCAGGGAGCCGATGTCGGCGCCGATGAAGGTGACGACGGGAATGAGCGAGTTGCGCAGCAGGTGCCGGGTGATGACGCGGTGCTGCGGCAGCCCCTTGGCGATGGCGGTGCGCACGTAGTCGGCGCGCCGGTTCTCGGCGATGGAGGTGCGGGTCAGCCGGGTCACGTAGGCGAGCGAGACCGAGGCCAGGACGAGGCCGGGCACGATGAGTTCGGAGAAGTTCGCCGCCGGGGAGACGGCCGGGTCGATCCAGCCCCACTTCACGCCGAGCAGCAGTTGCAGCAGCAGACCGGTGACGAAGGTGGGGACGGCGATGACGACCAGCGTGAGCATCAGCACCGAGGTGTCGACGGGCCTGCCGCGCCGCAGGCCCGTGACCACGCCGAGGGTGACGCCCACGACGATCTCGAAGAGGATGGCCACGAGAGTGAGCCGGAGGGTGACCGGGAACGCGGTCGACATCAGGTCGGTGACCTTCTGGCCGTTGAACGCGGTGCCGAAGTCGCCGGTGAACACGTTCCCCATGTACGTCACGTACTGTTGCCAGACCGGCTTGTCGAGGCCGAACTCCTGTTGCAGCTGGGCCTTGGTGGCGGGGTCGCAGGCGCGTTCGCCGCAGAGGCCCGCGATGGGGTCGCCCATCACGTTGACCATGAGGAAGATCAGCATGGTCGCCCCGATGAAGACGGGGATCATCTGCAGCAGCCGCCGGATCACATAGCGTCCCATGGGAACTCCCAGCCCCCTCTCTGTGCGTCTGTCTCCGCTTCCCGCCGGCTCACTTCACCTTGATCTCGTTGTAGACGGGCACGCTGAAGGGGTTGAGGGAGACGTTGCTGACACGGCTCGAGTAGCCGGCGCTGCCGTTCTGGTACCAGAGCGGGATGGTCACCATGTTGTCCCTGACGATCTCCTCGGCCTTCTGGAAGTCCTGCACGGCCTTGGCGGTGTCGGGCTCGGCGTTGGCCTTGTCCACGAGCGCGTCGAACTGCTTGTTGGACCACTTGCCGTCGTTGGACGAGGCGTCCGTGTAGTAGAGCGGCTGCATGAAGTCCTGGATGAGCGGGTAGTCCATCTGCCACCCGGCCCGGAACGGGTAGTTCAGCTTCTGGTTCGTGATCTTGTTGCGGAAGTCCGCGAAGGTTCCGGTGGGGGCGCCGACACACGCCTTGTCGTTGCCCAGGGCGTTGTTGATGGAGTTGCAGACGGCGTCCACCCACTGCTTGTGGCTGCCGGTGTCGGCGTTGTAGCCGATCTTCAGCTGACCGCCGGGGATGCCGCCGCCCTCCTGGATGAGCTTCTTCGCCTCGGTGGGGTTGAACTTGCAGAGGTCGCCGCAGAGCCCCGCCTTGTAGCCGCCGTCCTTGCCGAGGACCGGGGAGGTCCAGTCGGTGGCCGGGGTGCGGGTGTCGTTGAAGATCGTCTTGGTGATCTGCGGGCGGTTGATCGCCATGGACAGGCCCTTGCGGACCTTGTCGCTGTTCGGCTTGTTCCAGGCCGGGTCGTAGAACGGGAAGGCGATCGTCTGGATGATCCCGGCGGGAGTGTTGATGTACCGGCCGTTGAGGTCGTTCTTGACGTTCTTGAGCTGCGAGGCGGGCACGTCGTCGACGAGGTCGAGGTTGCCCGCCGTCAGGTCGGTGTAGGCGGTGTTGTTGTCGGTGTAGACCTTGAGGTCGACGCCGCCGTTCTGCGCCTTGTCGGACCCCGGGTAGCCGTCCCACTTGCGCAGGGACATCTGGGAGCCCCTCTGGTACGACTCCACGGTGTACGGTCCGTCGCCGATGGGCTTCTTCACGTACGCGGCGTGGTCGGTGTAGAAGACCTTGGGCAGCGGAGCGAAGGCGGCGTAGCCGAGGATGTCGGGCCAGGTCGAGAACTTCTGGTTCAGCTTGACGGTGAAGGTGAGCGGGCCGGTGACCTTGAGGCCGGACAGGGTGTCGGCGGTCTGCTTGCCGCTCTCCGGGTGGACCTTGTCGTAGCCGTCGATCTGCCCGAAGAAGTAGGCGTTCTTCTGCCCGTTCTTGAGGCTGGCGCCGTAGTTCCAGGCGTCGACGAACGACTTGGCGGTCACCTTCTCACCGTTGGAGAACTTCCACCCGTCCTTGACGGTGATGGTGAAGTTCTGCGAGTCCTTCGTCTCGATCTTGTCGGCGAGCATGTTCTCGGCCTTGCCCGTCTTCGGGTCGTACCGCTTCAGGCCGCGGAAGATCATGTCCATGACCTTGCCGCCCTGGACCTCGTTGGTGTTGGCGGGCTCCAGGGGGTTCTGCGGGTCGCCCCAGGACGACCGCACGATCCCGGAGGCACCGCTGCCGCCACTACTGCCCCCTCCCCCGCAGGCGGTCGCCGCGAGGGCGACGACCACCGCACCAGCGGCCCACTTGGCGTGCGTGGCTCCACGCATGGAGTGCCTCCTCTTACCGATCACATGTCACGTACGGCTAAATATCACCGCAAGACGGACATCGCGCACTCTGGACTCGCCCAGGCGTGGGTGTCGGCGGTGAGGGCTACCTTGAAGACATGGAGTACGAGAAGACGCGGGCGATCGCCGAGGAGCTGGCCGAGTACGCCGACCACCTGGAGGGATCCTGGACCGTGGAGACAGGCGACTTCCGACGATACGGGAAGGCGGGTGACCGGGACGGCGGGTGACGGCCGGCTCCCTCGCACTCTTTCGCGCTCGGGCATGAAAAGAGCCGGCCGCGGGACCAGTACGGTCCCACGGCCGGCTCGGCACGACGGATCAGCCCGTGTGCACCACGTTCTTCTCCTCGGCGAAGTGGCACGCCGACTCGTGCGCGGCCGGGGAGTCGGAACTCTTGAAGCGCTCCGGAACGGCCAGCACCGGAACCTCCTCCGCGCACTTGTCCTGCGCCTTCCAGCAGCGGGTGCGGAACCGGCAGCCGGAGGGCGGGTTGGCCGGCGAGGGCACATCGCCCGTGAGGATGATGCGCTCGCGGCCCTCGCGGGACTCCGGGTCCGGCACCGGCACGGCGGAGAGCAGCGCCTGCGTGTACGGGTGCGTCGGGTGGTCGTAGATCTGCGTGTCGGTACCGATCTCGGCCATCTTGCCCAGGTACATGACGCCGACCCGGTCGGAGATGTGCCGCACGATCGACAGGTCGTGCGCGATGAAGATGTAGGACAGGTTGAACTCGTCCTGGAGCTTCTCCATCAGGTTGATGACCTGCGCCTGGACGGAGACGTCGAGCGCCGAGACCGGCTCGTCGCAGATGATGATCTCAGGGTTGAGCGCGAGGCCCCGGGCGATGCCGATGCGCTGGCGCTGACCGCCGGAGAACTGGTGCGGGTACCGGTTGATGTACTCCGGGTTGAGGCCGACGACGTCGAGCAGCTCCTGCACCTTGCGGCGCCGGTCGCCCTTCGGTGCCGCCTCCGGGTGGATGTCGAAGGGCTCCGCGATGATGTCGCCGACCGTCATACGGGGGTTCAGCGAGGTGTACGGGTCCTGGAACACCATCTGGATGTTGCGGCGGACGGCCTTCATGGCGCGGCCGGACACCTTGGTGATGTCCTGGCCCTTGTAGAAGACCTCGCCCTCGGTCGCCTGCTCCAGGTTCATCAGCAGCTTGGCGACGGTCGACTTGCCGCAGCCGGACTCGCCGACGATGCCCAGGGTCTCGCCCTGGTACAGGTCGAAGGAGATCCCGTCCACGGCCTTGACCGCGCCGATCTGCCGCTTGAAGAGGACACCCTGCGTCAGCGGGAAGTGCTTCTTCAGGTTGCGCACCTGAAGGATCGGCTCACCGCGCTCCAGCGGCTTCTCCAGCGAGGCCGCCGCGGCGTCCGGGGTCGCGTCCACGGCCTCGCCCTTGTCGATGTCAGCCATGGATCGTCTCCTTCCAGAAGTGGCAGGCGCTGCGCCGGCCGGGCAGCACTCCGCCGTCCTGCTCGCTCACCTCGACGAGAGCCGGGAGGTCGGTGCGGCAGATGTCCTGCGCCATGGGGCAGCGCGGGTTGAACGCGCAGCCCGTGGGCACCTTGAGCAGGTTGGGCGGCAGGCCCTGGATCGCGAAGAGCTCCTGGCCCTTCTGGTCCAGACGCGGGATCGAGTCCAGCAGACCGCGGGTGTACGGGTGGGCGGGGCGCTTGTACAGCTCGTGCACCGGCGCCTGCTCCACGATCCGGCCCGCGTACATCACCGCGATCTTGTCGGCGACGTCGGCGACCACACCCAGGTCGTGGGTGATGAGGATGAGGCCCATGTTGTACTCGCGCTGCAACTCCGCGAGCAGGTCCATCACCTGCGCCTGGACCGTCACGTCGAGAGCGGTGGTGGGCTCGTCGGCGATGATCAGGTCCGGCTCCAGGGCCAGCGCCATGGCGATCATGATGCGCTGGCGCATACCGCCGGAGAACTGGTGCGGGAAGTCGTTGACGCGGGCCGCCGCGGCCGGGATCTTCACCCGGTCCATCAGCTCGATGGCCTTGGCCTTGGCCTCCTTCTTGCCGAGGCCCTGGTGCACCCGGAACATCTCGCCCAGCTGGTAGCCGACGGTGAGCACGGGGTTCAGGGAGGACAGTGCGTCCTGGAAGATCATGGCGATCTTCGCGCCGCGCAGACCGCGCCGCTCCTCGGCGGACATCTTCAGCATGTCCTGGCCCTGGAAGAGGATCTCGCCCTGCGGGATCTTCGCCGGGGGCATGTCCAGGATGCCCATGATGGCCTGAGCGGTCACCGACTTGCCGGAGCCGGACTCACCGAGCACGGCGAGCGTCTCGCCCGCGGACACGCTGTAGTTGACGCCGTTGACGGCACGGATGACACCGTCGCGGGTGTGGAACTCGACGTGCAGGTCGCGCACTTCGAGCAATGGGCCTTCGGCACGTGGCGTCGGCACGAAGGGTGCCTGTTGGGTGGTGGTCACGTACGCCTCCCTCAGCGCTGTTTCGGGTCGAGGGCGTTACGGACGGCCTCACCGAGCATGATGAACGCCAGCACCGTGATGCTGAGCATGATCGACGGGTAGAGCATGATGAACTTCGCGATGCGGATCGAGTTACCGCCGTCGGAGATGTCGTTGCCCCACGAGACGCCGTTGAGACCGAGGCCCAGGAACGACAGCGTCGCCTCGGCGCCGATGTAGATACCGAGCGAGATGGTGGCGACGACGATCACCGGCGCGACCGCGTTCGGCAGCACATGGCGGAAGAGGATGCGGGGCGTGCCCGCGCCCAGCGCCTTGGCCGCGTGGACGTAGTCCTGGCTCTTGACCGTGATGACCGCACCACGCATGACGCGGGCGGTCTGGGTCCAGCCGAAGAACGACAGCGCCATGATGACGGTCAGGATCGACCGGTTGGGGAAGGAGTTCAGCATCACCATCGTGCCGAGCAGGAACGGGATGCCGAAGAACATGTCCGTGATGCGGGAGAGCACCGCGTCGACCCAGCCGCCGAAGTAACCGGCGATCATGCCGATCAGGCCGCCCACGACGGTGACGACCAGCGTCGTGCCTGCGCCGACGAGCAGCGAGGCGCGGGTGCCGTAGATGGCACGGGCGAACACACTGCGGCCCTGCGCGTCGTAACCGAGCCAGTCGGCCGAGAAGATGTGGCCGTAGTTCGGGTGCTGCAGGTAGTGCTTGGCGAGGTTCGCCTTGGCCGGGTCCGCGTCGGTGAACAGACTGGGGAACGCCGCCATCACGAGCAGCAGCACGATCAGCACCGCGGAGACGATGAAGATCCAGTTGGTGCGCAGGTCCCGCCAGGCGTCGCCCCACAGGCCGCGGACCTTCTCCGGCTTCTGCTCCGGCTGTCCCGGTCCGCCCGTGGCGGTGGTGGTGGTCTTCTCAGCGGGCGTGGTGGTCATCTCAGGCATAACGGATCCTCGGGTCCAGGACCGCGTACAGCAGGTCGACGATGAGGCTGGCGACGAGATAGACGAGGACGAGGATCGTGACGAGACCGACCAGCGTGGTGCCCTCGCGGCGGATGATCGACTGGTAGATCGTTCCGCCGACGCCGTGGATGTTGAAGATGCCCTCGGTCACGACCGCGCCGCCCATCAGGGCCCCGAGGTCGGTGCCGAGGAAGGTGACGACCGGGATGAGCGAGTTGCGCATCAGGTGCACACCGATCACCCGGCGGCGCGGCAGGCCCTTGGCGATGGCGGTGCGCATGTAGTCGGCCCTCAGGTTCTCGGCGACCGAGGTACGCGTGAGCCGCGCCACATAGGCGAGGGAGACGCTCGCCAGCACGATGGCCGGCATCAGCAACTGCCCGTAGTTCGTGGCGTCGTTCACCGACGGCGACATCCATCCCAGCTGGAACGCGAAGACCGTCTGGAAGATGTAGCCGAGCACGAAGATCGGAACGGAGATGAGCAGCAGCGTGAGGAACAGGATCGCTGTGTCGGTCGCCTTGCCCGCGCGCATGCCCGCGGCGACACCGAGCACCAGGCCGAGCACGGTCTCGATGGCGAACGCCAGGAGCCCGAGCCGGATCGTCACCGGGAACGCCTGCCCCAGGACCTGCGTGACCGGCTGGTCGCTGCCGATCTGTGTGCCGAAGTCGAAGTGCAGGATCATGCCCCGCATGTAGTCCCAGTACTGGACCAGGACCGGCTTGTCGAGTCCGTACTGGTGCCGCAGCGCGTTGATGACGGCTGGGCTGCCGCCCTTGTCTCCGAAGAGCCCGCGCACGGGGTCTCCGGGCAGGGCATAGACCATCAGGAAGATGAGCAGCGTGGTCCCGATGAAGACCGGGATCATCTGGAGCAGTCGTCGTGCGACATAGCGCCCCATGGTGCCTCCATGTCAGTTACAGCGGAGGGCCCTTCCCCTCTCATCCGCACGCCCCTCACCAACGGGTGTCGTGCGGATGCGACGAAAAGGGCCTCGGCCGATCCGGCCGGCGCCGTGCCGCACCCAGGCAGTGGAGTGCGGCACGGCACATGCTGTGGTCAGCGATTACTTCTTGACCTGAACGCCGGTCAGGATCGGGTCACCGGACTGGTTGTACGCGACACCGGAGACGCGCTCCGAGTAGCCGGCGTTGACCTTGTAGTACCAGAGCGGGATGCTGGGCATGTAGTTGACCAGCTCCTTCTCGATGGCCTGGTACTGCTTCTCCGAGTCCTCCAGCGTCTTGGCGGAGTCCGCCTTGGCGATGTCGTCGTCGATCTTCTTGCTGGAGAAGCCACCCTGGTTGCCGTCGGCCTTGCTGCCGAACACCTCGCGGATGAAGTCCGAGATGAACGGGTAGTCCAGCACCCAGCCGGAGCGGTACAGCGACTTGACCTTGTGCTGGTCACGGATGTTGAGGTCCGTCTGGAAGTCGGGCTTCGAGTCGCCCACGCACTTCACACCGGTGGCGTTGGTGATGGAGCTGCACACAGCCTCCACCCACTCCTTGTGACCGCCGTCCGCGTTGTACTGGATGGAGATCTTGTTACCCGGAACGCCGCCGCCTTCCTTGATGAGCTGCTTGGCCTTCGTCGGGTTGTACGTGGTGATGTCGCCCGCGGCGTTCGGCTGGTAGCCCATGATGCCCTTGGCGACCCAGCCGGTGGCCGGCTCACGGGTGCCCTGGAGGACGGTCTTGGTGATCGTGTCCCGGTCGATCGCCATCGAAAGGCCCTGCAGGACCTTCGGGTTGATGTGCTTCCACTGCTTGCTGTAGAAGGCGACAGCGATGGTCTGGATCGCGGAGTACGACTGGTCCACGGCGCGCTTGCCGAGGTCCTGCTTGTAGACCGGCAGGTCACGCGGGGCGACCTGACGCATGACGTCCAGGTTGCCGGACTTGAGGTCCTGGTAGGCCGTCTCGAGCTTGGAGTAGTTCTTGAAGATCACGCCACCGTTCTTGGCGGCGTTCGGGCCCTTGTAGCCGTCGAACTTCTTGACCACGATCTGCTTGTTGTGGTCCCAGCTGACGAACTTGTACGGGCCGTTGCCGATCGGGTGCTGACCGGCGGCCTTCGGGTCCTTGTAGAAGGACTCCGGCAGCGGGTCGAAGACCTCGTAGCCGAGCTTGTACGCGAAGTACGGCATCGGCTTGTTCAGCGTGATGGTGAACGTGTTGTCGTCGACGACCTTGAGGCCGGACATGGCGTCGGCCTTCGGCTTGCCCTTGTCGGGAGCGACGTCCGAGTAGCCCTGGATGTCCGAGAACCAGAAGCTGTTCGTCATCTTGTTCTTCGGCTGGGCGTCCCAGTTCCACGCCTTGACGTAGGACTGGGCGGTGACCGGCGTGCCGTCGTGGAACTTCCAGCCCGGCTTCAGCTTGACCGTGAAGGTCTTGTTGTCCTTCGAGGTGACCGACTGGGCGTTGATCATCGTGAGCTTGCCGGACTGCGTGTAGCCCACAAGCCCGGAGAACAGCGACCGGACGACGATGCTGCCGTTGGACTCCATGGTGTTGGCGGGCTGCAGCGGCTTCTGCGGCTCACCCACCTCTACGGAGAACGTGCCGTTCGGGTTCACCGCGGCCTTGTCGCTCTTGCCGCTGCCACTGCCACTGCCACCGCTGCACGCGGTAGCTGCGAGGGCCACGACTGCCGCACCCGCCACCCACTTGGCGCTCTTGGCACCACGCATGGGTTCCTCCTCATGAGTCCACTAGTTCACTGCAACAGAGAGAGGACACACATACGCCCGCCGCCACCCCTGACGGCCGTCACGCAAGCCTGCCCCGTGTGCTCGTGAGTCGGCGCTCCCCACAGCGCGTGACCCATTGACCCGAGCTCTACCGCGTCAACTATTGGCCATCGGGGGGCCATCACCAACACCCATTCGGTCTCGGTTCGATCACACCTGGCGCGCGCATCTCCCAAAATCCGGACAAACAGATCCGAGATAGAGGCCCACGAAACGGACGCGTTACACATGTAACGGTCAGTTGCGTCCGACTAACGGACGCCGCGTCAAGGAAATTCGGTTGCCTTCGCGGGCAAATGCCCGGTGTCCGGCAGGTGCCGGGATCACCCCGGCAGGAAGGTCTCGATCGCCTCCGCGAACGCTCGCGGTGACGCTCGGTGGATGAGGTGCCCGGCGGGAATCGTGATCAATTCCCCCTCCGGGATGCGCCGAGCGAGTTCGGCCACGCCGTCCTGCGGCACATGGCTGCCCGGACCGCCGCCCACCACGAGAGTCCGGGCGGTGATCGCACCGATCCTTTCCAGCCAGTCGGGGTCGGGCGAGTCGAGCTGTTGCCGGACGGCGAGCACCATCCGCCGGTCGAAGTTCAGGTCCCCGTCCGGTCGCACCGGTGGCACGGGCTCCCGGGGGCGGGGCAACGGGGTGTCCTCCAGGACGAGCCGGCCCACGCGCTCCGGCTGCTCCTGCGCGATCAGGTAGGCCACCACCCCGCCCATGGAGTGCCCGATGAGTTCCACCTGTCCCAGTCCGAGGGCGTCAAGAAATCGGAGAACATCGGTCCGCATGAGTTCGAGCGAGTACTCCCCCGGCCAGTCGCTTCGGCCGTGCCCCCTGAGGTCGAGGGCGTACACCCTGCGGCGACGGGCGAGCACGGGCAGCACCGGCTCCCAGTCGGTGGCGTCCTCGCCGAGCGCGTGCAGAAGGACGAGCGGCGGAGCGTCCGTGCGGCCGGACACCCGACAGGACAGCCGCAGACCTCCGACATCGACCGAGCGGTGATCACCCATGCCCAGAGACTAAGCGGCCGGAGGGCTCCGCGGGGCACGAATCAGGCCCGGCTCACCTGGACCAGGCACCGGACCCGGTCGGCGCACGCCCTCGCCCCACGCGAAGGACCCGGCGCCCCCGAAGGGAGCTACCGGGCCCTCGACTTCGCCGGCGTCAGCTGTGCTTGGCGCGCGAGGCGGCGCGGGCGCGCTCGCGGGCGTCCAGGTTCACCTTGCGGATGCGCACGGCCTCCGGGGTGACCTCGACGCACTCGTCGTCGCGGCAGAACTCCAGGGACTGCTCAAGGGAGAGCTTGCGCGGCGGGACGATGGACTCCGTCACGTCGGCGGTGCTGGAGCGCATGTTGGTGAGCTTCTTCTCCTTGGTGATGTTCACGTCCATGTCGTCGGCACGCGAGTTCTCACCGACGATCATGCCCTCGTACACCTCGGTGCCCGGCTCGACGAAGAGCACGCCGCGCTCTTGGAGGTTGGTCATCGCGAAGGCGGTGACGGCACCGGCGCGGTCGGCGACCAGCGAGCCGTTGTTGCGGGTCGTCAGAGTGCCCGCCCAGGGCTCGTGGCCCTCGTGGATGGAGTGGGCGATGCCCGTACCGCGGGTGTTGGTCAGGAACTCCGTACGGAAGCCGATCAGACCGCGCGACGGCACGACGAACTCCATGCGGACCCAGCCGGAGCCGTGGTTGGACATGTTGTCCATACGGCCCTTGCGGACGCCCATGAGCTGCGTGACGGCGCCCATGTGCTCCTCGGGCACGTCGATCGTCATGCGCTCGACCGGCTCGTGGATCTTGCCGTCGACCTCCTTGGTGACCACCTGCGGCTTGCCGATGGTCAGCTCGAAGCCCTCGCGGCGCATGGTCTCGACGAGGATGGCCAGGGCCAGCTCACCGCGGCCCTGCACCTCCCAGGCATCCGGGCGCTCGGTCTCCAGGACGCGGAGGCTGACGTTACCGATCAGCTCGCGGTCCAGGCGGTCCTTGACCTGGCGGGCGGTGACCTTGCGGTCCTTGACCGCCGCTTTGGCGTCGGCGCCCTTGCCGGTGCCGCCGCGGCCGACCAGCGGCGAGGTGTTCGTACCGATCACCATGGAGATGGCCGGCTCGTCGACCGTGATCAACGGAAGCGCGACCGGGTTCTCCGGATCGGCCAGGGTCTCGCCGATCATGATGTCCGGGATACCGGCGACGGCGCAGATGTCACCCGGGCCCGCCATCTCGGCGGGCTTACGGGTGAGCGCCTCGGTCATCAGCAGTTCACTGATGCGCACGTTCTGCACCGAGCCGTCGCGCTTCATCCAGGCCACGGTCTGGCCCTTGCGCAGCTCGCCCTGCTCGACGCGGAGCAGCGCGATGCGGCCGAGGAAGTTGTCGGCGTCGAGGTTGGTGACGTGCGCCTGGAGGGGGGCCTCCTCGTCGTACGTCGGGGCCGGGATGTGCTCCAGGATGGTGGAGAAGAACGGCTCCAGGCTGGTGGAGTCGGTCGGCACCGTGCCGTCGGCCGGCTTGGTCAGCGAGGCGACACCGTCACGGCCGCACGCGTAGACGATCGGGAACTCGATCTGCTCCTCGTCGGCGTCCAGGTCGAGGAAGAGGTCGTACGTCTCGTTGACGACCTCATCGATCCGCGAGTCCGGGCGGTCCGTCTTGTTGATGCACAGGATGACGGGAAGCCGCTGCTGGAGCGCCTTGCGCAGCACGAAGCGGGTCTGCGGCAGCGGGCCCTCGGAGGCGTCGACGAGCAGGACGACGCCGTCGACCATCGACAGACCGCGCTCGACCTCGCCGCCGAAGTCGGCGTGGCCGGGGGTGTCGATGATGTTGATCGTGATCGGGTCCCCGCCGTCCTTGGGGTGATACTTCACCGCCGTGTTCTTGGCGAGGATCGTGATGCCCTTCTCACGCTCCAGGTCGTTCGAGTCCATGACGCGGTCGTCGACCGACTCGAGCTGGTGCGCGGCGAAGGCGCCGGCCTGCTTGAGCATTCCGTCGACGATGGTGGTCTTGCCGTGGTCGACGTGGGCGACGATGGCGACGTTACGGATGTCGTGACGCGTTGCAGTCACAGCCATATTGCGGCGTACTCCCGGAGTGAGTGGACGGCTGCGCGTACATCTGTGTTACGCGCGCCCTGCCGGGCTGGACATGCCACGGCCTTACCCCATGCTACTTGGCGCACGGGGCTACAGCTCGGCCGGGCCTTTGGGGAAGGCGGGCGGCCAGGTGATTGCGCAGGTCAACGGGTTGGAACGAACCTTGCCCGCCGGGGCGGCCGGCGGGCAAGGGAATTGAGGACGATCTGAGGTTCGTGATCTTCGAACCACTCTTCGGCGGCGTCTCCGGCCGTTTCCTCCGGTTTTCTCCCCAGCTTTGTCCAGGGTTCTCCAGGCTTCTCGGATTTCCTCCGGCGGCCTCCTGCTGCGGCTCCCGCTCCTGCTCCTGCTCCTGCTCCTGCTCCTGCTCCTGCTCCTGCTCCTGCTCCTGCCTACTTCTTCGACGGGGACGACGACGGCTTCACGCCCGGCTTGAGGAAGCCGATGTCCTCGTACTCCGGCTGCTGGAACCCGAAGGCCCCGGCGTTGGCGACGTTCGGCCGCGCCGCGACCAGCTCCGGGCGCTGGTAGAGCGGAATCGATCCTGCGGCGGCCCAGATGCGGGCGTCGGCCTGCTTGATGAGCGAGCGCTCGTCGCCCTGGTCGAGGTCGCCGATCGCCTCGTCGAAGAGCTGGTCGATGCGGTCGGTGCCGACCCGCGTGTAGTTCTGCTCGACCGTGAGCGAACCGTCGGCGGCCGGGACCGGCTTGGCGTAGATGGGGCGGCCGTCGGTGGCCGGGTAGGCGGAGGCCGGCCAGGAGTAGAGGGCGAGGTCGTAGTCGCCGTTGGCGATGTGGTCCTTGAAGTAGCTGGCGTCGGCGACCTTGGTCAGGTCCGTCTGGATGCCGACCTTGGCCAGCATCTGCGTGATCCGGTCGGCGACCGCCCGCAGCTGCTCGGTGCCCACGCCCGAGGGCACGACGAACCGGAGGGTGAGCGGCTTGCCGTTCTTGGCGAGCGGCGCCGTCCTCGCCCCGTCCTTGGCGTGCGCCGGGGCGGCGGTGCCCTTCGGGGCGTACGCACCGGCGGGCGCGCCCTTGTGCAGGTGCTGGTCGACTTGATGACGTGCGTCGCTCTTGAGGTCCTCGGCCGCCTGCCGCCGCGCGTCGGAGTGGCGCTTGCCCGCCTTGTCCTTGTCGGCGGGCTGACCGGCCCGCAGCCCGCGCACCAGGTCGACCTGGTGCAGCAGTGCGGCATGCTGGGCGGCGGCTACCCGGCCCGGACCGAACAGGGCGGGCATGACGTCGGCGGACTTGCGGTCGTCGCGAGGTTTCCCGTCGTCGCCCGATGTCCGGACACCACCGGACTTCTGGTCGTCCTCGCCGACGATGTACGTACCGTCGTCCGCGCTCTCGCCCTCGCTGCCGGCCGCCGCCTTCGCCTCGTCCGTCCCCTTCTTCTTGCCCTTCTCCTTGTCCTTCTCCTTCTCCTTGGCCTCGCTCTTGTCCTTGTCCTTGTCCTTGACCGGGCCGCCCGCCACCCAGCCCGCGTCGGCGAGCAGGGCCCGCGCCTCGGCGGTGTCCGGCTTGCCGAGCGCTCCGCTGTTGTCCTTGTACGCGGCCTGTCCGGACAGGGCGAGGTGACTGCCCACGGTGTGCACGGGCAGGCCGAGCGGCTTGAGCACGAGCTGGGCGAGCTTGCGCCGGTCGATCGCGCGGGCGACGGCGCGGCGCACGCGCTCATCGGTGAGCGGGCCCGACGTGCCGTTCAGGGCGAGCTGCGTGTAGGCGGGTTCGAGGGACTTGCGGACGACGTAGCCGCGCAGCCCGTGCTGTTCCTTCGCGTACGTCCGCGCGGCCTTGCGGGCCTTCTTGCGGGCGGCGGCCTCCTTGGCGGCGGCGTCCTCGTCGTCGCCGTGCATGATCGCCCACGAGCGCAGCGCCTGCGCGGGGGTGAGGCCGGCAGGGCCGTGCGCGGGCGGGCCCGAGGCGCCCTTCTGCCGGTCGGCCAACGCGATGCGGTCGGCGCCGCTCTCGCCCATGTCGGCCAGGTCGAGCTTGCCCGCGGCGAGCGCGGCGGGCCGCTGGGCGCGCGGCACGGCGACCAGGACCAGTTGGTCCAGCTTGGCCTGGCGGCCCCACCAGCGGGGGTTGCGCTTCAGCGTGATGTCGTCGGCCTTGCGGTCGACCTTGGCGACGGTGAAGGGGCCCGCCGTGATCTTGAGGGTGCGACGGGCGCCCTCGTTGAAGTCGTCCGGCTTGCCCATGACGCTCTTGGGGTAGAGCGGCGAGAACAGCGAGCGCCAGTCCGCGTACGGCTTGGCGAAGGTGACCCGGACCTCGAGGTTGTTGGCGCCGCGCTCGATCTTCTCGATGCGGTCGTAGCCGGCGTTGTGGGCGGTCCAGTACGCGGTGTCGTGGCCGGACAGGGCACGCCACTGGGCGGCGAAGTCGTCGGCGCCGATCTCCCGGCCGTCGCTCCACACCGCCTTCTGGTTGAGCTTGTAGACCACGACCTGCTTCGGCTTGGTCTTGACGACCTCGGCCTTCTCCAGATAGTCGGGGTCGAGCTTCGGGCGGCCGTTCGCGTCGATGCGGAACATCGACGGCAGGACGGCGCCGGTGATCCGGTCGGTGGTGGCGTCGGCGTCGGCCTGGAAGGAGTTGAAGGTGTGCGGCATCGCGTCGACGGCCCAGCGCAGGGTGCCGCCGTCCCTGAGCTGGGCGCGGGCGGCGGGCGCGATGTCCTGCCCGGCGGCGGGGCGGCTCGCGTCGTCGTCGGAGCCGCACCCCGCGAGGGTGGTCACGGCGAGCGCGCCGCTCACGAGGAACGCGGCCGAGCGGGCGACGGGTCCTGGGCGCCTGTGGGCTAGGGGCAACACGGATACCTCCGGAGCGGCCGGGAATGATCACGTTTGGCGGTATATGGAGCTGATCACATCTATTGGCTCACTGAAGGGGATCCGGCCGACCGGGGGCGGGTGACACGGCGGGGGCGCGGCCGAATGCCACCCGTGCGGCGGAACGGCGGGGTCCGACGGGGTTCCCGTTTCCCTTGCGGCGTGGCCGCCAGCCACAGCGGACTCGCGGCCGCCCATGGCGAAACACCGCCCCGCCCCGGGGGCGGCGCGAAACGAACCCCCCGCGCCCCCATACGCCCCCGCAATCCGCGCCTCGCCCTTCACAAACCGCAATGTGACGCGCAACACTCACAGGCGCATGAGCAACCGCACCCGGCGGAAGCGAGGGCACAACGTCATGTCCCTGGACGACGACTTGACGGCGGTTCAGCGCTGCCTCGACGAGCTCGCCCGCGCCGTGAAACGCATCGAGCCCCGGCTCTGCGGCCCCGGCGGCGGGCCCGACCTGCGCCGGGTCCGCGCCGACACGGCCCACCTGCGCGAGAGCGTCGCCCTGCTGTGCGAGACCGCCGCACCGGCCGTGGGCCGACAGCGCGGGCCCGAGGTCGTGCCGGTCCCCGACACCCCGTACGACAGTTCGCTGTGGACGGGCGCCGAGGGGCTCGACGACGAGGGCCTCGGCGCGCACGGCCGCCACGCCCCATGACCGGCCGCACCGGACGGCACCCCTCCGGGGACCACACCACCGGACGGCACCCCACGGGGCGCCACACCACCAGACGCCACACCACCAGACGCCCCACCACCAGACGCCACACCACCGGGCGCCACCCACCCCACCAGGTGCCACCTCACAGGACAACGCCCCTCCGGGCTCCACCCACCCGGCGCCGCCCCATCCGACAACACACCGGGCACGGCCCCACCCGACAACACCCCACCGGGCACCGCCCCACCCGACAACACCCCACCCGGCGACACCCCACCCGACAACACCGCACCTGACCCTTCGAGCGGAGGCTTCGTTGGCCACCGGAACGGAACCCACCAGCACCGAACCGCATCCCACCGGCGGCGGCGTCAGAGGCCGGACGCGTGCCGCCATCGCCGCGCCCCATCTGCGCACCGACCGCTGGTGGCTGGCTCCGGCCGTGACGACCGCCGGGCTGCTCGCCTTCATCGTCTACTCGACGTGGCGGGCGTTCGCGAACGCGGACTACTACGCGGCCCCGTACGTCTCCCCGTTCTACTCGCCGTGCCTGGCACACAACTGCGTGCCGATGCGGGGCGGCCCCGACTGGGAGCTGTTCGGCGGCTGGTGGGGCCTGTCCCCCGCCCTGCTGATCCTGATCTTCCCGCTCGGCTTCCGCCTGACCTGCTACTACTACCGCAAGGCCTACTACCGGGGCTTCTGGGCGTCGCCGCCCGCCTGCGCGGTGGCAGAGCCGCACAAGAAGTACAGCGGGGAGACGCGGTTCCCGCTCGTCCTGCAGAACATCCACCGGTACTTCTTCTACGCGGCCGTGCTCGTGGCCTGCGTGCTCACCTACGACACCGTGCTCTCGTTCCGCGACGCGCGCGGGGCGTGGGGCCACATGGGGCTCGGCACGCTGGTGTTCCTGGTCAACATCGCGCTGATCTGGACGTACACGCTCTCCTGCCACTCGTGCCGGCACATCGTGGGCGGGCGGCTCAAACACTTCTCCCGACACCCTGTGCGCTATCGGCTGTGGGGGTGGGTCGGCAAGCTGAACTCCCGTCACATGCTGCTCGCCTGGTCCTCGTTGGTGAGCGTGGCGCTCGCCGACTTCTACGTCTATCTGGTCGCGTCCGGCGTCTTCGACGATCCGAGGTTCTTCTGATGAGTGTGGTGGAGCGGCAGCAGTGGGATGTTGTCGTGATCGGCGCCGGGGGCGCCGGGCTGAGGGCGGCGATCGAGGCCCGCGAGAACGGCGCTCGCACGGCGGTGATCTGCAAGTCCCTGTTCGGCAAGGCCCATACGGTGATGGCCGAGGGCGGCATCGCGGCCGCCATGGGCAATGTGAACTCCGGCGACAACTGGCAGGTGCACTTCCGCGACACCATGCGCGGCGGCAAGTTCCTCAACCAGTGGCGGATGGCCGAGCTGCACGCGAAGGAGGCCCCGGACCGGGTCTGGGAGCTGGAGACGTGGGGCGCGCTCTTCGACCGCACGAAGGACGGCCGGATCTCGCAGCGCAACTTCGGCGGGCACGAGTATCCGCGGCTCGCGCACGTGGGCGACCGTACGGGTCTTGAACTGATCCGCACACTGCAGCAGAAGGTCGTCGCGCTCCAGCAGGAGGACCACGCGGAGAGCGGGGACCACGAGGCGAACCTCAAGGTCTTTCAGGAGTGCACCGTCACCCGTGTGCTGACGGGTGACGACGGCCGCGTCCGCGGTGTGTTCTGCTACGAGCGCGAGAGCGGCCGCTTCTTCGTGATCGAGGCGCCGAGCGTCGTGCTCGCCACCGGCGGCATCGGCAAGTCGTTCAAGGTGACCTCCAACTCGTGGGAGTACACCGGTGACGGGCACGCCCTGGCGCTGCTGGCCGGTGCCCCGCTGCTGAACATGGAGTTCGTGCAGTTCCATCCGACGGGTATGGTCTGGCCGCCGTCCGTGAAGGGCATCCTCGTCACCGAGTCGGTGCGCGGCGACGGCGGTGTCCTGAGGAACTCCGACGGCAAGCGGTTCATGTTCGACTACGTCCCCGACGTCTTCAAGGAGAAGTACGCGGAGTCGGAGGACGAGGGCGACCGCTGGTACGACGACCCGGACCACAACCGCCGCCCGCCCGAACTGCTGCCGCGCGACGAGGTGGCGCGGGCCATCAACGCCGAGGTGAAGGCGGGGCGCGGATCGCCGCACGGCGGGGTGTTCCTCGACGTGTCGACGCGGATGCCCGCCGACGTCATCCGGCGGCGACTGCCGTCCATGTACCACCAGTTCAAGGAGCTGGCGGACGTCGACATCACCGCCGAGGCGATGGAGGTCGGGCCGACCTGCCACTACGTGATGGGCGGTGTCGCGGTCGACTCCGACTCGGCGGCGGCGCGCGGCGTGCCGGGGCTGTTCGCCGCCGGGGAGGTGGCGGGCGGCATGCACGGTTCCAACCGGCTCGGCGGCAACTCGCTCTCCGACCTGCTGGTGTTCGGGCGCCGGGCCGGGCTGCACGCGGCCCGGTACGCGGCCGAGTCACCGGCCGATGACCGCCCGACCGTCACCGACGAGCAGATCGACACGGCGTCGGCCGAGGCGCTGAGGCCCTTCTCGGCGGAGGCGGAGACCCGGAGCGAGGAGCCGGGCACCGCGCCCGAGAACCCGTACACGCTGCACCAGGAGCTCCAGCAGACCATGAACGACCTGGTCGGCATCATCCGCCGCGAGGGCGAGATGGAGGAGGCGCTGCGCAAGCTCGCCGATCTGCGGGTGCGGGCGCGCCGGGCCGGGGTGGAGGGCCACCGGCAGTTCAACCCCGGCTGGCATCTCGCCCTGGACCTGCGGAACATGCTGCTGGTCAGCGAGTGCATCGCGCGTGCCGCCCTGGAGCGCACGGAGTCGCGCGGCGGGCACACCCGCGAGGACCGCCCTGGCATGGACCGGTCCTGGCGCCGGGTGAACCTGCTGTGCCGCCTGCGCGAGAGCGGCGCCGGTGTGGCCGCCGCCGATCCGGCGCGAGGGCAGATCCGGCTGGAGCGCGACACCCCCGAACCGATCCGCCCCGACCTGCTCGCCCTCTTCGAGAAGGAGGAGCTGGTGAAGTACCTGTCCGAAGAGGAGCTGTTCGATTGAGTACCTACGAGGCCCGCTTCAAGGTGTGGCGCGGGGACCAGGACGGCGGCGGCCTGAAGGACTTCCGGGTCGAGGTGAACGACGGGGAGGTCGTCCTCGACATCATCCACCGCCTCCAGTCGACGCAGGCCCCCGACCTCGCGGTCCGCTGGAACTGCAAGGCGGGCAAGTGCGGTTCGTGCTCCGCGGAGATCAACGGCCGCCCGCGCCTGATGTGCATGACCCGCATGTCGGTCTTCGGCCGCGACGACACGATCACGGTGACACCGCTGCGGACGTTCCCCGTCGTACGGGACCTGGTGACGGACGTCGGCTTCAACTACGCGAAGGCGCGGGAGGTTCCGGCGTTCGTGCCGCCGCGGGACGTCGGGCCGGGCGAGTACCGGATGATGCAGGAGGACGTCGACCGGCCGCAGGAGTTCCGTAAGTGCATCGAGTGTTTCCTGTGCCAGGACACCTGTCATGTGGTCCGTGACCACGAGGAGAACAAGACGGCGTTCGCCGGGCCGCGCTTCCTGATGCGCGTCGCGGAACTCGACATGCATCCGCTGGACGCCGCCGCCGACAGCGGTCTGGACCGCAAGACGGCCGCCCAGGAGGAACACGGGCTCGGCTACTGCAACATCACCAAGTGCTGTACGGAGGTCTGCCCCGAGGGCATCAGGATCACGGACAACGCGCTGATCCCGATGAAGGAGCGCGCGGCCGACCGCAAGTACGACCCGCTGGTGTGGCTCGGATCGAAGATCAGGAGGCGTTCTTCTTCGTAGTGGCCGGGCCGGCACGGCCGGGCCGCTGGGCGAGTGTCTGGAAGATCAGCGCGCCGAAGAACACGGACCAGCAGAGCCAGGGCAGGGGGCCGTAGTGCCCGGGGTACGGCCCCAGGAAGAAGAACAGCCCTCCGCTGACCGCGGCGACGACGCAGCCGGCCCCCCACAGCCTCGGGCGCAGTACCCGGGTCCGCCCCCAGGGCGCGACCCAGCCGGTGACGATGCTGACGACCCCCACGACGCCGAGCAGACCGAAGACCCCGGCGCCCGCCACTCCCAGGAATATGTGCATGGCGCTCAGCATGCCACGGTCGGGGGCCGCGTCATCCGACCCAGTCACGACGGTACGCGCGCCAGTCCGCCTCGGTCGCCGCGAAGTCGACGTACAGGGCGACGCCGAAGCGCTGTCGGTCCACGTCGGTACGGGTCAGGCCGAGGCGTACGCCGCGGACGGCGGCCGGGACGGTCTCTGCCGCGCCGCGGTGGCCGAAACGGTTCTCGTGGAAGAAGGGCAGGCCCATCAGCAGATCCGTGGTGGGCGGGGTGACTTCGAGCGCGAGTGAGGTCTGCTGGGCGACGTAACCGCCGTACGTGCTCCGCCACTGCTGCATGGTGTCGTACGACATGACGGCGATCTGGTCGACCCGGCGCGCCACCTGCCCGAAGAACGCCTGGGACCACCACTTGGGGTGCCCGGTGACGACTCCGGCGACGGCGTGCAGGCCGGGCAGCGGGTCGATCTGGTGGGAGGCGACGGACAGGACGGCGTGGCGGGCGCCGGTCAGGCCGTGCAGTGTGCCGAGGAGGTCGAGGTAGTGCCGGTCGCCGGAGTGCACCGGCTCCAGGTCGAAGTGGACGCCGTCGAACCCGGCGTCGAGGACCTGCCGGGCGGAGCGGACGACGGCGGCGCGGGTGGCGGGCCGTTCGAGACGCATGCCGTCGGGCCCTTCCGTGGCCAGCACGTCGCCGAGCCATGCCTGTACGCGTACGCCGGGGAGCTCACGGTGGACGGCGGTGATGAGGTGGCCGGCCCTCGGGTGGGCGGAGGCGGGCAGCGTGCCGTCGTGCTCCAACGGGCCCGCGTGCACGTACAGGTCACGTATCCCGGTGGTGCGCAGGCGGCGGGCGAGCGCGGTGATGTCGGCGTCGCTCTTGCGGCCGTCGACCCAGGCGTGACCGAGCCAGATCGCGTCGCGGTGCCGGGTGGTGGCGCCGGTGCCTTCGGCGATTGGGCCGGTGTAGTTCAGGCGCAGGGCGATCTGGGTGGCGAGGAGGGGCAGGAGGAGGGCGAGGACGAGGCCGATCGCTGCCCAGCGGATGCGGTGAGGTCTCCGGCGGGGCTTCGCCCCGCCGGACTCGCCACCGCTGCCGGTCGAGGTCTCATCGGCCTCTGCGGGCCGTGAGCCCTCCTCGCGCAGTTCCCCGCGCCCCCGCACACCACCGCCAGCCGCCGAACTCCCGTCGGTCTCAGCGGGCCTCGGCCCCTCCTCGCACAGCTCCCCACGCCCCTTGTGGGGCGTGGGCCCTGCGGCGTCTCGGTGCGGTTCCGGGGGGCTGGGCAGGGTGGCGGCCGGGGCGGGCGGGTGGGCGTCGGGGCTGTGGGGAGGGATGGGAGGGGGCTGTCCCGGTTGCGCCTCGCCGTCAGGCTCCCGCTCTGCCGGTTCCATTGCGGCCCCTCCCAGGTGTCACCGGTGTTGCCAGTGTTGACGGTCGGGCCGACCGCGCGGTTGCGTACCGACGGGCGTCAGAAGAGGCTGAGCAGGGCCTCCGTCGGGTCGGCCAGGCCCGAGTCGCCGTCGGGGAGCGGGAGTTCGAACCACACCGTCTTGCCGCGCGGCGTGCGCCGCGAGCCCCAGGACGCGCTGAGCAGTCCGACGAGCTGGAGGCCACGCCCGCCCTCGTCGGTGTCGCGGGCGCGGCGGCGACGCGGCTGCACGAGGCCCGCGTCCCACACCTCGCACACCATCGTCCGGTCCAGCAGCAGGCGGAGCCTGATCTCGCCCTCGCCGTAGCGCAGTGCGTTCGTGACCAGTTCGCTCACCAGGAGTTCCGCCGTGTCCACCAAGGGATCGAGGTCCCAGTCGAGCAGTTGCGCCCGCGCGTACTCACGGGCGCGGCCCACCGACTTGGGCTCGCGCGGCAGCGTCCAGTCGCCGACGTGGTCGCCGGGCAGACCCTGTACGCGGGCCATGAGCAGCGCGATGTCGTCCT
Organism: Streptomyces beihaiensis; assembly: GCF_026274175.1. Lineage (GTDB taxonomy): Bacteria > Actinomycetota > Actinomycetes > Streptomycetales > Streptomycetaceae > Streptomyces > Streptomyces beihaiensis. Next base: position 57,178 of record NZ_JAPHNL010000146.1, read on the forward strand.
CGCCATGGTGGATGTCGAGGGTGCTCAGAACGTGGTCGCAGACGTCTTCCAGGCCCGGCGCCGCGCCGTCGAGCGCGGCGCGGAACGCGGCGAGCCCCTCGTCGAGCGGGTGGTCGCGGGACTCGACGAGGCCGTCGGTGTAGAGGGCGAGGAGGCCGCCCTCCGGCAGCTCCACCTCGACCTCCTCGAAGGGTTCGCCGCCCACGCCGAGCGGCATGCCGGGCGGCACGTCCAGCATGAGTGCGCCGGACTCGGGTTCGACGAGGACGGGCGGCAGGTGACCCGCGTTGGCGAAGGTGCAGCGGCGGGTGACAGAGTCGTAGACGGCGTAGACGCAGGTGGCGAGGTAGACCTCCGAGAGGTCCTCGGCCGACGCCGTGGCACCGGAGCCGCGCGGGCTCCGGGGCGGCGCCTGGCCGCCGCCGGGCGTTCCGAGACCGCGCGCGATCTCGTCCAGCGCGCTGAGCACTTCCGCCGGTTCGAGGTCGAGCAGCGCCAACGTACGTACGGCGGTGCGCAGTTCGCCCATGGCGACGGCGGCACGCAGGCCACGGCCCATGACGTCGCCGACGACCAGCGCGGTGCGGTGGCCGGGCAGTTCGATGACGTCGAACCAGTCGCCGCCGACCTCGGTCGCCGCGTTGCCCGGCAGGTAGCGGCAGGCGATGTCGAGGCCCGCCGCCTCCGGATCGTCCGGCGGCAGCAGGGAGCGCTGAAGGATCAGGGCGCGCTCGTGCTCGCGGCGGTACAGGCGGGCGTTGTCGATGCAGACCGCGGCACGGGCGGCCAGCTCCACGGCGAGCGCCCGGTCGCGCTCGTTGAACGGCTCACTGCCCTTCGTACGGGAGAACTGCACGAGCCCGACGACCGTGTCACGCGCGACCATCGGCACGGCGAGCGTGGACCGCACCAGGTCGCCGGGTTGCGTGGGCAGCAGTTTGGGCCGTGCGGTGCGCAGGGCGTGCGCGGGCGCGGAGTTGAACGGGAAGCGGTGCACCGCCCCCACGTCGACCGGCTCCTCGCCGCCCAGGTCGAGGAAGGGCACGTCGGCGACGGCGCTGGCGGCGGCGACGCGGCGCAACTCGGCGCTGCCGTCCGCGAGCCCGTGCCCGACGAGGGTCGTCTCGTCGCCCGCGAGCAGCACCTGGTAGAGGTCGACGGAGGCCAGGTCGCAGAAGCCGGGCACCACCACGTCGAGGAGTTCGCGGGCGGTCGTCTCCAGGTCGAGGGAGGTGCCGATGCGGGCGCCCGCGTCGTTGAGCAGCGCGAGGTTGCGGCGGGCGTGGGCGGCCTCGCGGGCGGCGGCGTGCCGCCGGGTGACGTCGGTGGCGAGCCCGGCGACCCCGATGGGGCGGCCCGAACCGCTGTGCACGCGGTACAGGTTGATGGACCAGTGGCGCCGCTCGGGCGAGTCCGGCGCGGGGCCGACCAGCTGCATCTCGGTGACGGCGTCGCCGGTCTCCAGGACCCGGCGCAGCGCGCCCTGTACACGGTCGGCCTCGTGGCGCGGCAGGTAGTCGTGGACGGTGCGGCCGCGGTGGTCGGCGGCCTGACCTCCGAAGACGTCGGTGAAGGTGCGGTTGGCGCGCTGGACCTTGAGGTCGGTGCCGAACAGCAGGAAACCGAAAGGCGACTGACCGAAGATCGCCTGCGAGGCGGCGAGGTCGGTCTCGATGTGGCGCAGCACCCGCACGTCCACGACGATGCAGACAGCGGCGCGCTCGCCGGACTCGGTGGTGGTCGGCATGACGTAGACCTCGGCGACGCCGGTCTGCGCGGGCGAGGGCTCCGCCTCGGGCGCGCGGAACGGGACGACGCCCGTCCACTCCCGTCCGTCGAGGATCTCCGCCATCTTGCGGTGCCCTTGTTCGCGCAGGTCGGCGGGGACGAACGCCTCGATGGGGTCCTTGCCCACGGCGTCCCGCGCGGCGATGCCCAGCAGCCGCTCGGCGCGCCTGCTCCACTGTTCGACCAGCCCGTCGGGGCCGATGGAGAACGAGGCGACCTTGATGTAGTCGTAGATCGAACCCGGCGGGTCGGACTGCCAGATGTCGGCCCGTACCGACTGTGCGGGGCCCGCGGGCGCACCGCCTCGTCCGTCGTCCCGCGCCGACGCCGCGTCCGAGGGCTCCCCGGCCGCGTCGGCCTTCGCTGGTATCCCGCTCACGCGAACCGTCCCCTCCAGCTCACCGCGTCCGGCATCGGTCACCGGGGCGGCTGCCCGCAGTATCCAGCACTGCGGCGCCGCGCAACACGGTGTTCACGATCACACCACGCTCCCGGCGTGATTCAGCCTGCCGGGAACCGACTTTTTCCGTACCCAGACCGAGGGTGGGTCCACACGTGGGTCCGTGCGTCGGCCCATACGTGGGTCCATACGTGGGTCCATACGTGGGTCCATACGTGGTCCTCACGCGGGTCCTCAGGCGGGCCCACGCATGGGTCCGCACGCCACCCGCGAAGTCCGCGGCTCGTGCTTTCGCCCTTACGTCTCCTAACCGGGCAGCGGCAGCTCGAACCACACCGTCTTCCCGCCGGCGGCCCCGCCCTCGCACTTCGTCCCCCAGCGCCGCGACGCGCCCTCGACGAGTTGCAGGCCACGGCCGTGCTCGTCGTCGGGTGCGGCCACTCGGGCGCGGGGCGGGTCGGGCAGCGGGTCGGAGACTTCCACGAGCAGCGCGCCGGTGGCTTCGGACGGCCGGACGAGGCGCACCCCGATCGGTCCTGACGCATGCCGCAGGGAGTTGGTGACCAGCTCGCTGACCAGGAGCGTCGTGACGTCGGTGAGAGCGTCGAGGCCCCAGCCGGCGAGCTGCGCGCGGACCGCGGCGCGAGCGCGGCGCACTGCCGTGGGGTCGGCGGGGAACGCCCATTCGGCACGGTCGCCGTCGCCGTGGAGCACGCCGATCACTCCCTCGCGTACGACGTACACTCTGCCCGGTTTCTTCGGATTAGTAGGGGTATACCCGGATCTCCGGGCCCAGTACCGCGTCACGGTCCAGTACCCCGTCAGGCGAGTTCGCCACGGGACTTGAGAGTGTCGAAGAGCAGTTGGTCGACAGGAGGCACCCGGTCCCGGTCCGCGCACGAGAACCAGGCCACCTCCTCGATCTCGCTGCTCGGCCTCAGTTCTCCCTGGTACTCGGCGGTGTAGCAGGCCATCCGCACCACCACACCCGCCGGGAGACCCGGCCCGCCCGCCTCGTACGTACCCACATGGGCGACCGTTTTCGGGTCGAGCAGGACCGTCAGCTCCTCCTTGATCTCGCGCACCAGCGTCTCCAGGTCGCTCTCCGCGCCTTCCCGCTTGCCGCCGGGGACGTAGAAGACGTCCTTGCCGCGTGGCCGCGCGCAGAGGATCCTGCCACCCTCGGCCCGCACCCAGGCCACCGTGTCGATCAGGCCCGACATCACTCACTCCGCCTTCGTCGTCGTTGCCCGCCAGACCTTAGCGGCAGCACCACGTCGTGCTCGTGGGGCCGCCCCGGGCGAGGCCCTGACAGGGCGCCGGCGCGGCTATAGTGCGCCCGGCGGCCGACGCCGGCCGGGCCCGCGCGCAGCACTGGCGCACCGGCCCCCCGTCTCCCCACCGTCCGCTCGCCTTCCGTCACCCGTTCCTCCTCCCCTGCCTAAGAGGACCTGTGCCCAAGCGCCCCCTGCCCAGATCCCGTTACATCGCCCTGTCCGCCGCCGCCGTGGCCAGGGCGGAGGCGAACGGCGTCCCGGGCCTGCCGGACGCGCTGTGGTACGCCACGTACGACGGCAACGACACCACAAGCGCCGACTTCCCCTTCTCCCCGGCCCTGTGGTCCGGTCACCGCCGCGGCCACCAGTACGCGGTGGGCGAGCGCGAGACGTACGGCGGAGCCACCGTCACCGTCGACCACGACGCCTGGGACGCTCCGGTCGCGGTCGTCGGCTGAGAGCCGGCCGTCCGGCCCGCGCGCTCAGCGCGTCACGGGGAACGCCGCGGCGAACGGGCGGCTGTCCGCGCGAGTCTGGGCCGGGAAGGTGACCTTCAGGCCCTCCGCCTGGCCCGTCACGTTCAGGTAGGTGATGGCCGTGAGCCCCAGCATCCCCTTCTTGGTCTCGGTCGCGGTGACGACATGGCGGGGGAAGTTGATCAGAAGCTTGCCGGGCTTGCCGCCGCGGTTGCCGTCGAAGAAGAGCACGCGCTGGTCGGTCAGCATGAGGTACATCGCCTTGGGCCGCACCGTCGCCATCACCATGCCCAGGGTCAGGATCGCGACCACGGTCGTGGTCAGCACCTGCTTGCGGACCGAGACCGTGCCGACCGTGACCAGGGAGACGAGCTCGACCCGCTCGCCCGGGATGAGCAGAGGCTGTGCGGCCTGCGTCAGCTGACGGTTGCGGCGAGCGTTCATGGCCACGGGGACTCCAGGTTCCATAAGGTGACGGGACCACCTGCGGCGGGGTCGTGTCACGGGCCGGGTCAGTTTGGCCAAGTCGCCTACAGCGCGGGGAAAGGGCCGGTCAGCCGGTCATCAAGATCAGGGCAAGGATCCGCCAAGTCCGTTTGACGGGGACCGCTTCACCGACGATCGCTTAATATCCACGCCATGTCACCCGCCCGCGCGCTGCCGCCGCCCGACTTCGAACCGGCCTCGGCCCATCCCGAGTTCGGCTGGCTGCGGCAGGCCGCCGCCGCGTCGGACTGGGCATCGGTCCGCGGCTACGTCGACAGCCTGCCGCCGGGCACCGACCGGTCGTTCGTGAGCAGCGTGATCGCCGAGGTCGACGGGGTCGAGCACGCGCTGCGCGCATGGGTCGCCGCCGCCCCCGGCGACGTACTCGCCCTGACGCTCCTCGGCGCCCGTGAGATCAACATCGGCTGGGGCATCCGGACGGCCGCGCGGGCGAGCAAGGTCAGCCGGGAGCAGTTCGAGGCGTTCCACGAACACCTGCGCCGGGCCGAGCAACTCCTCATCCGGGCCACCGCCATCGACCCCGCGTACGACGCGGCCTGGTCGGAGCGGCTCAACACCGCCCGCGGGCTGCAGCTCGGACAGCACGAGGCGCGGCGCCGCTACGACCGGCTCAGCGAACACCACCCGTCGCACTTCACGGCCCAGGCACGCCTGTTGCAGCAGCTGTGCCCGAAGTGGAGCGGCAGCTGGGAGGCCGCGCACGGTTTCGCCCAGGAGTGCATGCTCGGCGCACCCGAGGGGGCCATGAGCGCGGGCCTGGTGGCCGAGGCGCACGTGGAGCACGCGCTCGATCTGCGCGACGACCGCGAACGCACGGCGTACCTGCGTCAGTCGCACGTGCACGCGGAACTCGTCGAGGCGGCGCGGCGCTCCGTGCTGCACCCGCGTTTCCGGCGCCCGTACGGCTGGGTGACGGTCCAGGGCTCGTTCGCCGTGCTGTTCTCGATGATCGGGGACAAGGCCCAGGCCGCCGCGCACTTCCACGCGCTGAACGGCCTCGCCTCCGAGTACCCCTGGAGCTACTTCGGCGAGAAGGCCGAGACCTACACCCGACACCGGGCCGCCGCCCTCTCCCACACCTGAACAGTGAACTGACTGATGAGCCAGACCATCCACCACACCGAGGTCGACGGCGTCCCCGCCCTCTTCACCCACTCCACGGGGCCGATGCGCGCCGGGCTCGTCTTCCGGGCGGGCGTCGCCGACGAGACGCTCGGCCGAAGCGGCGTCACCCACCTCGTGGAGCATCTGGCGCTGCACCGCCAGGGCGTGACCGACGTCCACTTCAACGGCGCCACCAAGGCCGCGTTCACGCACTTCCACGTGGAGGGCACCGAACACGAGGTCGTCACCTACCTGAACGGTGTGTGCGCCTCCCTGACGAACCTGCCGATGGAACGCCTGGAGACCGAGAAGGAGATCCTGCGCACCGAGGAGTCCCGCCGCGAACCCGACCAACTGCCGCTGTGGCGCTACGGGGCACAGGGCTACGGCCTGGTCTCCTTCCCCGAGTGGGGTGTGCGGCAGCTGCGCCCGCAGGATGTGCAGGAGTGGGCGGGGGCGCTGTTCACCCGGGGCAACGCCGCGCTGTGGATCGCCGGGGAGCGGCTGCCCGCAGGTCTGGCCCTGAAGCTGTGGGACGGCCCGCGCCGCCCGATGCCCGCGGTGACGTCCGCGCTGCCCGCCTGCCCCGCCTACTTCAGCGACGGCCAGGGCGGCGTGCTGCGCGACTGCGTCGTCCGCGACACCATGGCCTCACGCCTGTACGCGGGCCTGCTCGAACGCGAACTGGCCCTCGCGCTGCGCCAGAACGGCGGCTACTCCTACACGACGGCCACCGACCACGTCTCCCGCCGGGACGGATTCGCCACCGTCATCGCCTTCGCCGACGTGCTGCCCGCCAAGCAGGACGCGGCGCTCGGCGGTTTCGTGGACGTCCTCGCCGTGCTGCGCGAGGGACGTATCGACCCGGTCGGTCTGGAGGCCGTACGCGGTCGCCTCGACGGGTCGCTCGCGGCCCCCGACGCGGCGGCACGGCGGCTGCCCGCGCTGGCCGAGGGACTGCTGGCCGGGCAACCGCTGCGTGAGGCGGAGGAGTTGCGGGCGGAGCTGCGGGCGACCACCGCGGGGCACGTGCACGCCGTGGCGGCGGAGGCCGAGGCCACGGCGCTGATGCAGGTGCCGTCCGGCCATCGCGCCGACTGGGCCGGGTACGCCGCCGCCCCCACGACGTCGCCGGCGGCGGTCACCGGCAGGCGGTTCACCCCGTCCGGGCGCGACGCCCCGGCGCTGCTCATCGGTGCCGACGGCGTCAGCCTGACTTCGGGCGACGACGCGGTCACCGTGCTGTTCCGGCAGTGCGCCGCCAAGCTGAGCTGGCCCGACGGGGCACGCCGGCTGATCGGCCACGACGGCCTGACCGTGCACATCGAGCCGGGCCGGTACGGCGTGGACGCACACACCATGGCGACCATCGACGCCGCGGTGCACCCGTCGGCCACGGTGTGGCTGCCGCCGCGCATGGAACAGCCACGCACGCAGCGGCCCGAAGCCGTGGCGGCGGCCGCCCCCGGGGCCGACGCCGCGGGTCATGTCGGCGATCATCGCGT
>NZ_JAPHNL010000147.1 GCF_026274175.1 Streptomyces beihaiensis
GGCCGCCGCGAGGGCCGCCGCGACGGCGCCGCTGGTGTGCAGGCGCCCCCGGCAGAACTCCTCCAGGCTCGCGGCGTCGGTGACGCGTCCCGCCTTCACCGCGGCCTCCGCCCCGCCGGAGTGGGCGTGCCCTCCGGCGGGGAAGCGGCCGTCGGCCAGGACGAGCAGTGCTGAACGTGACACGGCGGCCGTACCGTCGCCGCTCAGAACAGGAAGTACCGCTGGGCGAGCGGCACTTCGACGGCGGGGGCGGGCTCGACGAGTTCGCCGTCGATGGTGACCGCGAACGAGTCCGGGGCCACCTCGACGCGCGGCAGGGCGTCGTTGTTCCGCATGTCTGCCTTGGTGCGGCCGCGCGTCGAGCGGATCGGCACGAACGCCCGGCCGAGGCCGAGCCGCTGCGGCAGTCCGTCCTCGATCGCCGCCTCGGCGACGAAGTTGAACGAGTTGGCGGCCGGGGCCGCGCCGTGTGCGCCGAACATCGGCCGGGGCAGCACCGGCTGGGGGGTGGGGATGGACGCGTTGGCGTCGCCCATCTGCGCGTACGCGATCTGCCCGCCCTTGAGGACCACCTGCGGTTTGACGCCGAAGAACCGCGGGTCCCACAGGACGAGATCGGCGAGCTTGCCGGGCTCGACGGAACCGATCTCGTGGTCCACGCCCTGGGCGACGGCCGGGTTGATGGTGTACTTGGCGACGTAGCGGCGGGCGCGCTGGTTGTCGGCGCGGGTGTCGCCGGGCAGGGAGCCGCGTCTGCGCTTCATGACGTGGGCGGTCTGCCAGGTCCGCATGACGACCTCGCCGATGCGGCCCATGGCCTGCGAGTCCGACGACATGATCGAGATGGCGCCCATGTCGTGGAGGATGTCCTCGGCCGCGATGGTGGTGGGCCGGATCCGGGACTCGGCGAAGGCGAGGTCCTCGGGGACGGCGGGGTTGAGGTGGTGGCAGACCATCAGCATGTCGAGGTGTTCCTCGACGGTGTTGACGGTGTGCGGCCGGGTCGGGTTGGTGGAGCTGGGCAGGATGTTGGGCAGCGACACCGCGGTGATCATGTCGGGGGCGTGGCCGCCGCCCGCGCCCTCGACGTGGTAGGCGTGCAGGGTCCGCCCGCCGATCGCGGCGAGGGTGTCCTGGACGAAACCGGCCTCGTTCAGGGTGTCGGTGTGGACGGCGAGTTGGGCGCCCGACTCCTCGCACACGTTGAGGCACGCGTCGATGGTGGCGGGGGTGGCGCCCCAGTCCTCGTGGATCTTGAATCCGAGGATGCCGCCGCGCAGCTGCTCGCGCAGGGCCGCAGCGGACGTCGTGTTGCCCTTGCCGAGGAAGCCGACGTTGACGGGCAGGCTCTCCATTGCGGCGAACATCCGGGCGACGTGCCAGGAGCCGGGCGTGACGGTGGTCGCCTTGCTGCCCTCGGCAGGTCCGGTGCCGCCGCCGATGAGGGTGGTGATGCCGGAGGCGAGGGCCTCGTCGACGATGGTCGGCGAGATGAAGTGGATGTGCGCGTCGATGGCGCCGGCGGTGACGATCTTGCCGTTGCCCGCGATGATCTCGGTGCTCGGGCCGATGACGAGGTCCGGGTGGACGCCGTCCATGGTGTCGGGGTTGCCCGACTTGCCGATGGCGGTGATACGGCCGTCGCGGATGCCGATGTCGGCCTTGACGACACCCCAGTGGTCGAGGACGACGGCGCCGGTGATGACCGTGTCCGGGGTGCCGTCGGCGCGGGAGGCGTGGGACTGGCCCATGGACTCGCGGATGACCTTGCCGCCGCCGAACACGGCCTCGTCGCCGGAGCGTCCGGGGCCGCCGCAGCGGTCCTCCTCGATCTCGACGAGCAGGTCGGTGTCGGCGAGGCGGACGCGGTCGCCGGTGGTGGGCCCGAACAGGTCCGCGTAAGCGGCACGGGACAGCTCAGGCATCGAGGGCACCTCCGGTCTCGCCGCGCAGGCCGGTGACGACGCGGTCGCCCGCGAGGGGGACGAGTTCGACGTCGACGGGGATGCCGGGCTCGAAGCGGACGGCGGTCCCCGCGGCGATGTTGAGCCGCTTGCCGCGGGCGGCGGCGCGGTCGAAGTCGAGACCGGGGTTGGCCTCGGCGAAGTGGTAGTGGGAGCCGACCTGGACGGGCCGGTCGGCCGCGTTGAGCACGGTCATGCGGGTGGACTCGCGGCCCTCGTTGTACACGACCGGTTCCTCTGCGAAGAGGATCTCTCCGGGAATCATCGCACCGCCCCTAGACGATCGGCTCGTGGACGGTGACGAGCTTGGTGCCGTCCGGGAAGGTGGCTTCGACCTGCACGTCGTGGATCATCTCGGGGATGCCTTCCATGACGTCGTCGCGGCTGAGCAGCTTCCGGCCCGATGACATGAGTTCGGCGACGGTGCGGCCGTCTCGGGCGCCCTCGAGGATGTGCGAGGTGATCAGCGCGACCGCCTCGGGATGATTGAGCCGCAGACCCCGGGCCCGGCGTTTCTCGGCCACGTCGGCAGCCACATGGATGAGCAGTCTCTCCTGCTCGTGCGGGGTCAGTTGCACGCGTCCCACCTCACAGTCCAACACTTCCGGCCCGTGCGGGAACCGGCTGTCGCGGCCACCACGACAGGCATAGATGTAACACACATCAAATACGCCCGACCGGGCGCACTGGGTATACCAAAACGCCTGGTGGCGCGGGGGTGAAGGTTAGATCGACGGAGTTTCAGGGACGTTAACCACGCCTTGACCGCTCCTTGATCGAGGGGTGACCCCTCGCATACGCGCGGTCAGCCGACCTCGGGGCCGCGGTGTTCCGCCGCGATACCGAACCTCTGCCGTTCGCCGGGGGCGGACGTGAGCGAGCCGATCCGGGAGACCGAGCTGATCACCGGCTCCTGCGCGGGGTCCGTCGCGGGTTCCGCCGCCACTTCGAGTCGTTCCAGGTCGGCGGCCGAGACCAGGGCGACCAGAGGCTTGCCGTGCCGGGTCACGACGACGCGCTCGCCGCCGTACACCACGCGATTGATCAGTTCGGCGAGCTCAGCCCTGGCTTGCGTCACCGGAATCTCGTAGGCCATGCTCCCCATCGTACGTCATGTACGTCCTGTACATTTTTTACGTGAGCGGCTCCCCGAGCGGAGGGGCGCCGCGCGAGCCCAGGAGGCGCGAGCACCATGACCCGTCCGTCCGGCCGATACGTCCTGCCCGAGTTCACCGAGCGCACCGCCTCCGGGCAGCGCACGCTCGATCCGTACGCCAAGCTCCTGGAGGAGCGCATCGTCCTCCTCGGCACACCCGTCGACGACACCGCGGCCAACGACGTGATGGCGCAGTTCATGCACCTGGAGTACCTGGCGCCGGACCAGGACATCTCGCTGTACATCAACTCGCCGGGCGGCTCGGTCAGCGCGATGACGGCGATCTACGACACGATGCAGTACGTCAGCTGCGAGGTGGAGACGACCTGCCTCGGCCAGGCCGCGTCGGTCGCCGCGGTACTGCTGGCCGCCGGGGCGCCGGGCAAGCGCATGATCCTTCCGGGCGCCCGGGTGGTGCTCGAGCAGCCGTCGATGCCGGAGCCCGCCCAGGGCCAGCCCACCGACCTGGAGATCTACGCGCGAGAACTGGTGCGTATGCGGGCCCAGTTGGAGCAGCTGCTCGCAGGCCACTCGGGACGTACACGCGAGCAGGTGGCCGCGGACATCGAGCGGGACACGGTGCTGACCGCCGAGCAGGCCCTCGCTCACGGCCTGGTGGACGGGGTCGTGCACAACCGCGGGGCCGTCACGAGCGCGCGGTTCGGGAAGTGAGGGGCCGATGTATCCACCGGAACCGCCGCCGCTGCCCGCGCTGACCCGGGCCGAGGCCGCCCTGATCGACGCCTATCTGGAGGTGGTCGACATGGTCGCGCGGATCAACCCGGCACGCGGCGACGACACCTACCGGGGGCTGCGGGCGGCGCAGGCGCTGGTCGGGCGGGCGACGGACTTGCGGGACGCCCTGAACCTGATGCACCAGCGGGGCGAGAGCGAGGTGCACGCCCGGACGCTGGCGCGGGCGCTGCGCGTACTGGACGGGGAGCGGCGGACGCGGCGGGTCACCTTGCCGCCGGAAACAGTCAGTTGAGGTCGCCCGGCAGTGGCGAAACGCTCAATCCCGGTCCCAAACGACCCGGACGAGGGACCCTCGGACGGCGTAATCAGGGCCGTGCCGTCCGGTGCGCCGGGGTTGCGTCCCACCGGCGGGTTCCGGCCGGGCGAGACGGTTCCGCCGCTGGTCCCGGGCCCGCCGAAGGGCTACGCATGTACCTGAACAGGCCAACGGATACCTGAACGGACGAAAAGTGACGAGATTCACTTATCGCCGGTTCTGCGCGGTCGTGGCGGCCTCGGCGCGTGAAGATCTCTGCGACGACAAGCCCCCGCCGCCGTGGTGGGGCGGTCCACGCGGACGCCGAGTCCTGCCGCCGCGCGGGCGCCAGGTCGACAGATGTGGATCGGCAGGAGTGGAGGACCCAGCACGACGGGTCCGCGCCGCGCCTCGCCGGGGGCGGAGCGCGACGGGCCCTTGGGGTGAAGCCGTGTAGTGCGGCCGGGCATCTTCGCCTGCCCGAATCCGACAGGTCATCCTTCACAGGCGGCTGACGAAGGGTTGCGCATGACCCCGCTCAATCGTGTCCCCTTGCTGCTCAGCCGGGCCGGCACCGCCTCGGCCCTCACGTTCGTCGTCGCCGGGGCCGCCATCACGGTCCCCGGCGTCGCTCCCCGGGCGTCCGCCGCCACGGTCGCCATCGAGGCTCTGCACATCGCCGCGTCGAAGAAGGGCTCCCCCTACCAGTGGGGCGCCACGGGTCCGCACCGTTTCGACTGCTCGGGGCTGACCCTCTACTCGTTCAAGCGCGCGGGCAAGAAGCTCCCCCGCACCGCCGCCCAGCAGTACAACAAGAGCCACCATGTGGCCTCGTCCCACCGCCGCCGCGGGGACCTGGTCTTCTTCCACTACGGCCGCAGCGTCTACCACGTCGGGATCTACGCGGGCAAGGGCCGGATCTGGCACGCGCCCAAGACGGGGGCGGTGGTCCGCAAGGAGAAGATCTGGACACGCAGCGTCTGGTACGGACGGGTCCGCTGAGGCTCAGGTCTCCCAGGACCGGGACCTGGCGAGCTCGCCAGGTCCCGTCAGGTCCGGCGGGGCCACTGGGCC
>NZ_JAPHNL010000148.1 GCF_026274175.1 Streptomyces beihaiensis
GTGCCGAGGGGGCGGGGGTCCGCGGGTCGTCGGGGGCGCCGACGCGTGTCGGCGAGCCGTCCGCCGGGGCGGGCGGCGTCGCCTCGCCGGTGCCGGTCTGCGGCTGCCCGCTGTCGTCCACGGTGATCCCTCGGTCCCCTCGTTGCGGAGTGTCTGCCGCCCTCGGCCGGGACGGTCTGGCGTCGATGGTATGCGGACAGTGTTCGGTGGCCTTGGTCGACTCCCCCGGCCCACGCTACGCAAGACGCCGCCGCGGCGCAGGTGCCTGGCCGCCGGGGCGGGCGGATTGTCAGTGGTGGGCCGTAAGGTCGTCCGTCATGGAGACCAGCACGCAGAGCAGTACCCCGGCCGCCGTCCGGCCGCGGTCGCTCTCGCCGTCGCGCGCGAGCGATTTCATGCAGTGCCCGTTGCTGTACCGGTTCCGGGTGATCGACAAGCTGCCCGAGAAGCCGAGTGAGGCGGCGACGCGGGGCACGTTGGTCCACGCCGTGCTGGAGAGACTTTTCGACGCGCCGGCCGGTGAGCGCACCGCGCCGCGGGCGAAGTCGCTGGTGCCGGGGCAGTGGGAGCGGCTGCGGGAGGCGAGACCGGAGCTGGGCGAGCTGTTCGCGGACGATGCCGAGGGCGAGCGGACGGCCCGGTGGCTGGGTGAGGCGGAGCGCCTGGTGGAGCGGTGGTTCACGCTGGAGGACCCGACGCGGCTCGAACCGGCCGAGCGGGAGCTGTTCGTCGAGGCCGAGCTGGATTCGGGGCTGCGGCTGCGCGGAATCATCGACCGGGTCGACGTGGCGCCGACGGGCGAGGTGCGCATCGTCGACTACAAGACGGGCAAGGCGCCCCGGCCGGAGTATGCCGAGGGCGCGTTGTTCCAGATGAAGTTCTACGCGCTGGTCGTGTGGCGACTGAAGGGGGTGGTGCCGCGGCGGCTCCAGCTGGTGTACCTGGGCAGCGGGGATGTGCTGACGTACGACCCGGTCGTCGCGGACCTGGAGCGGGTGGAGCGCAAGCTGCTCGCGCTGTGGGAGGCGATCGAGCTGGCGACCGAGACGGGCGACTGGCGGCCACGGCCGACGAAGTTGTGCGGCTGGTGCGATCACCAGGCGGTCTGCCCGGAGTTCGGGGGGACTCCCCCGCCGTATCCGCTCGCGGTGCCGGAGCAGGGCCGGCCGGTCGGGGCGGGCGAGTCCGGGCAGGTGTAGCAGGGCAGAATGGGGCGGGACTATCGAAGGAGAGTTTCGTGGCCATCCGCGTCCTACTGGTCGACGACCAGCCGCTGCTGCGTACGGGCTTTCGCATGATCCTGGAGGCCGAGCAGGACATCGCGGTCGTCGGTGAGGCCGGCGACGGTCTGCAGGCCCTCGACCAGGTGCGGGCGTTGCAGCCCGATGTGGTGCTCATGGACATCCGGATGCCCCGGATGGACGGGGTGGAGGCGACCCGGCAGATCACCGGTCCGGAGCGGGACGGTCCGGCGAAGGTGCTGGTGCTGACCACGTTCGACCTGGACGAGTATGTGGTGGAGGCGTTGAAGGCGGGGGCCAGTGGCTTTCTGCTGAAGGACGCTCCGGCCGACGAGCTGGTGCAGGCGATCCGGGTGGTGGCCGCGGGCGAGGCGATGCTGGCGCCGAGCATCACGCGTCGGCTCCTGGACAAGTACGCGGACCATCTGCCCTCGGGTGACGAGCCGGTACCGGACACGCTGCACACGCTGACGGACCGTGAGGTCGAGGTGCTGAAACTGGTGGCGCGTGGGCTGTCCAACGCCGAGATCGCCGCGGATCTGTTCGTGAGCGAGACGACCGTGAAGACGCATGTCGGTCATGTGCTGACGAAGTTGGGGCTGCGCGACCGGGTGCAGGCCGCGGTGTACGCGTACGAGAGCGGTCTCGTCCGGCCCGGCGCCCAGTGAGCGGGGCCCGGACCGGACGGTCCGGACCGGCTGTCCCCCGCCGCTCGCCGCTGACCTGGCCGTTCTCCTGACGACTGCCCTGATCACTCCTTGCTGACTTCCCAGAAGCGGAAGACGGTGGAGGCGTCGAGGCAGTTCTCCACGCCGTAGACGTGGTCGCGGACGACGGCGTACTGCTTGGCCTGCCACACGGGCAGGACGGGCAGCTGGTCGGCGACGATGTCCAGCCACCGGTTGCACGGTCTCACGTACGTGCCCTGTCGTCGGCGGTGCGAGGACCGCCGGGCCGAAGCGTGCGGCTTCGGCCCGGCCGCCGCGGTCGCTCAGCCGCTGACGCCGCGGCCCAGCTCCCACAGCTGCAGGACCGAGGAGGCGGACAGGGCCCACTCGGTTCCGGTGACGTTGTCGCGGGCGGCGACGTACTGCTTGCCCTGCCACAGCGGGAGGACGGGTACGTCGTCGGCGACGATGTCCTGGACGCGGCCGATGCTCTTGGAGGCGGTCAGCCGGTCGGATTCGCGGCGCTCGGCCGGGATGAGGGTGTCGCGGATGGTGTTGTTGGCGTACGGCGTCCCGAGGAAGTTGTCCTTGCCGAGGAAGGGCGCGATGAAGTTGTCGGCGTCCGGGAAGTCGGGGAACCATCCGAGACCGTAGACGTCGTACTTGCCCTTGAGCTCCGCGTCGCGGTAGGTGTCCCAGATGTCGCCCTTGATAGCGACGTCGAACAGGCCGCTGGCGTTCAGCTGCTGCTTGAGGTCCTCGAACTCCTTCTTGGTGGCCGGGCCGTAGTGGTCGGTCGTGTAGTGCAGGGTGAGCTTGACCGGGGTGTGGATGCCGGCCCGGCTCAGCAGTGCGGCGGCCTTGCTCTTGCTCGGCTTGCCGTACTTGTCGAAGAAGGAGTTCGTGTGCCCGGTGATGCCGACCGGGACGAGCGAGTACAGCGGTTCGGCGGTGGTGCCGTAGACGTCGGCGGCGATCTGGCCCCGGTCGACGATCTGCGCCATGGCCTGGCGGACGGCCTTGCTCTTGACGCTGGGCGCCTTGGTGTTGAAGCCGAGGTAGCGGATCTCCATGCCCGGCATCTCGACCAGGTTGATGTTCTTGGGCGGGTTGGTCGAGTACTTCTTGATCAGCTCCGGCGACATGGTGCGGGTGATCAGGTCGACGTCGCCCTTCTCCAGCGCCTTGCCCATGGCGGCGGCACTGGTGAAGGAGACGAGCTCCACCTTGTTGTTCTTCGGCTTCAACTCGCCCTTGTAGTGCGGGTTCTTGGTGAAGACGGTCTTGACGACGGCGTTGTCCTTCACAACGGCCTTCATCGTGTACGGGCCGGAGCCGTCGACCTCGAAGCCGGTGCGGAGCTTGTCCTTGGGGTACTTCGCCGGGTTGACGATGCCCGCGGTGGGCGTGGCCAGCTTGTACGGGAACGTGGCGTCCGGGGACTTGAGGTGGAAGATGACCTCGTTCTTGCCCTGCGTCTCGATCGTGTCGATCGAGGAGAGCAGACCGTCGGAGCCGCTGCCGCTCTTGATGCGCAGTACGCGTTCGATGGAGTACTTGACGTCGTTGGCGGTGATGGGCGTGCCGTCGGCGAACTCCAGGCCCTTGCGGAGCGTGCAGTCGTACCGTTCGCTGCCGCTGTCGGAGAAGTGGCAGTTCTCGGCGGCCTCGGGGACGGGCTCGCCGCTGCCGCTGCGCGGCATCGCCATGAGCGTCTGCACGGTCTGGCGCAGCACGTTCCAGGATCCGGCGTCGTAGGCGTACGCCGGGTCGAACGGGGCGGGCACCTTCTGTGAGGCGATGAACCGGTCGGTGGTGCCGACGGCGATGGCATCGCCGTCCTTGCCGCCGCTGTCGGACCCGCCACACGCGGCGAGCACGGGGGCGAGCAGGCCGATCACGGCCGGCAACACCAAAGTCTTGCGGTTCATGCTCGAAGTTCTCCAGAGCTGTCGATCTCCGCGGCCCCTGAAACGGGGTGGTGTCCACGGGGCGCGAGAGGGTTACGGCGATGTTCTCGCGATGACATTAATGGGCCCGGCGCGGGGGTTCGCGGGCGCCTTTTCGGTAGGCCCATCACGCAGGGGAACCAGGTGTGGACGCACCGAAACACCCTCAGGAGGAAGGTTCCGCGCAGGGAGTGACCAAACGGGACACAAGGTCGCGCGTACGCGCGCGTGAAACCCTTTCGCAGCACAGCGATCGCGCCGTTGTCGACCCCTCGTAAAGTGGGAAAGGTCACATGTTCAACCGAGCGGTGGTGCGGTCCCGTCCGCCCCGCGGCGCCCCCTTCACGCCGTCATCAGGCCGTGCAGGAAAGGCAGGTTGACGTGTTCGAGAGAGGACACGACGGTGCGTCTGCGGGCGGGCTCGATGGGCGCGACGGACGGCACGGCGACGACCTGGCAGCCCGCGGCCTCGGCGGCGGCCACACCGGTGGCGGTGTCCTCGACGACGGCGCAGCGGTCCGGTTCGGCGCCGAGTCCGGCGGCGGCGATCAGGTACGGGTCGGGGTGCGGCTTGGTGCGCGGCACCTCGTCACCCGCCACGGTGAGGCGGAAGTTGCGCGGTCCGAGCGAGTGCAGGATGCGGTCGATGATGCGCCGGTGGGAGGCGGAGACGAGCGCGGTGGGCACGTCGTGCGCGGCCAGCTCGGCCAGCAGCCGCGCCGCGCCGGGCATCAGCGGCAGCGACTGGCTGATGCGGCGCTCGAAGCCGTCGTTGAGCAGTACGGTCAGCTCCGCGAGGGTGATGTCGGCCCCGGTGGCCTCGATGAGGAATCCGGCGCTGCGGCTCATCGGCCCGCCGACGACGACGTGCCGCCACGACGCGTCGAGCGTGTGGCCCAGCTCCGCGAAGACGGCCACCTCGGCGTCCCACCAGAATCCCTCGGTGTCGACGAGCGTTCCGTCCATGTCGAGGAGTACGGCCTGCAGGGCGCTGCCATGGGCCGTTCGGGTACCGACTGCGGGGACCGTACTGGTCATCCGTGCCACCTCCGAGAGGGACGAGAAGGCCGGCCGTCTTCCCTTGACAGGAAGGCGACCGGCCTACGCTGGACCGACCAGTGTACGTCTTGTGGGGATTACCGCGCGTTGAAGTACTTGGCCTCGGGGTGGTGGATGACGATCGCGTCGGTGGACTGTTCGGGGTGGAGCTGGAACTCCTC
>NZ_JAPHNL010000149.1 GCF_026274175.1 Streptomyces beihaiensis
GTGGGCGACCCGGGCGGTAGCGCCCACGCCTCGCTGTCCAGGACGAACGCGACGGCGGCGCCGCTGCGGCGCCGCATCCGGGCGGCGATCTCGGCCTGCTCCTCGTCGAGATCGCCGAGGAAAGCGACGAGCAGCCCCTCGTTCCCACCGTTCAGGACGTCGTGGGCGGCGGCGAGTGTGTACGCGTCGGAGTGGTCGACCACGGCGAGTGTGTCCATCATCAGGCCCGCCGCGTCCGCCGACTCGGAAACCGAGCCCGTGAACCCGTCCGTGCCCTCGCCCGGCACCGCGCTCCCGGTGTCCGTCAGGAGCCGCACCGAGAAGCCCCGCTCCAGCATGTGCACCAGGGCGGACGCCGTGGCGGAGACCGCCCACTCGAAGGCCGAGCCGGGGCCCGCGCCCTGGTAGGCGCCACCGCGCGTGTCGAGCAGCACCGTGCAGCGGGCGCGCTGCGGCTGTTCCTCGCGGCGCACCATCAGCTCGCCGTGGCGCGCCGTGGACCGCCAGTGGACGCGGCGCAGGTCGTCCCCGTACCGGTAGCCGCGCGGGATCACGTCGTCCTCACCGGCCAGGGCGAGCGAGCGGTGCCTCCCGTCCCCGTACCCCCTGGCCTCGCCGGACAGCCGCACGGGTGGCAGCGGCTCCACGCGCGGTATCACCGTCAGGGTGTCGTACGCGAAGAAGGAGCGGGTCAGCTCGCACATCCCGAAGGGGTCGGACAGGCGCAGCTGCAACGGGCCCAGCGGATAGCGGCCGCGCAGGTCCGAGCGGACCCGGTAGGAGACCTCGCGGCGGCCGCCCGCCTCCATCCGGTCGAGGACGAAGCGGGGCCGGGGCCCGAGCACGTACGGCACCCGGTCCTCGAGCATCAGCAGGCCGGTGGGCATCCGGGAGACGTTGTCCATCCGCAGGTGGACCCGGGCCTCGGTGCCGGCGGGCACACGCGCGGGGGAGAGGCGGCGGCTGCCCGTGACCTGGTAGCGCGTGCGGTACAGGACGCCCGCGCAGACCAGCGGCAGCACCGCGAGGAGCAGGCCGACCCGGAGCAGGTCGCTCTGGCCGAGGACATACGCGCACACGGCCGCCGCGACACCGGCCGCCAGGAACGAACGCCCCCGTGTGGTCAGCCCGGCCAGCGCCGTGCGCAGGCCGCTCGTGTCACCCCCGCTCCGGGCCGTGGACCCGGCGGCGTCGGGATCGAGCGCGCCGTACCCCCCTGACGCCATCACAGCCCCCGGTTGCCGGGCGGCCGTCCGCCGTACAACGGGCCCGCCGGGCCGCTCGCAGAGCCCTGCCGGGTGCGGTTGTCGGCCGCCGGGACCGGGGTGCGCTGCAGGATGTCGAGGACGACCTGCTCGGCGGTGCGCCGGTTCAGCTGGGCCTGCGCGGTGGGCAGCAGACGGTGTGCCAGAACGGCGACGGCCAGCTCCTGCACGTCGTCGGGGAGCGCGTACTCGCGGCCGCTGAGGGCCGCCGACGCCTTGGCCGCGCGCAGCAGGTGCAGTGTCGCGCGCGGGGAGGCGCCGAGTCTGAGCTCCGGGTGGGTGCGGGTGGCGGCGACCAGGTCGACCGCGTAGCGCCGCACGGGATCGGCGACGTGGACCGTGCGTACGGCGTCGATCAGCTTGAGGATCTCGTCCGCGTGCGCCACCGGCTGCAGGTCGTCCAGCGGGTTGAGGCCGCCGTGCACGTCCAGCATCTGCAACTCGGCCTCCGGGCTGGGATAGCCGATGGAGACGCGGGCCATGAAGCGGTCGCGCTGGGCCTCGGGCAGCGGATAGGTGCCCTCCATCTCGACCGGGTTCTGGGTGGCGACCACCATGAACGGGCCCGGCAGCTCGTACGTCCGGCCGTCGATGGTGACCTGGCGCTCCTCCATGGACTCCAGGAGCGCCGACTGCGTCTTCGGGGACGCGCGGTTGATCTCGTCGCCGATCACGATCTGCGCGAAGATCGCGCCCGGCTTGAACTCGAAGTCCCGCCGCTGCTGGTCCCAGATGGAGACGCCGGTGATGTCCGACGGCAGCAGGTCGGGCGTGAACTGGATGCGCCGCACCGAGCAGTCGATCGACCGCGCGAGCGCTTTGGCGAGCATCGTCTTGCCGACGCCGGGGACGTCCTCGATGAGCAGATGCCCCTCGGCGAGCAGCACCGTCAGCGAGAGCCGTACGACCTCCGGCTTGCCCTCGATCACGCCCTCCACCGACCTGCGCACACGCTCGACGGTGGCGGTCAGATCAGTGAGGCTCGCTCGATCGTCATAGGTCGTCACCCGGCCCTCCTCGGCCCGTACTTTCCCGGGCCGACGCTCTGTGACGCGTACCGGCCCACCCCGAAACACGGACACCGCGGTGAAGGGCTGCGCCGGTCGCACGCGGTGTCACAGGGGCATTCTTGTTGGCCTTGCCGGTCCGTGTCACTCGCCTGTGGATAACCCGCCGCGATATGTCGGGGCTTACCACCTTTCGAGGGCATCGCGGACCCCTCGTTCTCCTGTCGCGCTCCTGCCGCGAGCGGCCCCGTCAGCGCGGCAGGACCTCGCGGAGCAGGCCGGTGTGGACGTCGAAGACGAAACCCCGGACGTCGTCGGTGTGTGGCAGGAACGGCGAGGTGCGCACCTTCTGGATGGACTGGCGCACGTCCTGGTCGACGTCCTGGAAACCCTCGACCGCCCAGCTCGGGCGCTGGCCGACCTCAAGCTCCAGCTCGTGCCGGAACTCCTCGGTGAGCGACTCCAGACCGCAGTTGGTGTGGTGGATGAGGACCACGCTGCGGGTGCCGAGCGCGCGCTGGCTGATGGTGAGCGAGCGGATCACGTCGTCGGTGACGACGCCGCCCGCGTTACGGATGGTGTGACAGTCGCCGAGTTCGAGGCCGAGCGCCGAGTGGAGGTCGAGACGCGCGTCCATACAGGCCACCACGGCCACGTTGAGCACCGGGCGGGCGTCCATGCCGGGGTCGGTGAAGGCGTCGGCGTAGCGCGTGTTCGCCTTGACGAGACGGTCGGTCACGGTGCCGTCGGGCTGCCCGGCGGGTATGGCGTCTTCGGACGTGCGGGATGCGGAAGTCGTCATGGCGTCGACGGTACGGGGCACGAAGCGATCGGGCCCGCCGTGAGACGCGACAAAGAACGACAATCGGCCGTGTTGTGAGCTACCCCACAGGGGTCGTCAAAGCTGGTCCGAACGGGTGAACCTGGTCGATTTCCGCTTCACGGCGACGCGGTCCGCGACGCGCAGGCCGGTTGATTGACCGAGAGTCGCCGTGGACTAAAGTGACGCCGACCCCATATGGCGATGCACAACCACGCAACCATGCAACACGGAGATCCCGGCCCCGTGCCGGACGCTCCCCGCGTGCGCGGCGCGTACGTACGGCTCGGCCTCCTCCCGCTCCGGTCGGCCGGCGTCACTTCCCGGCGCCGACGGACCTCCTTCCCCTTCATGAGCGGGCGGGGACCCGGCGGTGCGCACGAGCCCGTCCGCCGGACCTGAGAGGGATCCTTGAACAAGCGGCATGTCCCGGTCATGCTCCAGCGCTGCCTGGACCTGCTGGCCCCCGCGCTCTCCCGGCCCGGAGCGGTGGTCGTCGACTGCACGCTCGGGCTCGGCGGTCACAGCGAGGCGCTGCTCACTGCCTTCCCCGACTGCCGGCTCGTCGCGCTCGACCGCGACAAGGAGGCGTTGCGCCTGTCCGGAGAGCGGCTCGCGCCCTTCGGCGACCGGGCCACCCTCGTGCACGCCGTCTACGACGAACTGCCCGAGGTTCTCGACCGGTTGGGCATCGCCAAGGTCCAGGGCGTCCTGTTCGACCTCGGCGTCTCCTCCATGCAGCTCGACGAGGCCGACCGCGGCTTCGCGTACGCGCAGGACGCCCCGCTCGACATGCGCATGGACCAGACGACAGGGATGAGCGCCGCCGAGGTCCTCAACACCTACCCGCCCGGAGAACTGGTGCGGATCCTGCGCCAGTACGGCGAGGAGAAGCAGGCCAAACGCATCGTCTCGGCCATCGTGCGCGAGCGCGACAAGGAGCCGTTCAGCAACTCCGCCCGGCTGGTCGAGCTGATCAGGGACGCGCTGCCGCAGGCCGCCAAGCGCACCGGCGGCAACCCGGCCAAGCGCACCTTCCAGGCCCTGCGCATCGAGGTCAACGGGGAGTTGAGCGTCCTGGAGCGGGCGATCCCGGCGGCCGTCAAGGCGCTCGCCGTCGGCGGCCGGATCGCCGTCCTGTCGTACCACTCGCTCGAGGACCGGCTCGTCAAGCAGGTGTTCGCGGCCGGTGCCGCCACCACGGCCCCGGCCGGCCTGCCTGTCGTCCCCGAGCGCTACCAGCCGCGCCTGAAGCTGCTCACGCGCGGCGCCGAGCTTCCCACGGAGGAAGAGGTGGCCGAGAACCGCCGGGCCGCTCCGGCCCGCCTCCGCGGCGCGCAGCGCATCCGTGAGGAGCCCGGTGACGACACGGCAGACGCGGCAAACGGGGCGAGCGCGGGGTGAGGCACGCGCGCGTGACCGGGGAGGGACGGGCGGTATGAGTCCGAAGAGCGGCGCGAAGGGGGCCAAGGGTGCCAAGAGCGCACCGGGCTCCCGCGGTTCCGGGGGCGCGGCGCGCGCGGGGGGCGGCCGGCTCGCGCGGCTGATGCCTCTCGCCCCGGCGGGCGGCTCCCAAGCGGCCCGCACGCCGTTCGTCCTCCTTGTCGTGCTGCTGCTCGGCGGTGGCCTGATCGCGCTGCTCCTGCTGAACTCCTCGCTGAACGAGGGGTCGTTCCAGCTGACCAAGCTGAGGAAGCAGACCACCGAGCTCACCGACGACGAGCAGGAACTGCAGCGCGACGTCGACTCCTACTCGGCTCCCGACGCGCTGCGCCGCCGCGCCGCCGAACTCGGCATGGTGCCCGGCGGCGACCCGGCCTTCCTCACCCCGGGCGGTGCCGTCGGCGGCAGTCCGAGCCCGGCCGCGCTCGTCTCGCCCCCCGCGGGGCGCTCGCCGCGCAGGCCGGAGCCCGCCCCGCACACCCCAGGGCCGGTCAGGAACAGATCGGAAGAGCG
>NZ_JAPHNL010000150.1 GCF_026274175.1 Streptomyces beihaiensis
CGCGCTCGCGGCGGACGGTTGGGAGGTGACGGCCGCGTCACGGCGCGCGGGCCGGGACCGCGGCTGGCCCGAGGAGGTGCGTACGGCGCGGCTCGACCGGGACGACGACGCGGCGCTCGGCGCGGTCGTCGGGGACGGGGTCGACCTGATCGTGGACATGGTGGCGTTCGACGCCGCTCACGCCGGGCAACTGGCGAAGCTCGCCGACCGTGTCGGCTCGGCGGTGGTGATCTCCAGCGCGGCCGTGTACGAGGACGAGCACGGCCACGGCTTCGACACCCAGGGCGAGCCCGGGGGCGCGCCGCGCTACCCCGTCCCGCTGCCGGAGACCTGGCGTACGGTCGCGCCGGGCGAGGGTACGTACGCGACGCGCAAGGTGGCGCTCGAACGGGAGCTGCTCGCGCTCGGCGAGCGGATGCCGGTGACGCTGCTGCGGGCGGGCGCGGTGCACGGCCCGTACTCCCGGACGCCGCGCGAGTTGTACTTCGTGAAGCGGAATCTGGACGGGCGGCGCACACGGGTGCTCGCGTACGGCGGTCGGAGCCGGTTTCATCCGACGAGCGTGGCCAATGTGGCGGAGCTGGTGCGGCTGGCGGCGGCGCGGCCGGGTACGCGGGTGCTCAACGCGGCCGATCCCGACACGCCGACGGTCGCCGAGATCGGCGCCATGATCGACGCGCTGATGGGTGTGGAGAGCGAGACGGTGCTGGTCGACGGTGCGCCGCCGGCCGAGAACGTCGGGCAGACGCCGTGGTCGCTCCCGCACCCCGTGGTGTTCGGCATGGCGGCGGCGCGCAGCGAGCTGGGGTACGTGCCGGTGACGACGTACGCGGACGCGCTCGCGGGGACGGTCGAGTGGCTGACGGGACGGCTGCGCGCGGCAGAGTGGGCGGATGCCTTCCCGGCGATGGTCGCGGCGTACGGGCACGGCCTGTTCGACTACGCGGCCGAGGACGCGTGGCTCGCCGCACGGCCGACGGCATGAAGGGCGGCCCGGCTCTCGCATCGGCGGCGGGAGCCGGGCGCCCGTCTGTCCTGCCCGGTCCTGGGGACTCAGGTCACGGCGTCGGCGTCGCGTGCGGGGCGCACGTCACGTCCGAGCTGTCGAGCTTCCCGGTGAGCAGGTAGGCGTCGACACGGTCGTTGATGCAGGGGTTGGTCAGCCCCGTGACGCCGTGCGAGCCCGCGCCCTTCTCGGTGATCAGGCGGGAGCCCTTGAAGCGCTTGTGCAGTTCGACGGCGCCCTGGTACGGCGTGGCGGCGTCGCGCGTGGACTGCACGATGAGCACGGGCGGCAGGCCCCTGCCGGTCTTCACGGCGACCGGGGTCCGCTGCTTGACCGGCCATGTGGCGCACGGCAGGTTCATCCACGCGTTGTCCCACGTCATGAACGGGTACTTCTCGTTCAGACGGGTGTTGTCCTTGTCCCACTTCTTCCAGCTGGTGGGCCACTTGGCGTCGGTGCACTCGACCGCCGTGTAGACCGCGTTGCCGTTCTCGGCGGACACGTTCCCCGCGGTGTCCGACATGTCGGGGGCCGCGGCGTCGACGAGCGCCTTGGTGTCGCCGGCGGCGTACTTGCTCCAGGTCCTGGCCACCGGGGCCCACATGGAGTCGTAGTACGGCGCGTACTGGAAGTAGCCGATCAGCTCGGCCGGGCCGACCTTGCCCTGGATGGGGCTCTTCTTCGCGGCGGCGCGCAGGGCCTCCCACCGCTGCTGGACCTTGGCGCGGGTGTTCCCGAGGTGGTATGTGCCGTCGTACTTGGCGACCCAGTCCAGCCAGTCGTTCCAGCGGCGCTGGAAGGCGATGTCCTGGTTGAGGTTGGCCTGGTACCAGATGTTCCTCTTGGCCGGGTTGACGACGCTGTCGACGATCATGCGGCGGACGTGGCCCGGGAAGAGCGTTCCGTAGACGGCGCCGAGGTAGGTGCCGTAGGAGACGCCGAGGTAGTTGAGCTTCTTCTCGTGCAGCGCGGCGCGGATGACGTCCAGGTCGCGCGCGGTGTTCGGCGTGGTCATCTGGCGCAGCATGCGGGCGCCGGTGCGCTCCAGGCAGCCGTCCGCGTACTCCTTGGCGAGCTTGCGCTGGGCGAGCTTGTCGGCCTCGGTGTCCGGGACCGGGTCGGCCTTGGGGCCCTTGACGAACTCCTGCGGGTCCATGCAGGAGATGGGCGCCGAGTGGCCGACACCGCGCGGGTCGAAGCCCACGAAGTCGTAGGCCCTGGCCATGTTCTTGTACACGGCGCGCTTCTGCGTCACGCGCGTCGGGAAGTACAGGCCGGAGCCGCCGGGGCCACCCGGGTTGTAGACGAGGGAGCCCTGACGTTCGCCCTTGCCCCCGGTGTTGCCGACACGGTCGACGGCGAGCTTGATCTTCTTGCCGTACGGGTGGGCGTAGTCGATCGGGACGGTGACCCAGCCGCACTGGATCGGCTTGGCGAGGCCCCACTCGGCGGGGCATGCCTTCCAGTCGATTCCGTGCTTCCAGGCCCTGGCGGCGGCGATGGCGGCGCCGCGGGCCTCACGGTTGTGGGTGCTGGTCCCGCGGTGGTGCTGGGGCGCGGCGTGGGCGGTGGGGGCGGTGACCGCCCCGGCTATGAGGGCCGCCGCGGCTGCGGCGCCGGCGGAACCGACGACCGCCCTTCGCCTGCCGCGGCCCGTCTGTCGAGTCCGTCTCAAGTGAGGCCTCCCGCACATGGATTCGATCCATCATTCGATCGTGGAATCGATCGGTACGCGGATCGTGTCCTGTGCGGGGCGTCCGACAACAGTGATGACGGAGGTTCTTTACCAATCCGATAAACGGTGTACGACGTCCTGTTGACCGGTCAGGCCAGTCGGTGCAGCGCCACGTCCAGCGCCTTGCGCAGCGTCAGCGCGTCCGGCGCGAGGGCCGTGACCACAACGGCCGGTCCGGCGAGCGGGGTGAGCGCGCCCGTGACGGGTCCGTCGAGCACCTCGGCGGCAGGTTTGTCCGTCTCGAAACCGGGGCGTACGACGACGAGTTGGCCCAGCGCACGGTACCCGGCGAGCACCGCGGGACCGTCCCAGCCGCCCGGGGCGCCGGGCCCGAAGGCCAGCTCCTGGTCGAGCAGCGGCCGGCCCGCGCGACGCAGCGTCAGACGGCTGCCGAGGCGGCCGGGGCCCTCCCCCGCCCTGCCGAGCACCTGCTCCTCGCGCAGCACGAGGTGAGCGCCTGGCGCGAGGTCGACACGGGTGGTGACGCGCAGATCACTGCCGTCCACCGAGATCAACTGCTCGGGCAGCCAGTCGAGCCGAGCCCCGTCGCCGACGCTCAGACGCACGTCGTGGTGGGCGGGCTCCTTGTCCTGCCCCGGCAGGGCCAGGGTGGCGGCGACCGAGCCGATGTGCAGGCGCGCGCCCGGTTCCGCGCGGGCCTCGACGGAGCAGCGGTCGCCGCCGAGGGGGCCGGTCATGGCGCCGACGAGCATCACGCGGGCCTCGCCGTGCCGGGCGGCACGGGTGCGGCGCACCGCGAAGGACCCCTCGCTCTCCAGGACGGGCAACGACGTGCCGCCGCGGCCGTCGGGGCGCGCCGTGATCCTGGCGACGGAACGGACGCCCGCGCGCGCCAGGCCCGTGCTCACGCCGTCCACGCCGCGAGTTGCTCGCGCACCCAGGCCGCGACGCCGCCGACGCCGGTCTCGGAGCGCAGCGACTGCAGCACGACCGGGAGTTCGCCGCGCTGCTCCTTGGCGTCGGCGGACATCCGGGCCAGGTCGGAGCCGACGTAGGGGGCGAGGTCGGTCTTGTTGACGACGAGCAGGTCGGCGGTGGTGACGCCGGGCCCGCCCTTACGCGGGATGTCGTCGCCGCCGGCGACGTCGATGACGAAGATCTGGGCGTCGACGAGCCCCTTGGAGAAGGTGGCGGTGAGGTTGTCGCCGCCGGACTCGACGAGGATGAGGTCGAGCGGCCCCGCCTCGTCCTCGAGGTCCTCGACGGCCTCCAGGTTGGCGGAGATGTCGTCGCGGATCGCGGTGTGCGGGCAGGCGCCGGTCTCCACGGCGGCGATCCGCTCAGGCGGCAGCACGGCCTCGCTCAGCAGGAACGCGGCGTCCTCACGGGTGTAGATGTCGTTGGTGACGACGGCGAGCGAGAGTTCGTCGCGCAGCGCGCGGCACAGCGCGGCGACGGTCGCGGTCTTGCCCGATCCGACGGGCCCGCCGAGCCCGATGCGCAGGGCGCGCCGGGAGCCGTCGGGCCGGCGGGCGTCGGCGGAGACGGCGGTGGGGCCGTCGTGGGAGTGGTCGAGGTGCATGGTGATCAGGTCTCCAGGTCTGTCTACAAGGGCCATCGGCCTGTCCGGCGGTTCAGGACGAGACCGTTCGGGCCGAGAGGGCGCGTGGGGGGTCCAAATCCAAGGGCCCAAGGGTCCGAGTCCGAGGTCGAGGTCCAGGGTCGAAGTCCCCGCGGCAGGAGCGGGCTACGACGCGAACAGCCGGACGGGCCACGCCGCGTGCGCCTCCGCCCCGACCTCGAGCAGCGGCGCCGACCGGGCGGGCAGCGCGTCGACGCCTTCGTCGACGGCGCGTCTCGCCGCGTCCACGGCGTCCAGGACGACGAGGTCGAGCTCGGGCGCCAGCCGCGCCAACACTCCGGTCGCGTCGAAGGGGTCGAGGCTGAGCAGCCGCACGACCGCCGTAGCGGGTCCGCTCACCCCCTCGTACGCCGAGCAGTACGCGGCGTCATCGGCCCCGAGCCCGGCGGCGCGGGCGGCGAGCCCGAGCACCACCGGCTGGTGCGCGCCCTTGGGGAACCGCTGCGCCAGGCGGTCGAGTTCGGGGTGCGGCCAGGTGGCGCGGGCGGCTCGCATCATCTGCCGCCCGAGCCTGCGGGCGGCGAGGCGCAGCGCCGCCGACGGCG
>NZ_JAPHNL010000151.1 GCF_026274175.1 Streptomyces beihaiensis
CCCGACGCTCTTCCGATCTGGCGCCGATCCCCGCCCCGCGCCGGGGCAACCGCCCGCTGGCCCCGGCCCTGCGCCTGGCCGCGCTCGCGGGCCTCATGACCCGCAAGGGCGATGAGTGACGAACGGCCGCGGAACACCCCCTGGCCCCCGGGCCCGGCCGGCGTCGGCGCCGCTCGTCGGCTCCGGGAGCCGTGGCACGTGCCGTCGGCCTCGCCGTGGTTCCCGGACAGGCCGTAGGGTTTCGCTGAGGCGGCCCGCCACGCTCGCCGGGCCCCTCACGCGCACGCACCACGGCCCGTCGCATCGCGCACACCGCCACGGCAGCCCCCGTCGCACGCACCACCACGGCATGTACGACCGCACGCACACCCGCGAGGACAACCGATGAGCACCGTCCGCTCCGTCACCGCCGACCGGCCCGTTCGTACGGTGGCGCGCGCGGCGGCCGCCGCGCTGCCCGTGGTCGCCGCCGCGCACGCGGCACCCGTCATCTCCACCTTCGGGCCGTTGCGCAACCGGTTCATGCCGCGCCTGTCCGCGCAAGGGCGGGCCGACCACGTCGCCCTGACCTTCGACGACGGCCCCGACCCGCTCTCCACGCCTTTCTTCCTGCGCCGCCTCGACTCTGACGGGCTGCGCGCCACCTTCTTCGTACTCGGCTCCATGGCCCACCGCTCCCCGGGCCTCCTCAAGGAGATGTACGACGCCGGGCACGAGATCGGCATCCACGGCTGGCACCACCGCCCGCTCCTGCTGCGCGGGCCGCGCGCCACGTACGACGACTTCGCCCGCGCCCGCGACACCGTCGCCGAGATCACCGGCGCGGTGCCCCGGCTCTTCCGGCCCCCGTACGGCGTGATGTCGTCCTCGGCGCACATCGCCGCCCGCCGGCTCGGCCTCACGCCCACCCTGTGGACCTGCTGGGGCGAGGACTGGACCCGCCGTGCCACCCCGCGGTCGGTCCACCGGACGGTCACCGCCGACCTGCGCGGCGGCGGCACCATCCTGCTCCACGACTCGGACTGCACCTCGGCCCCCGGCGCGTGGCGCTCGGCCCTCGGCGCGCTCCCGCTCATCCTCGACACCTGCCGACGTCAGGACCTGGCCGTGGGCCCGCTGCGCGACCACGGCGTCGACCAGGGGTAGATGCCCCGGTTCGGGCACTTCTCGCTTGTCTGGCTGAGGAATTACCCGGTCTTTGTCCGCCTGGCCGTACCTTTTGCGGCTTTCATCCAGGATTGCGTACAAAGGCATGCCTTACCTTAGCGGCTGTGACTTGGGCAGAAGCGGTACCGAATCTGTTGATCGGCCTGCGCGAGGGCCTGGAGGCCGGCCTCGTCGTGACGATCCTGCTCGCCGCCGTGCGCAGGACGCGGACGGACGACGGCCGCCGTGTCCCGTCGACCCCCGTGTGGCTGGGCGTGCTGGGCGCGGTGATGGTCGCGGGCAGCTTCGCTGCGGTCCTCACGTTCTCCACCGACGTGCTCTCCAGCGCCGGTCAGGAACTGGTCGGCGGGCTGCTGAGCCTGCTCGCGGTCGGCCTGGTCACGGCGATGGTCTTCTGGATGAAGCGCACCGCCGCCTCCCTCTCGAAACACCTGCGCGGCGAGGTGGCGCGGGCCGCGTCCATCGGCGCGGGCGCGCTCGCGGTCACCGCGTTCTTCGCGATCGGCCGTGAGGGCCTGGAGACGACGCTGTTCCTGTGGACGGCGGTCAGGGCCTCGGGCTCGACGGTCGCCCCGCTGGTCGGCGCGGGCCTGGGGCTCGGCGCGGCGGCCGTGATCTGCATGCTGCTCTACCGGCAGGCGGTGCGCCTCAACCTCGGCGTCTTCTTCGGCAGGACCGCGCTCGCGCTGGTCGTGATCGCCGCCGGAGTCCTCTCGTACGGGCTCGGCGACCTCCAGGACGCGGGGGCGCTGCCCGGCGTGCACTGGGTCGCCTTCGACCTGACCTCGCACATCGACCCCAACGCCTGGTGGGTCTCGATCATCACCGGTGTCACCGAGCTCGCGCCGAGGATGACCGTGCTCCAGGTCGTCGCCTGGGCGGTGTACCTGGCCGTGGTGGTCCCCGCGTTCCTGCTCGCCGGACGGCCCACGCCCGCCGCCGTGAAGCCCGCCGCCGTGAAGCCCGCCGCCGGGGAGCCCGCTGGCGGGGAGCCCGCCGCCGTGAAGCCCTCTGACGGGGAGTCCGCCGCCGTGAAGCCCGAGCCGCAGGCCCCCGCCGAGGCCCCGGCCGAGGCCCCCGGCGGCAGCCGCTGGGAGAAGGTGCTCGGGCGGCGCCCGGTGCTCGTCGGCGCCGCCCTGATCGCGGTTCCCGCGCTGGCGGCCGGTACCACGATCGCGCTGCTCCCCTCGGACGGCACGTCGGCCGCGCAGACCGTGACCGTCACCAAGGACAGCTGCGCCAAGGACTGGTCGTCGGCGCACGCGGGCCGGCAGACCATCGCCGTGGACAACCGGTCCGGCAAGGCGGGCGAGGTGCGCCTGGTGAACTCGGCGGGCGCGATCGTCGCCGAGATCGAGACCATCGGCCCCGCCACCACCGCCGACATGAGCGCGACACTCGGCAAGGGCACCTACACCGTCCACTGCCTGATGTCCGGCCGGCCGGAGACCTCCTCGGCGGCCGTGCGGGTCACCGGCGGCACCGCGCACGCCCCGTCGGCCGCCGTGCGGCCGGTCACCGTCAAGGAGCTGACCGGCCCGAACGACGCCTACCGGCGGTACGCCGCAGGAGTCCTCGCCCGGCTCTCCGACGCGGTCTCGGACCTGCGCAACGACCTCAAGGGCGGCCGACTGGACGCCGCGAAGAAGGACTGGCTCACCGCCCAGCTCGACTGGGAGCGGGTCGGCGCCTCCTACAACAGCTTCGGCGACGCGGGCAGCGCGGTCGACGGGCTGCCGGACGGTCTTGCGGGCGGCGTCAAGGACAAGCACTTCACCGGCCTGCACCGCATCGAGTACGGCCTGTGGCACGGCCAGAGCGCCGACGAGCTGGAACCGGTCGCCGACCGGCTCGCCAAGGACGTCACCGCCGTACGCGACCACCTCGGCGACGACGACCTCGCGGGCGACCCCACCAACCTGCCGCTGCGCGCCCACGAGATCCTTGAGGACGCCCTGCGCGACCACCTCTCCGGCATCGACGACCAGGGCTCCGGCGCCACCTACCCGGAGATCCTCGCCGACGTGCGGGCCACCCGGGCCGTCCTCGGCGAACTCGACGGCCCGGTCCGCGCCCGGGACCCGAAGCTGCTGCCGGTCGTCGACCGCGAGCTGACCACCCTGCGCACCTCGCTGCTCGCCACCAAGACGGGCGACGGCCGGTGGCCCCCGCCCGCGCGGACCCCGCTCGCCGCCCGCGAGTCGGTGCAGGCCGCGCTCGGCGCCGTACTGGAACACCTGGACGAGATCCCGAACCTGCTCGAAGTCCCGCCCGGCCATTGACCCGGCCGCCGCCCCGGCCCCCCTGCCAAGCAACTCGCCCGCCACGAAACAGAGATGGGTGGTCCCCCGATGAACGTCAGCCGCCGTCGATTCCTCCACGGCGCCGCCGCAGGCGCCGGTACCACCGCGCTGGCCGGCGGAATGCTGATCGCCGGTGCCCACGCCGACGCCGACGCGGCGTCCGGCGGCGGCTCGGACATGGCCGACTCGTACCCGTTCCACGGCGCGCACCAGGCCGGTGTCCTCACGCCCAAGCAGCGCGCCTCCTGCTACGTGGCGTTCGACGTCACCGCCCAGGACCGGGCGGGGCTCGTCGGGCTGATGAAGACGCTGACGGCGCGGGCCCGTCACCTCACCACCGGCGGCGCACCGGCCGACCTGGGTGTCGGGCAGCCGCCCGCCGACAGCGACGTCCTGGGCCCCGACGTCCCGGCCGACGGGCTGACGGTGACCGTGTCGTTCGGGGCGAGCCTCTTCGACGGCGAGGGCGCCCAGGGCGGCCGGGGCGACCGGTTCGGCATCGCCCGGCACAAGCCGCTGCGGCTCGCTCCGATGCGGATCTTCAAGAACGACTCGCCCGAACCCGCCTGGATGCACGGCGACCTGCTCCTGCAGATCTGCGCCAACCACCCGGACACCGTGCACCACGCCATCCGCGACATCACCCGCCACACCCGCGGCGCCATGCAGATGCGCTGGAAGATCGACGGCTACAACTCCCCGCCCCGGCCCTCCGGCACCGGCCGCAACCTCCTCGGCTTCAAGGACGGCACCGCCAACCCGACCGGGAGCACCGCCGCCGACCTGGTCTGGGTGGACGACTCCGCCGAGCCGGCCTGGGCGCAGGGCGGCTCCTACCAGGTCGTACGGCTCATCCGCATGCTCGTCGAGTTCTGGGACCGGGTCTCCATCAACGAGCAGGAGAACATGTTCGGGCGCCGCCGCGACTCGGGCGCCCCGCTGGACGGCACCCACGAGTTCGACACCCCGGACTACTCCGCCGACCCGCACGGCAAGGTGATCCCGCTCGACTCCCACATGCGCCTGGCGAACCCGCGCACCAAGCCGACCGCGAACCAGCGGCTGCTGCGTCGCTCCTTCAACTACGACCTGGGCGTCGACACCAACGGCAACCTCCGGACCGGCCACATCTTCACCTGCTACCAGCAGGACCTGGTCCGCCAGTTC
Source organism: Streptomyces beihaiensis (assembly GCF_026274175.1). Lineage (GTDB taxonomy): Bacteria > Actinomycetota > Actinomycetes > Streptomycetales > Streptomycetaceae > Streptomyces > Streptomyces beihaiensis. The sequence continues at coordinate 4,638 of NZ_JAPHNL010000151.1, forward strand.
GAGACGGTCCAGGAGCGGCTGGTCGACGAGCCGCTCGTGGACTACGTGCAGCCGTTCGGCGGCGGCTACTTCTTCGCCCTGCCCGGCGTCACCGACCACCGCGACTGGTACGCCCGCCAGCTCTTGGCCTAGCTAGTGCCCCGACAGGCAACGTTCGCCCCGTCGCGACGCCCGGCACGCCCTCTCGCCGCACCGGCCGAAAGCCCAAG
>NZ_JAPHNL010000152.1 GCF_026274175.1 Streptomyces beihaiensis
GGCTCCGGACGCGGCTCCCGCACCACGGGAGACAAACCACGCACCCGCTCCACCACCAGCCGCAGATGCTCCGGCGTCGTACCGCAGCAACCACCGACCAGCGACAGCCCGTACTCGCGCACGAACGTCTCCTGGGCGTCGGCCAGTTCGGGCGCGGTCAGGGGGTAGTGCGCGCCGTCCCTCGTCAGCACGGGCAGGCCGGCGTTGGGCATGGCCGAGATCGGAATGCGTGAGTGGCGTGACAGGTAGCGCAGGTGCTCGCTCATCTCGGCCGGGCCCGTCGCGCAGTTCAGGCCGATCATGTCGATGCCCAGCGGCTCCAGCGCGGTCAGGGCCGCGCCGATCTCCGAGCCGAGCAGCATCGTGCCGGTGGTCTCCACGGTGACCGAGCAGATCAACGGCAGGTTCGTGGCTGTCGCCTCCAGCGCGCGGCGGGCGCCGACCAGTGCCGCCTTGGTCTGGAGCAGGTCCTGCGTGGTCTCCACGAGCAGCGCGTCCGCACCGCCCGCGATCAGGCCCTCGGCGTTGTGCTGATAGGCGTCCCGCAGGGTCGTGTACGGGGCGTGTCCCAGCGTCGGCAGTTTCGTGCCCGGCCCCATCGAGCCGAGGACCCACCGCTGCCGCCCGGTCGACGCCGTGAACTCGTCCGCCACCTCGCGCGCCACCCGTGCGCCGGCCTCGGACAGCTCGAAGACCCGCTCGGGGATGTCGTACTCCCCCAGGGCCGCGAAATTCGCACCGAACGTGTTGGTCCCCACGCAGTCCACGCCCACCGCGAAGTACGCCTCGTGCACCGAGCGCACGATGTCGGGGCGGGTCAGGTTCAGGATCTCGTTGCAGCCCTCGAGCTGCTGGAAGTCGTCCAGCGTGGGGTCCTGTGCCTGCAGCATGGTGCCCATCGCACCGTCGGCCACCACCACACGTGACGCGAGGGCGGCGCGCAGTGCGGCCACCCGCTGTCCCGAGCCGCCCGTCATGACGCGACCACCGCGGCAGGGACCGTCAGGTGATCGGTGGCTGTGGAGTCGGTCACCGCGATCCGCATGTCAGATCCCTGCGGCTGCGCGCAGGGCCTGCGCACGGTCCGTGCTCTCCCACGTGAATTGCGCGCCCTCGCGCCCGAAGTGCCCGTAGGCGGCGGTCTGGGCGTAGATGGGACGCAGCAGGTCGAGGTCGCGGATGATCGCCGCCGGACGCAGATCGAAGACCTCGCCGATGGCCCGCTCGATGGCGGACTGCGACACCACGGCCGTGCCGAACGTCTCCACGAAGAGGCCCACCGGCTCCGCCTTGCCGATCGCGTAGGCGACCTGCACCTCGCAGCGCTCGGCGAGGCCGGCCGCCACGACGTTCTTGGCCACCCAGCGCATCGCGTACGCCGCGCTGCGGTCCACCTTGGACGGGTCCTTGCCGGAGAACGCGCCGCCGCCGTGGCGGGCGTAGCCCCCGTACGTATCGATGATGATCTTCCGGCCCGTCAGGCCAGCGTCGCCCATCGGGCCGCCCACCTCGAAGCGCCCGGTCGGGTTCACCAGCAGCCGGTAGCCCTCGGTCTCCAGCTTGATGCCGTCCTCGGCCAGCTGTGTCAGGACCGGCTCCACGACCTCGGCCCGCAGGTCCGGCGTGAGGAGTCCGTCCAGGTCGATGTCGGGGGCGTGCTGCGAGGACACCACCACCGTGTCCAGGCGGACCGGGCGGCTGCCGTGGTACTCGATCGTCACCTGTGTCTTGCCGTCCGGGCGCAGATACGGGACGGTGCCGTCCTTGCGAACGGCCGTCAGGCGCCGCGAGAGCCGGTGCGCGAGCTCGATGGGCAGCGGCATCAGGTTCGGCGTCTCGTTCGTCGCGTAGCCGAACATCAGCCCCTGGTCGCCGGCTCCCTGCCGGCCGAGCTCGTCACCGCCCTCGCCCGCGACACGCGACTCGTAGGCCGTGTCCACTCCCTGCGCGATGTCGGGCGACTGCGCGCCGATCGACACGGACACGCCGCACGACGCCCCGTCGAAACCCTTCGCGGACGAGTCGTAGCCGATCCGCAAAATCGTGTCCCGCACGATCCCCGCGATGTCCGCGTACGCGGACGTCGTCACTTCGCCCGCCACATGGACCTGACCTGTCGTGATCAGCGTCTCCACGGCGACGCGTGACGTGGGGTCGGCGGCCAGCAGGGCGTCGAGGACCGCGTCGCTGATCTGGTCGGCGATCTTGTCCGGATGCCCCTCCGTCACGGACTCCGACGTGAACAGGCGTGTCGTCATGGCTCTCCCTGGGACGCATCGGAGTCGGGGGCGAAAGTCCGGTGATCACGGACTCGGCCCTCATGCTGGGGCCGCCTGCTTAAGCGTGGCTTGGGTGGACGACCGGCCCTTCGGCCCGCGAAGGGGCACAGCCGCGGCTGCTACGGGCGGCGGATAGCAAAGTCATGGCAATTCCCGGCCGGGGCGCTGGTCAGGGCCCGGCTGAGCTTCCGCTCCTCCTTTCCGACGGAGCAGGATACGGGGAAGTTTTTCTCTCTCAGGACGCATTCAACAGCCATCTACGGGCCGCGCGTTGACGTTATTTCGAGCTGAGGATTTGCTTCTCTCCGGCCCTGCGTCCGCCGCCCTTCATTCCCTTTCGAAGCGGCACCCGCCTTTTCCTCTTCTCGCCAATTGACACTGAATCAGGAGCAGCAGATGGGAAATCAGCAACTGACTCTGTGCATCATCGGCACCGGTCCCCGCGGTCTCTCGGTGCTCGAACGCGTCTGCGCCAACGCCGCCCTCGTGCCCCGGACCGGGCTGACCGTGCACGTGGTCGACCCCGAGCGACCAGGTTCCGGCCGGGTCTGGCGCGGCACTCAGTCCCGCCATCTGCTGATGAACACGGTCGCCTCCCAGGTCACGCTCTTCACCGACGATTCCGTCGACATGGAGGGGCCGCTCGCCACCGGTCCGAGTCTGTACGAATGGGCGTGCCTCATGGCGCCCCTCGGCCCCGAGGAGGCCGGCCTGGACGAGGGATTCCTGCGCGAGGCCCGACGCCTCGGGCCCGATACGTATCCGACGCGCGCCTTCTACGGTCAGTATCTGGAGTGGGTTTTCCAGCGCGTGGTGGCGCTCGCGCCCGACCACGTGGACATCGTCGTCCACCGCACCCGCGCCGTCGCCCTCGACGACCTCGATGTCGTCGACGGCATCGACGCCATCGACGGCCCGGTCGGCGCGGGCGCGCCGCGGCAGACCGTGCGCCTGGAGAACGGAAAGGAGCTGACCGGCCTCGACGCCGTGGTGCTCGCGCTCGGTCACGTCGCGGCGGACGACCCCGAGCCGCTGGCCCGCCTGCACGACGAGGCGACCGGGCTCGGCCTGACCCATCTGCGGCCCGCCAACCCGGCGGACGTGGACCTGAGCGGCATCGAACCCGGCGAGCCCGTCATTCTGCGCGGCCTCGGCCTCAACTTCTTCGACTACATGGCCCTGTTCACCCAAGGGCGTGGAGGGACCTACGAGCAGCGGGGCGACGCACTCGTCTACCGGCCCAGCGGCAAGGAGCCCCGCCTGTACGCGGGCTCGCGGCGTGGCGTGCCGTACCACGCGCGCGGAGAGAACGAGAAGGGCCCGCACGGCAGGCACATGCCGCTGCTCCTCGACGAGGAGACGGTGCGCGGGCTGCGCCGCCGCGGCGAGGACGGCCCTGGCCTCGACTTCCAGAACGATCTGTGGCCGCTGATCGCCAAGGAGGTGGAGACCGTCTACTACACGGCGCTGCTCGCCCGCAGGCAGCCGCCGGCCGCCGTGGGCACCTTCCGCGCCCAGCTCCTCGCGGCCCCCTGGGGCACGCCCGCCGAGCAGGCCGTGCTCGACGAGTACGGCATCGCCGGGGCGGACCGGTGGGACTGGCAGCGGATCGCTCGGCCGGACGGCGGGGCCGCGTTCGCCGACCCGGCCGCCTGGCGCGACTGGCTGCTCGCGCGGCTGCGGCAGGACGTCGCCGACGCCCTCGCGGGCAATGTGTCAGGGCCCCTGAAGGCGGCGCTCGACGCCCTGCGCGACCTGCGCAACGAGATACGCCTGCTCGTCGATCACGGCGGCCTGACCGCCCGGTCCCACCGCGACCACCTCGACCGTTGGTACACGCCCCTCAACGGGTTCTTGTCCATCGGACCGCCCGCCTCCCGCATCCAGGAGATGATCGCGCTCATCGAGGCGGGCGTGCTCACCGTCATCGGTCCCGACATCACCGTGGAGCTCGACGCCGAGCAGCGCGAGTTCGTGGCGTCGTCGCCGCGCGTCGCCGGTTTCGAGGCGCGCGCGTCGGTGCTCGTCGAGGCCCGGCTGCCCGACATCGACCTGCGGCGCACCGCCGATCCGCTCCTGCGCCACCTGCTGACCACCGGGCAGTGCACGCGCTATCACATCCGGGGGCCCGCCGCGCAGACGTACGAGACCGGTGGGCTCGCCGTCACCGAGCGGCCCTACCGGCTCGTGGGCCCCGACGGCCGTGCGCATCCGAGGCGCTTCGCCTACGGGGTGCCCACGGAGTCCGTGCACTGGGTCACCGCCGCGGGCATCCGCCCCGGCGTCAACTCGGTGACGCTCGGCGACTCGGACGCGATCGCCCGCGCGGTCCTGGCCCTGGCCGGCAAAGAGGCGTCCACGCTGCCCTTCACCGGAACGGAGGCCCTGTGATGGCGCGGCCCACCGGCGTCGAGCCCGCGCGCCCGGCCGCCGAGCGCCCCACGACCAAGCGCGCCGAC
>NZ_JAPHNL010000153.1 GCF_026274175.1 Streptomyces beihaiensis
GTCGGCGGGCGCCCGCCGACACCTCACCGTCACCACGCCCGACCCGGCCGACGCGGCCCGCGTGCTCAAGGAGCACGGCGTGACCGTGGTGGCGACGGCCGACGACCTCGTCACGGCCGAACCTCCGCCGGCCGGCTGCGGCACGGACCTGGCGGATCTGAACGCGGCACTGGTCGGCGCGGGTGTACGCGTCCGCGGCTTCGGCGTCGAACGGGCCTCGCTGGAGGACGCGTTCGTCGCGCTCACGGGGGAGGGTTTCGATGTCGCCGGCTGAGACGGGCAGGACAGCACCTACGAGTACGCCTACGAGTACTGGCACGAGCACCGGTGGGGGTATGAGTACGAGCGCGGGTGCGGGTGCAGGTGCAGGTACGGGTGCGGGTACGGGTACGGGTGCAGGTACGGGTGCGGGTGCGGGTGCGGGTGCGAGTGCCAGTACGGGCGCGGGCGCGGGCATGAGTGTGTCCGCCCCATGGACCTGGTCGCTGGGCCTGCTGCGCAGCGAGCTGTCGGTCACCTTTCGCCGTTGGCGCACGATCGCGCTGCTCGCGGTGCTGGCCGGAGTGCCGGTGCTGATCGGCATCGCGGTGAAGATCGAGACGGGCGACGGCGGGTCGCTCGGCGCTGGCGGCGGCCCCGACGGCGGTGGCGGCGGCCCCGCGTTCATCACGCAGGTCACCAACAACGGCCTGTTCCTGGTCTTCACGGCGCTGGCCGCGACGCTGCCGTTCTTCCTGCCGATGGCCGTGGGCGTGATCGCGGGCGACGCCGTGGCGGGTGAGGCGAACGGCGGGACGCTGCGCTATCTTCTCGTCGCCCCGGCGGGACGCACCCGCCTTCTGCTCACCAAGTATGCGACGACGCTCACGTTCTGCGTGGTCGCGACGCTCGTGGTGGCGGTGTCCGCGCTGGTCACGGGGGCGATCCTGTTCCCGCTCGGCGACGTGGTCACCATCTCGGGGACGACGATCGGCTTCGGCGCCGGGCTGTGGCGCGCGTTCCTGATCGCTCTGGTGGTCGCGGCGTCACTCGTGGGCCTGGCGGCGCTCGGCCTGTTCGTGTCGACGCTGACCGGCAGCGGAATCGCGGCGATGGCGACCACGGTGGGGCTGCTGATCACGGTGCAGATCCTCGACCAGATCCCGCAACTGCACGCCCTGCAACCGTACTTCTTCCCACACTACTGGCTGTCCTTCGCCGACTTGATGCGTCAGCCGGTCTACTGGGACGACTTGGTCAAGAACCTCGAACTACAGGCGCTGTACGCGGCGGTGTTCGGCTCGGCGGCCTGGGCGAGGTTCACGACGAAGGACGTCACGGCTTAGGACGTCTCGCCGTCGGACGCCACGGCTTAGGACGTTCTACCGTCGGACGCCACGCCGTAGGACGTCACGCCGTAGGACGTCACGCCGTAGGACATCACGGTGCAGGGGTCGGGTCCTCGTACGGGAACGTCGCGAGCGGGGGCTCCTGGGTGAAGTACGTCTTGGCGCGCGCCAGGGCCCCGGTATCGCGCAGTACGTCGCCGGGCCTGCTGCCGTTGCCGAGCAGTACGCCGCCGAAGCGCATCCCCATGTACGCGGCCGAGTTGCGCAGGGTGCCGACCAGCGGGTCCGCCGCGCTCGGCTCCTCGTGCGCGAGCGCGGTGACGCCCCACAGGGTTCGCCCGGCAAGGGTCGCCTTGAGTTCGACGCCGGGTGTCCGGAGCCAGCCGGACCAGTGGTCGAGGTAGCGCTTGGTCTGGGCGGAGACCGAGTACCAGTACAGGGGCGAGGCGATCACGATGTCGGTTGCTTCGAGGGTCGCTTCGAGCAGCAGCGCGGCGGCGTCGCTCTCGGGGCGCGCGTGGTTGCCGCCCTGTCGCGGGTGCCGCAGGTCCGTGAAGTCGGGCAGTGGGTGTTCGGTGAGGCTGATCCAGCGCTGGGCGACGTGGGCCGGGAGCTGCTCGGCGGCCTTGCGGGCGAGCAGCTCGGTGTTGCCGTCGGGGCGGCTGCTGCCGAGGAGGAACAGGAAGCGACGGTCTTCGTTGGACATGGTTCGATTCCCCCAAGGTGTGACGGGCGGCGCCTGATCGGTGTCTGATCGGCGCGTGATGTCGCGTGGTGTCGCGTGATCGGCGGGTGTGGCGGTCGAGGCGTTCGCTGTTGGTTGCGCGTGCATTCTATGCATATGCATCTAAGGTTGGCCAGGCTCACTCGCCACTCACTTGCCGGGCGGCGGCCAGATACGCCCTCACCAGCGGCCGCTCGTCGTCCCGGCGCGCCGCCACTGCGAGGCGAGACGGGGCAATGCCCCGGACCGGTACGCTCACCACGCCGTCGCGGGTGATCAGCGGCGCGTTGCCGACGGCGACCAGGACCACACCGAGCCCCGCGGCCACCGCCTCGTGCGTCTCCTCGGCGCTGGCCACCACCCCGCCGATCCGCGGCTCACGCCCGCCGCGCTCGTCCAGGGCGAGCCAGTACTCGCGCAGCACACCCGCTTCCGGCGGCAGCGCGAGGAACGGCTCGTCGGCGAGGTCCGCGAAGTCGACCGCGCCCTGCGGGTCGGCCGCGGCCCGCACGGCCAGCGGGTGATCGCCGGGCAGCGCCACATGGCGCGGCTCGCTCGCCACCACGGCGTACCGGTACCGGTCCTCGCCCGGCAGCGGCAGCCAGACGAAGGCGATGTCGCACGCCCCGTCCGCGAGCCCGGCGCTCGGGTCGCTCCACGCGACCTGACGCAGTACCGGGCGCGCGTCGGGGTGCCGGGCGAGCAGCCGGGCGCGAAGGGCGGGCAGCAGGCCGCGGCCAGGACTGGTGGACATGCCGATGACCAGGGTGCTCCGCTGGGCGTCCCGCGCGCTCCGGACCGCGCCCCCGGCGTCCGCGAGAGCGGCGAGTACGGCTCGGGCGTGCGGCAGCAGCGCCTCGCCCGCGCCGGTCAGTCGCACCTCACGCCGGTCGCGGTGGAACAGGTCGGCGCCGAGTTGCCGCTCCAGTGTCCGAATCTGCTTGCTGAGCGCGGGCTGCGAGACGTACAGGAGCTCGGCCGCGCGCGTGAAGTTCAACTCCTCGGCGACGGCGACGAAATATCGGAGATCGCGTCCATGGACGTCCATAACTCTTGGCTATCACAGGAGATCTTGGACGGGGGCGGAGACGAGGACCAAAGATGGAGGACATCGAGAGGCGAACAGGATCCCTCCGAAGCGCAGTTGACGGATTCGGAACCAGAACCGGAGCCGATTTCAGAAGCGGAGCCGAGTTCAGAACCGATACCTGGTTCGGTACCGGATCCTGGTTCAGAACCGGAACCTGGTTCAGAACCGGAACCTGGTTCAGAACCGGAACCTGGTTCAGAACCGGCAACGGCCTCAAACCGGTATCAGGATCGATCGACAGGGGAGACGAGTTCATGTCGCAGAACACCAAGGTCTGGCTGATCACCGGAGCGAGCAGCGGTTTCGGGCGGGCCATCGCGGAGGCGGCCGTCGCGGCAGGTGACACGGTGATCGGTACGGCGCGCCGCACCGACGCCCTGGCCGACCTGGTCGCCGAGCACCCCGACCGGGTGGAGGCCCTCGCCCTGGACATCACCGACGGAGAGCGCACCGACGCCGTCGCCGCCGACGTCCTGGCCCGCTACGGCCGGGTCGACGTGCTGGTGAACAACGCCGGACGCACCCAGGTCGGCGCCTTTGAGGAGACCACCGACGCCGAACTGCGCGACCTGTTCGAGCTGCACGTCTTCGGCCCGGCCCGGCTGACCCGCGCCCTGCTGCCGCACATGCGGGAGCGGCGCGGCGGCGCGATCGTGAACATGAGCAGCGTCGGCGGCCAGCTGTCCTTCGCCGGGTTCTCCGCCTACAGCGCGACGAAGGCGGCCCTGGAGCAGCTGTCGGAGGGGCTGGCCGACGAGGTGGCGCCGTACGGCATCAAGGTGCTGGTCGTGGAACCGGGGGCATTCCGTACGAACCTGTTCGGCAAGGGCGCGGCGTACCTCTCCGAGCCCAACCAGGCGTACGACGAGACGGCCGGAGCCACCCGGCGGATGGTGCAGAGCGGCGACGGCACCCAGCCCGGCGACCCGGTGAAGGCCGCCGCGGCGATCCTGCTCGCCCTGGACGCGGAGAAGACCCCGCTGCGGCTTCCGCTGGGCGCGGACGGCGTGGACGCCATTGTCGGCCACCTCGACGCGGTGCGTGCGGAGATCGCGGAGTGGGAGGAGGTGGCCCGGGGCACGGGCTTCGACGAGGACTGACCTCGGGGGGCGCGCGTACGTGCTGTCGTGCCGCCCCTACGGGCTGGTTGAGGGGCACCTCCGGGATCTGCCGGATCCCCGGGGCGTTCCCGCCGCGACACGCTGGAGGCCAAGCGGCGAGGAGCGCGGGTGACGCGGATGACACGGGCGACACGGGTGATACGGGCGACACGGGCGACGGGGGAGTCCCTAGCGATGAGAGAGACGCGGGCGGCGGGCGAGATGGAGGAGGCGCGGTCGTCGGGCCAGGCGGAGGAGGGGCAGGCGGCGGGCGAGACGGAGGATGCGCAGGCGTCGGGCGAGACGGAGGAGACACGCTCGACGGGGGAGACGGGGGAGACGGGGGAGAC
>NZ_JAPHNL010000154.1 GCF_026274175.1 Streptomyces beihaiensis
CCCGCCCCTCACGCGTGGCCAGGGCGGCACGAGCCGCCGTGAGCCTAGCGTCAGTTGTGGCCGAACCGCTTCTGCCGCTTGCTGCGCTCCGCCATGTTCGAGGGGCTCGGAGCGTCGCTGTGGGCCTCCATGGCCGTGGACTTTGCCTGCTCCTGGGCCTGCTCCGGGGTGGCGGCCTTGGAAGCGTGCTGCTGGCGACTCTGCTTCTTGTTCTTGGCCATGGTGATCTGCCTCCTGCGGGGGATCTAGGGGCCAGGGCCGCGTTCAGATTCACACATATGAAGAAAGAGCGCATTTCGTGCCATAACCGTGCGTCATGGCTCCGTATCCGCCACGCCGAAGATCGAGTTCGGGCCGTTAACCTCCGCGTGGTCGGGCAGACTCGAAGGAAACCCGGAGCGAACCCGCGGGCGCCGCCCCGTGGAGTGCGTCCGGACAGCCGGAAGTCGGCGAAAGAGGGTGGATCGCGTGGACCGTTGCATCGTCCTGGTGGACGCCGGGTATCTGCTGGGCGCCGCCGCGAGTCTCCTCGCGGGCGAGCCCTCACGCTCCCGTATCCATGTCGACCACGCGGCCCTCATCCAGGGCCTGCGCGAGCGCGCCGAGTCCGAGACCGAGCGGCAGCTGCTGCGCATCTACTGGTTCGACGGCGCCCCCGACCGCGTCCCGCAGCCCGAGCACCGCAGGCTGCGCGTCATGCCCCGCGTCACCGTCCGGCTCGGTGCCCTCACCCGCACCGACGGCCGCTGGGCGCAGAAGGGCGTCGACGCGGCCATGCACGCCGAGCTGACCGAGCTGGCCCGCAACCGCGCCTGCTCCGACATCGTCCTGGTGACCGGCGACGGGGACCTGCTGCCCGGCATGATGGCCGCCAAGGAACACGGTGTCGCCGTCCACCTCTGGGCCGTCCAGGCCGCCGACGGCGACTACAACCAGTCCGAGGACCTGGTCGCCGAGGCCGACGAGCGGCGGGTCCTCGACCGCGCCTGGATCACCAAGGCCGTCCATGCCAAGGACTTCGGCGGCGTCTGCACCCCACCGCCCGCGCCCCGCCCCGAGATCGCCGCGATTCTCTCCGCCCCACTGCCCGACTCCGCGCTCGCCGCCGCCGGTCGGCCCGCCCAGGAACGGGTCGAGGGCGCGCCCGTGCAGCACGCGCCCGCCGCCCGCGCGGAGAGCGACACGGGGGAGCGGCCGGGCCCCGGCAAGACGGTTCCCACGCCGAAGGACCTCGCCGCGCTGCGCGGCCCCGGCGCCCCCGCGGCCCCCCACCACCCCGCCGGCGCCACCCTGCGCTGGTCGTCGGACAAGGGCTGGGTGGAGCGGCCGGGCGCGGGCGAGCCGCCCGAGGCGGCCTCGCTGCCGACCCTCGCGCAGCTCACCACGGCCGAGCAGCGCTGGGCCGACCGCGAGGAGGACATCACGGCGGTCGGCGGCGACCCGTACGAGGTGGGGCAGGTCTTCGCCCGGCGCTGGATGGGCCGCCTCGCCGACCAGGGCCACCTGCAGAAACTGGCCGTCATGTACCCGCGCGTCCCGCACCGCATCGACGGCGAGCTGCTCCGCTACGCCGCCCGCTTCGGGCTCCTCGCCCACAAGGACGACCAGATCGACGAGCACGACCGCTACGCGATCCGGGCCGGCTTCTGGCGCGAGATCGACGTGACCACGGCGGAGCACGAGCCCACCCCCGAGTGACCCGGAGACCGGCCGCGTCGGGGGCCCGTCGCGGCTGAGCAGGCAAGGCAGGGCCCAGGGGAGTGCCAACGCGGGGTAAATGTCCGGCCCCCGGACACCGTCGCGGACCCCGTACCCCGTACCCTCGTTCCTCGTGAGCACGCGCACCTCCGAGGCCGGACCCGCCCAGGACACGGGCACCGTCGTATGCGCGGTGCGAGGGCTCACCAAGACCTACCCGGCCGCCCGCGGCCGCCGCGGAGCCCCGTCGGCGCCCGCCGTGCGCGCCACCGACGACGTACGGCTCGACATCCGGCGCGGCGAGATCTTCGGGCTGCTCGGGCCGAACGGAGCGGGCAAGTCCACCCTCGTACGGCAGCTCACCGGCCTGCTGCGCCCCGACGCGGGAACCGTCGAGATCCTCGGCCACGACATCGTGCGCCACCCGGACCGGGCCGCCCGCCTCCTCGCCTACCTCGGCCAGGAGTCGACCGCGCTCGACGAGCTCACCGTGTCCCTCGCCGCCGAGACCACCGGACGGCTGCGCGGCCTGCCGCTCAAGGACGCCCGCGCCGAGCGCGACGCCGTGATCGAGGAGCTGGGGCTCGGCCCGATCGCCGCCCGCCCGCTCAAGAAGATCTCCGGCGGGCAGCGGCGCCTGGCCTGTTTCGCCGCCGCGCTCGTCGGCGAACGGCCGCTGCTCGTGCTCGACGAGCCGACCACCGGCATGGACCCGGTCGCGCGGCGCGCGGTATGGGCCGCCGTCGACCGGCGCAGGGCCGAGCGCGGCACGACCGTCCTGCTGGTCACCCACAACGTCATCGAGGCCGAGACCGTCCTCGACCGGGTCGCCGTCGTCGACCGGGGCCGCGTCATCGCCTGCGACACCCCGGCGGGGCTCAAGCAGCAGGTCGCCTCGGAGGTGCGGGTCGAGCTGGTGTGGCGGGAGGCCGCGCCGACCGGTCTCGCGGAGGTGGACGCGCTGCGCGAACACGCCGTGGAGGCCGGACGGCGCTGGTCGCTGCGGCTCGCCCCGGACGAGGCCCGCACCGCGGTCGCCACCCTCACCGGTGGCCCCGCCTTCGACCACCTCGACGACTTCTCCCTCGCCACACCGAGCCTGGAGGACGTGTATCTCGCGCTCGGTGGCAGCCGCAGCGACGTGAAGGGCCTGGTGAAGGCATGAGTGCCGGATCAGCGCAGATGGTGGGGGAGCGGGGCGTCGGCGCCTCCTCGTCGGCCCGCACCGCCGACGGCGCGCTCGCGCCCGCCGCGCGGCTGCTGCCGTCGCTGGCCGCCGTCTACCGCGCCCAGCTCTCCCGCGCGCGGGTGGCCCGCATCCCGCTCCTGTTCGTGGCGACCTTCCAGTCCGTGGGCATCATGGTCCTCATGCGCGGCGTGGTCGACCGGGGCAGCAGTGAGGCGCAGTCGGTCGTCGCCGGATCCGCGGTCCTCGTCGTCGCGTTCGTGGCGCTCAACCTGCTCGCCCAGTACTTCGGGCAGCTGCGGGCGGCCGGCGGGCTCGACCACTACGCGACACTTCCGGTGCCGCCCGCGTCCGTGGTGCTGGGGGCGGCCGGCGCGTACGCGTCGTTCACCGTGCCCGGCACCCTGGTGACCGGGGTCGTCGGCTGCGTCATGTTCGACCTGCCGCTCGGTCACCTGTGGGTGCTGGCCGCCGTGATCCCGCTGGCCGGTGCGGCGCTCTCCGGGCTCGGGGCGGCGCTCGGGCTGCTCGCGCCGCGCCCCGAACTGGCCACGCTGCTCGGACAGCTCGGCATGTCGGCGGCGCTGCTCCTCGGCGTGCTGCCCGCCGACCGGATGCCCGAAGTCGTCCGGTTCGCGCGTGACCTGCTGCCGTCGACGTACGGCGTGGAGGCGTTCGCGCGCACGTTCGGCCACCACCCGAACTGGCCCGACGTCCTGCTCGACCTCGGCGTCTGCGGCGCCGTCGGCGTCGCCTCGCTGGCCGTGGCGACCTGGGCGTACCGTCGCGCGGCCGTCCGGTGACGCGCCCCGCACCGGCACCTGGCACGATGGGCGGGTGACCGCACCGCTGACGCCCCCACCGCACCAGCCCCCGCACAACGACCACGGCGGCAACCACGGCAGCCATGGCGGCGACGATCCGTGGCGGACCCCCGGTCCGGCGTCCGGCGGACAGCCGCCCGCGGCGCCGCAGGACGGTCCCGGACTGGGCACCGAACTGCGTGAGGCCGCCGTCGTCACGGTCGGTGTCGCGCTGTGCGGCCTGCTGCTCGGTGCCCTGTGGCTGTGGCTGGCCCCGCGGGTCCCGCTCATCTCGGACGCCACGGCGGTCTACCTCAAGGACACCGAGGGCGAGCAGGCCATCGGCATCGACGGAACGTTCACGCTGCTCGGCCTCGCGCTGGGCGTCGTCACCGCGGTCGCCGTCTTCCTGTGGCGCAGGCGCGGCGGTGTGCCGCTCGTCGTGGCGCTCGCCGTGGGCGGACTGCTCGGCGGCGTGCTCGCGTGGCGGTTCGGCGTGTGGCTCGGTCCCATGCAGGACGTGGCCGCCCACGCCAAGCAGGTCGGCAAGGGCGTGGTCTTCGACGCGCCCATGGAGCTCAAGGCGAAGGGCGCGCTCCTGGCGTGGCCGCTCGCCGCGATGATCGTGCACCTCGCCCTGACGGGCCTGTTCGGCCCCCGCGACCCCGACCCGCACGCCGGTTACTACGGCCCCCGGCCCGCCGAGGGCCCGGCCGCCGACCCGGGAACCGGCCCGACGGCCTGACACCGGCCACCCGACACGGGCCGCGCCGCGCGGGGGCCCGCACCTCACGCGGGCTTGCGGCCGTGGTTGGACTTGCCCTTCCTGGTACGCCACTTGCGCTTGCGCGTCCTCTTCGACATGTCCTTGGTGCCTAGTAGTGCTTGGTCAGGTTGATGTCGGGGTGGGTATGTCGCGGTGGCAGGTGGGGCAGGCGCCGGTCCATGTGGC
>NZ_JAPHNL010000155.1 GCF_026274175.1 Streptomyces beihaiensis
AGACGGGGGAGACGGGGGAGACGGGGGAGACGGGGGAGACGGGGGAGACGGGGGAGACGGGGGAGACGGGGGAGACGAGGAAGACGAGGAAGACAGGGGAGACAGGGAACACAGGGAACACAAGGGAGACGCGGGCGACGGGGGAGGCGCAGATGTCGCAGGTGGCGCCGGCGGCACAGGCGACGCGAATGAGCGGGTGCAGGCATCGGCCGAGGCGCGCAGGCGTCGGCCGAGGGATCGGCCTGGTGCGCGGGGTGGGCGCGGCCTCCTTCCTGGCGATGTTCGCCCTGGCCGGCGTCGGCACGGTTGTGCTGACCCGCCTCTCCCTCGCCTGGGCCGGTTACCCGAAGCTGGGCGGCGGCAGTCACCTGCACATCGCGCACATGCTGTGGGGCGGGCTGCTGATGGCAGCCGCGGTGCTGCTCACCGTCGTCTTTCTGGGGCGCGCTGCCCGGTCGGGCGCGGCCGTCGTCGGAGGAGTCGGCTTCGGCCTGTTCATCGACGAGGTCGGCAAGCAGGTCACCGACGAGCCCGGCTACTTCTACCGGCCTGCCGCGGGCATCATCTACGCGAGCTTCGTTCTGCTCGCCCTCCTGACCCACCTGGTCCGCCGCCGCGCCCGGCGGGCCCCGCTCACGCCCCGTCAGTGCACCGCGAACGCCGCCGACCTCGCGCTGACCGGCGTGACCGGAGGCGGCCTCAGCGCCGAGCAACGCCTCGACGCGTTGCGCCTGGTGGGCGGCTCGCGGGACGAGGTGGACGTGGCACTCACCCGGCTGCTCACGGTCCTGCCCGCGCGTCCGCCCCGGCGCGCCGGACGGCTGCGCCGCCTCGGCGTCCGTGCGCGGCGACGCCTCGGCACGGTCGCGCGCAGCCGTTGGGCCGTCGGGTTCGCCGTGCTGTGGGTACCGGCCGAGGTACTGGCCCACGTCGGGTGGACGAGCACCGTCCTCGTCGACGGCAGGTCCTTCGGCGGCGGGCAAGAGGGCGCCGCCGCGGCGGTCATGGCCGGCACGGTGGTGGCGGGGGCGTTCGGCGCGGCGGGCCTTGTCAGGCTGGTGCGCCGCACCGGGGGCCCGGGGAGCCCGTACCGCCTGTTGCGGTACGGGCTGCTCACGGACGTCGTGTTCACCCAGATCTTCGAATTCACCATGAGCCAGGTCATGGCGCTCGCCGAACTCGCGGTGGACCTGGCCGTGTTGTGTCTCCTGACGGCGGCGCTCACCCGCAGAACCCGTCAGGTCCGCCCCGCTTCCGCCCCCGCCCCCGCTCCCGCGCCCGACGCCCGGCGCCGGATGCCGATGCCGATGCCGATGCCGGGGGAACCGGAGATCAGGAACCGTACTGCGAGGACCGCCTCAGTGACCGGTTGAATCCCATCTGACCTGGGGCGATTCATCGGTCGTAGCTATCTCGCCGACACGGTGTTGGTGCAACGCGCAGCAGTCTGCCCCCTTGTTACGCCCTCGCGGCGCCCGTCTTCGCCGCCTCGTCGGCCGGACGCCCGGCGAAGGCCGACCTCGCCTGCGCCCTGGTCGTGTGCACCGCGGGCAACGCGCTCACCGTCGTCGCCCCGGCCCTGCCGGTCCTGCTGTCGCCCCGGCCCTGCCGGTCCTGCTGTCGGCGCGGGCGGCGGCCGGGAAGGCCGCCGGCCGCCGTTGACCTCAGAGGAGTCCCTGGCCGGCCCGCGCCGGGTTCGTGTCCGTACCTGTGTGCGTGACCGTCTCCGCCTCTCGACCCGCGTCCACGCCCGCGTCCGTGCGCACACCCACGTCCACGCCGACGTCCATACCCACGTCTGTGCGCACACCCGTGTCCGTGTCCGTGCCCGTGTCCTGACGCGTAGGTGTGGTCGTCCCGCCCGCCGCGGCCGCCGCAAGAGCCGCCCGGCCCCGGTGCGCGCTGCGCAGCGCGTCCCAGGTCAGGACGGTGAGCGCCAGCCACACCAGGGCGAAGCCCGCCCAGCGCTCCGGCGGCATCGCCTCGTGGAAGTACACGATGCCGAGCAGGAACTGGAAGACCGGGGCCAAGTACTGGAGCAGGCCGAGTGTCGACAGGGGCACCCGGATCGCCGCCGCGCCGAAGCAGACCAGCGGGATCGCGGTGACCAGGCCGGTCGAGGCGAGCAGGGCCGCGTGGCCGGGGCCCTCGGTGGTGAACGTCGACCGGCCCTGGGAGGCCAGCCAGAGCAGATACGCGAGCGCGGGCAGGAACTGGACGGCGGTCTCGGCGGCCAGCGACTCCAGGCCGCTCAGGTTGACCTTCTTCTTCACCAGGCCGTACGAGCCGAACGAGAAGGCCAGTGTCAGGGAGATCCACGGCGGCTGCCCGTACCCGATCGCCAGGACGAGGACCGCGAGCAGACCGATGCCGACGGCCGTCCACTGCGCGGGGCGCAGCCGTTCCTTGAGCAGCAGCACGCCGAGCGCGATGGAGACCAAGGGGTTGATGAAGTAGCCCAGGGACGCCTCGACGACGTGGCCCGCGTTGACCGACCAGATGTAGACGCCCCAGTTGACGGTGATGACCGTCGCGGCGAGTGCTACCAGGCCGAGCCGCTTCGGCTGCCGGATCAGCTCGCGGGCCCAGCCCCAGCGGCGTACGAAGAGCAGGGCCACCACCACGACGACGAGGGACCACGCCATCCGGTTGGCGAGGATCTCCACCGATCCGGCGGGCTTGAGCAGCGGCCAGAACAGAGGGACCAGACCCCACATCCCGTACGCCGCGAAACCGTTGAGAAGCCCTACCCGCCCGTCGTTCGCCGCTCGCCGTGGCGCTGCGGTCGCCGTCTCGTCCTGCACGGACCCCTCCTCATGACACGCGGCCCGCCCCACGGCGGCCATCCAAGAAGGTAGCGCCGCGGGGCGGTGGTGTCATTCCCGTTTCGCGATACGGTCCTGACGAGTTCACTCGGCCCCAGGGGCAGGGGCAGGGGCAGGGGCAGGGGCAGGGCGTGGCAGGGTCAGCGGGCCAGAGCCTCGGCGACGGCCGCGGCGACCGGGGTCGTCGGGCGGCCGATGAGCCGGGCCAGGTCGCCGCTGGTCCCGGCCAGCAGGCCCCGGCCGATCGCCGTGTCGACGTCGACCAGGATGTCCGCGAACGGGGCGGGCACCCCCGCGCCGAGCAGGACTGCGCGGTTCTCCTCGGGAGTGACGGAGCGGTGCACGATTTCCTTCCCGGACTGCTTGGTCACCTCCGCCGCGTACTCGTCGAAGGACCAGGCGACGTCGCCGCTCAGCTCGTACGCCTTGCCCTCGTGGCCCCGGCCCTCGTCGGTCAGTACGGCGACGGCGGCAGCGGCGTAGTCGGCGCGCGAGGCGGAGGCGACCCGGCCCCGGCCCGCGTTGGTGAGCACGGCGCCGTGCTCCAGGACCGGGGCGAGGTGCTCGGTGAAGTTCTCGTGGTACCAGCCGTTGCGCAGGAACGTGTACGGCAGCCCGGAGTCGAGGATCGCCTCCTCGGTGGCCTTGTGCTCGTCGGCCAGCGAGAAGTCCGCGTCCGGGCCGCCGAGGACGCCCGTGTACGCGAGCAGAGCCACGCCCGCCGCCTTCGCCGCGTCGATCACGGCCCGGTGCTGGGGGACGCGTCGGCCGATCTCGCTGCCGGAGACCAGCAGCGCCCTGTCGCCGGAGCGGAAGGCGTCCGCCAGTGTCTCGGGGGCGTCGTAGTCGGCGACACGTACTTCGACGCCGCGGGCCGCGAGGCCGGCCGCCTTCTCCTTGTTGCGTACGACGGCGGCGATGTCGCCCGCGGGCACGCCCGTCGCGAGCAGCCCATCGATGACGAGGCGGCCGAGGTGCCCGGTGGCTCCGGTGACGACGATGCTCATGTCTGAAAACTCCTTCGGTGGGTGGTTCTCCCTCACCGTAGGGTGTGCACTGTGGATTCGAAAGTACCCACTTTGAAGTAAGGTACTGGTATGGCGGTAAGTGAAAAGAAGTCGAGTTCGGAGAAGCTCTGTCCGCAGCGGCTCGTCCTCGAACACCTCACGAGCCGGTGGGGCGTCCTGGCGATGCTCGCCCTCGACGAGCGCTCGTACCGCTTCGGCGAACTGCGCCGCAGGATCGGCGGGGTCAGCGAGAAGATGCTGACGCAGACGCTCCAGACCCTGGAGCGGGACGGATTCGTGCACCGCGACGCCAAGCCCGTGATCCCGCCGCGCGTCGACTACTCGCTCACCGCGCTCGGCCGCGAGGCGGCCGAGCGGGTGCGGGAGCTGGCCGAGTGGACCGAGCGGCGTATGGACCAGGTGGCCGAGGCGCGGCGCGCGTACGACGAGGGCCGATCCCGTACGTGACGGGATCGGCCCTCGTGAGGTGACCGCGGCGTTCGTTCGCCGTCGCGCGGGAGCCTCAGCCCGCGACGGTCCAGGTGTCGTTGCCCGCGAGGAGCGTGGCGAGGTCGCCCTTGCCGTTCTGTTCGATGGCGGTGTCGAGCTGGTCGGCCATCAGCGTGTCGTA
>NZ_JAPHNL010000156.1 GCF_026274175.1 Streptomyces beihaiensis
GGCGGCGCGCGCCGCCGGACTCCGGGGCTGCGCCGTGAGGAGGTCGCCGTGCTCGCCGGGGTCGGGGCCTCCTGGTACCAGTGGCTGGAGCAGGGGCGGGACATCTCGGTGTCGCCGCAGGTGCTCGACTCGGTGGCCCGGGTGCTGCGGCTGTCGAACGCCGAGCGCCGTCACCTGTACGTGCTGGCGGGGCTCAACCCGCCCGCGTACGAGGTGGAGGCGGGCGACCAGCAGATGTGTGACGGGCTGCGGCGGCTGATCGACACCTGGATGCCGTTCCCCGCGCACATCATGGACCCGTACTACAACTGCGTGATGTACAACGACGCGGCGGCGATCGTTCTCGGGATGCGCCCCGAGAACACGCAGAACTGCGTCGTCGACTTCTTCACCGACCCGCTGTACCGCGCCCGCTCCAGCAGCTGGGAGGAGAACGCGGCGACGGTCGTCGCACAGTTCCGCGCCGCCTGCTCGGAGTGCCCCGACGACGAGGGTTTCCAGGAGGTGTTCGACGAACTCAAGGCGGTCAGCCCGGAGTTCGTGGAGCTGTGGGAGCGGCGTGACATCAGGGCGCAGGGGCAGATCCGCAAGGAGCTGGAGCATCCGGTGGCGGGGCTGCTGGTCGTGGAGTCGACCGCGATGAAGGTTCCGGCCCGGCCGGACCTGACTGTGGTGCTGCACACGCCGCTGGCGGAGGCGGACACCGCGGCGAAGCTGGAGTGGCTGGCCTCGCCGCAGGGGCGGCGCGGGGCGATGTACCCCGTGGCGGGGTGAGTGCCGCCGGGCTCTTTATGCTCACTGCATGACTGAGAGCAGCGCCGCCGGTACCGACCTGGCCCCCGAGGACCGCAAGATCGTCACCCTGGCCCGCAGCGCGCGGGCCCGCAACGGCGTGCCCGAGGGCGCGGCCGTGCGTGACGAGACCGGCCGTACGTATGTGGCGGGCAGTGTCGCCCTGGACTCGCTGAAGCTGAGCGCCCTGCGCACGGCCGTGGCGATGGCGGTGGCGTCCGGTGCCCAGTCCCTGGAGGCGGCGGCCGTCGTGTCCGGGGCGCGGACGGTGCCCGACGAGGACCTGGCGGCCGTGCGCGACCTGGGCGGCGCGGGCACGCCGGTGTTCCTGGCGGGGCCGGACGGCACGGTCACGGCGGAAGCGAAGGCGTAGGCTCCGGTTTTCGGCCGCGGGCGTCGAGGCGCGGGCACCGAGGCGCGGGCGTCAGTTCGCGCCGACTGCCCCGTGATTCCAAGGATTCACGGGGCAGTCTCGCATCACGGGACGTTCTCCCGGGACCGCTCAGCGGCACGGACTGAGTCGGCGCGCCCGCCGGTCGCGCGCGGGTGGCCGGTTCGGGGTCGGTCGGCTGACGGTTCAGACCGCGTCCGGGCCCCGCTCGCCCGTGCGCACCCGCACCACGGAGTCCACCGGCACGGCCCAGACCTTGCCGTCGCCGATCTTGCCCGTCCGCGCGGCCCGCACGATCGCGTCCATCGCCGCCTCGGCGTCGTCGTCCCCCACGACGACCTCGATCCGCACCTTCGGCACCAGGTCGACCTGGTACTCGGCGCCGCGGTACACCTCGGTGTGGCCGCGCTGGCGCCCGTAACCGCTGGCCTCGGTCACCGTCAGGCCGTGCACACCGAGCTCCTGCAACGCCGTCTTGACCTCGTCGAGGCGGTACGGCTTGACGACCGCGGTGATCAGCTTCATGGCGCGACCTTTCCGGAGACGGGGACGGGCAGCGGCGCGCCGTGCCCGAGGACGCCGTGATCGTACGCAGTCTCGGCGTGTGCCGTCTGGTCGAGTCCCGTCATCTCGTCCTCGGCCGAGGCCCGCAGGCCCATCAGCTTGTCGATCGCCTTGCCGATCCCGTACGTGACCAGGAACGTGTACGCGGCGACCGCGGCCACGGCGAGGAGCTGCTTGCCGAGCTGCCCGGGCCCGCCCCCGTAGAACAGGCCCTCCTTCGCCGACGACCCGGTCATCGTCTTCGTCGCGAAGAGCCCGATGAGCACCGTGCCGACCACGCCGCCGACGAAGTGGACGCCGACGACGTCGAGCGAGTCGTCGTAGTTCAGCTTGAACTTCCAGGCGACGGCGTACGAGCACACCACACCGGCCACGAGACCGACCGCCGCCGCGCCGACCACGCCCACCACACCGCAGGCCGGGGTGATGGCGACGAGCCCGGCCACCGCGCCGGACGCGGCGCCGAACGTCGTGGGGTGCCCGTCGCGCACCTGCTCGACGAAGAGCCAGCCCAGCAGGCCCGTGCACCCGGCGACGAGGGTGTTGAGGAGGGAGGCCGCGGCGAGGCCGTTCGCGGCGAACGCCGAGCCGCCGTTGAAGCCGAGCCAGCCGAACCAGAGCAGACCGGCGCCCATGAGCACCATCGGCAGGTTGTGCGGGCGCATCGCGTCCTTCTTGAAGCCGATGCGCGGCCCGATGACCAGGCACAGCGCGAGGCCCGACGCGCCCGAGGCGATCTCCACGACGAGGCCGCCCGCGAAGTCGAGCGTGCCCAGACGCTGCCCGATCCAGCCGCCCGGACCCCACACCCAGTGCGCGACGGGAACGTATACGAGCAGCGCCCACACCGGTACGAAGACGAGCCACGCCCCGAACTTCGTACGGTCGGCGACCGAGCCGCTGATCAGCGCCGCCGTGATGATCGCGAAGGTCAGCTGGAAGGTGGTGAAGAGGAAGGTGGGGACCGTGCCGGTGACCGAGCCGGGGCCGATGCCCGCCATGCCCGCGTGCGCGAGGCCGCCGATCAGCCCGGCGAAGGCGTCGTCGCCGAAGGCGAGCGAGTAGCCGGCGACCAGCCACACCACGGTCACCAGGGCGATGGAGACGAAGCTCATCATCAGCATGTTGAGGACGGACTTCGTGCGGACCATACCGCCGTAGAACAGGGCCAGGCCCGGCGTCATCAGCAGGACGAGCGCGGTGGCGGCGAGCAGCCAGGCGGTGTCGCCGGTGTCGAGAGCCGGGCTCTTCCCGGCGGCGAGGGCGGTGAGGGTGGAGGCAGGCATGCGGGCCAGCGTCACCGCCGCGCGTTTCGGAATCCGTACCTCGGTGTTTCCGCCGTGTTTCGTGTTGCCGCGTGGTTACCGGAACCTCACCGTGCCGCGGCGCCCTCGGCATCAGGGACAATGGACGCCATGAGCGTTCACACCCCCGCCGCCGGACCCGCCCACCGCGCCGGCTTCGCCTGCTTCGTCGGCCGTCCCAACGCGGGCAAGTCCACCCTCACGAACGCTCTGGTCGGCAAGAAGGTGGCCATCACCGCCGACCAGCCGCAGACCACGCGGCACACCGTGCGCGGCATCGTGCACCGTGAGGACGCGCAGCTGATCCTGGTGGACACTCCGGGGCTGCACAAGCCGCGCACTCTGCTCGGCGAGCGCCTGAACGACGTGGTGCGCACCACGTGGGCCGAGGTCGACGTGATCGGCTTCTGCCTGCCCGCGAACGAGAAGATCGGCCCCGGCGACCGGTTCATCGCCAAGGAGCTGGCGTCGATCAAGAAGACGCCGAAGATCGCCGTCGTCACCAAGACCGACCTGGTCGACAGCAAGCGTCTTGCCGAGCAGCTCATCGCGATCGACCAGCTCGGCAAGGAGCTCGGTATCGAGTGGGCGGAGATCGTCCCGGTCTCGGCGGTCGGCGCGAAGCAGGTGGACCTGCTGGCCGACCTCCTGATCCCGCTCCTCCCCGAGGGCCCGGCCCTCTACCCGGAGGGCGACCTCACCGACGAGCCCGAGCAGGTCATGGTCGCCGAGCTGATCCGCGAGGCCGCGCTCGAAGGCGTACGGGACGAGCTGCCGCACTCGATCGCGGTGGTGGTCGAGGAGATGCTGCCGCGCGAGGACCGGCCCGCCGACAAGCCGCTGCTCGACATCCACGCCTTCGTCTACATCGAGCGGCCCAGCCAGAAGGGCATCATCATCGGCCCGAAGGGCAAGCGCCTCAAGGACGTCGGCATCAAGTCCCGCAAGCAGATCGAGGCGCTGCTCGGCACGCCCGTCTACCTCGACCTGCACGTGAAGGTGGCCAAGGACTGGCAGCGCGACCCGAGGCAGCTGCGCAAGCTCGGCTTCTAGTAGTGCTTGGTCAGGTTGATGTCGGGGTGGGTATGTCGCGGTGGCAGGTGGGGCAGGCGCCGGTCCATGTG
>NZ_JAPHNL010000157.1 GCF_026274175.1 Streptomyces beihaiensis
TCTCCCTCAACCCCGACATCGTCTCCACCGCCTGCCCCTTCTGCCTCGTCATGCTGACCGACTCCGTCAACGGCAAGAAGAACGACGGCAAGGCGAAGGAATCGATCCAGGTCGTCGACGTGGCCCAGCTGCTCCTCGACTCCGTCAAGACGCCGCCCTCCGACACCCCGCCCCCGGCCGGCTCGACCGAGCCGGAGGACGCGCCGGAGCCCGCGCCGGTGAAGTAACGGTGCGGTAGCGGCGAAGTAGCCCGAACGGCCCGCACCCCCCGTCGCAGCGTCGAAGCGACGGGGGGTGCGGGCCGTTCGCCGTCGGCCACGCCTCCCGAAGACCGCCCTCCCTCAGGGACCGCAGGGTCGCCCCTTAGGGGATGTCACAGGTCAGAAGCAATGCCGGGCCCGTCCCCCGGGCCCGGCAACGCATCGCTCCAAACCAGGTACGTTCGAGTACGTGGCTGGATTCAGGAACGGACGCGGCCGGGACAACCGCGAAGCGCCGCAGGGCCGACGTCAGGGGCACCCGCCGTACGGGCAACCGCAACAGCAGTACCCGTACGCACAGCAACAGCAGC
Organism: Streptomyces beihaiensis; assembly: GCF_026274175.1. Taxonomy (GTDB): domain Bacteria; phylum Actinomycetota; class Actinomycetes; order Streptomycetales; family Streptomycetaceae; genus Streptomyces; species Streptomyces beihaiensis. The sequence continues at coordinate 572 of NZ_JAPHNL010000157.1, forward strand.
AGCACCAGCAGCAGTGGCCCCACCCGAACAGCGGCACGGGCGAGCCGGAGTACTTCGGCGACCCGAACGCGAACGCCCCTGGCGCGAACGCCCCGTACACGAACGACCCGTACGCGGCGAACAACCCGGGCCACACCCAGGCGTTCTCGGTGAACGGGGCCCAGGACCCGTACGCGTACACCCAGGGCTCCACCTACCAGGCGGGCGCGGCCCCGGCGCCGCCCATCGGCCCCCGCCTGCACTGGAAGGAGCTCCTGAGCGGCGTGATCCTGCGCCCGGCCCAGACGTACCTCCAGATGCGCGACTACGCGATGTGGGCCCCGGCCCTGATCGTGACGTTCCTCTACGGCCTGCTCGCGATCTTCGGCTTCGACGGCGCCCGCAAGGACGTGATCAACGCCACGTTCTCGTCGGCGGTCCCGTACGTCCTGACGACGGGCGTCGCGATCACCGTCAGCTTCTTCGTCCTGGGCGTGGTCACCCACACCCTGGCCCGCCAGCTCGGCGGCGACGGCGCCTGGCAGCCCACGGTGGGCCTGTCGATGCTCATCGCGTCGCTCACGGACGCCCCGCGCCTGGTGGTCGGCATGTTCCTGGGCGGCGACGAGACGTTCGTGCAGCTGCTCGGCTGGGCGACATGGCTGGCCGCGGCCGGCCTGCTGACGACGATGGTCTCCAAGTCCCACGACCTGCCGTGGCCGAAAGCGCTGGCCGCGTCGGTGATCCAGCTGATCGCGCTGCTGTCGATCATCAAGCTGGGCACGTTCTAGACGACCGGGTGACCGGTCAGGCCGGGCGCCATGAGGGGCCGACGCTCTACGGTCTGCCCGCCCCCATGGCGCCGGACGGCCGCGAAGGCGCATACTGAGCCATGCAAAAGCCTCCGGCGTCAAAGCGGCACCTGCCCACCAGCCCCTTCAAGGCCCCGGTCGCACCGGATCCGAAGCACTTCGCCGTGGGCGACCAGGTCACCCACGACATGTACGGCCTCGGCCGCGTGGTCGGCATGGAGGACGGAATCGCGGCCCTCGTGGACTTCGGCTCGACGCAGATGCGCGTACCGAGCCCGTACGCGAAGATGACCAAGCTCTAGCCCTCAGCCTCCGGGCGCGGCGACGGCCAGGGGCAGCGACGGCTAGACGGCTTCCTTGTTCTCCTTGGGAGCCTGCCCCGACGCGTGCACCGGAGGCAGCACGCTCCACGGGAAGTTGATCCAGTCGTCGGTCCGCTTCCACACGTACTCGCACTTGACCAGGCTGTGCGACTTCTCGTAGACGACGGCGGAACGCACCTCGGCGACGTGATCGAGGCAGAAGTCGTGCACCAGCTTCAGCGTCTTGCCGGTGTCGGCGACGTCGTCGGTGATGAGCACCTTCTTGTCGCTGAAGTCGATGGCGTTGGGCACGGGCGCCAGCATGACCGGCATCTCCAGGGTGGTGCCGACACCGGTGTAGAACTCGACGTTGACCAGGTGGATGTTCTTGCAGTCGAGCGCGTACGCCAGCCCGCCCGCGACGAACACGCCGCCACGGGCGATGCTCAGCACGATGTCGGGCTCGTACCCGTCGTCGGCGATGGTCTGCGCGAGCTCGCGCACGGCGGCACCGAACTGCTCGTACGTGAGGTTCTCGCGCACGGAGGCCACATCACTCATGTCGCTGCTGCTCACACCTGTGTCCGATGGAAATTGACGTACGACCGGGACGCGGTGGGCCCACGCTGCCCCTGGTAGCGGGAACCGTACCGCTCACTCCCGTACGGGAACTCGGCGGGCGACGACAGCCGGAACATGCACAGCTGCCCGATCTTCATCCCCGGCCACAGCTTGATGGGAAGGGTGGCGAGGTTGGACAGCTCAAGCGTCACATGCCCGCTGAAGCCCGGATCGATGAACCCGGCCGTCGAGTGCGTGACAAGACCCAGCCGCCCCAGCGAGCTCTTCCCCTCCAGCCGAGAGGCGAGATCCTCGGGAAGGCTGATCACCTCGTACGTCGAGGCGAGCACGAACTCACCGGGGTGGAGGATGAACGGCTCGTCGCCTTCCGGCTCGACGAGCCGCGTGAGGTCCTTCTGCTCCACGCTCGGGTCGATGTGCGGGTACTTGTGGTTCTCGAACACCCGGAAGTAGCGGTCGAGCCGCACATCGATGCTCGACGGCTGAACCATCGATTCGTCAAAGGGATCGATCCGGACCCGCCCGGCGTCGATCTCGGCCCGGATGTCCTTGTCTGAGAGAAGCACGCACCGAGGATACGCAGAGCGCGCGGGCCCGCCACAATCGGCGGGCCCGCGCACTCGGCCTGCTCACCGCTCGGCTCGCCCATCGGCTCGTTCCTCGACTCGCCGCTCGGCTCGCCCCTCGGCCACGGTCAGCGCTTCTCCGACCCCACGGGGACGGCGTGACGCAGCCGGGCACACCGAGGACATCGGATCAGCCGGCCGGGACCGAGCCGGTCGGCCTGCTGCATCGGGAACGAAGAGGTGCTGAAGACGTGCCCCTCGGCACAGCGGACGACGGTGCGCTCCATCGAGTCCATCAAGGTCCCTTGAGTCCCTTCCCCACGAGTCACTTGGCCGGTTTCCCGACCGACGACGAGGGGTCACATTACGGGATGAAAGGGACGCCGATCCAGGCGACTCCCCGACCCTGGACAACCCTCTCGCGGTCCCCACACCGTACGCCCCAACTCCCTTCACCCGCAGTCACTTCCACCCTCCGCAACGCATCCGGGCCCCGGGGCGTCAGCGCCCGGGGCCCGGTGTGAGGTACAGTGTCCGCCAGTACGGATCGCTCAAGCGGGGCCGTACCAAGCGGGTGTAGTTTAATGGTAGAACATCAGCTTCCCAAGCTGAGAGCGCGAGTTCGATTCTCGTCACCCGCTCCATGAGGAAACCCCGGGTCTGCGGCCTGGGGTTTGTTTGTGTCTGAGCATCTGTATGCGCTTCACTCCGACGTTCCCGACACCGCAGGGCAGCCCCCGTTCTGGTAGCGCCTGGAGTCGCGCGACACGTGTAGACGCCTGGTGGCATGCCACGTATGGCCTCGGCAGACGTAACCAATGGGCTCTCATTGGATGGCGGCTCCAGGAGCCACAGCGGCGGCGCTCGTAGGCTTTCTGCGCGGTATTCGACTGCCGATGCCGCTGAGGAGCAACCCGCCAGTGACCAGAGCGGCTCCCGCCTCCGGAATGGAAAGTACGGTGTGTCCACCGGCGAGAAGGGCGCCGCCGAGCCAGCTGCCGAGGGCGATTCCCACGCAGAAGGCCGAGTTGTTGACGGTGAGTGCCATCGTGGCCGACGCAGGACCCGCGGAGGCGACGATCTGGGAGTTCAGCGCCGGGATGGTGGCAAAGTACGCAGCGCCCAGAATGCAGAACAGCGCGGCTACGGCCCAGGGGCTGTGGACCAGCAGGACGAGCAGCAGAAGCCCGGCGGCGGCGAGGCCCAGGCTGCCAAGTACCGCGGCCGACAGGTGGCGGTCGGCCGCGCGGGCACCGACCACGTTGCCCGCGATACCTCCGAGACCGTAGAGCCAGAGCAGGACGGTAACGGCGGAGGAGCCGAATCCGGCGGCCTCCGTCAGGTAGAGAGAGGCGTACGTGTACAGAGCGAACACGCCACCGGTACCCATCACGATCACCAGGGCGACCAGGGCCATGGGTACGAGGGATGTGAGTCCACCCTCGCCGGGCCGGCCCTGATCGCGGGCGGCAGGTTCGGCCGGTGCGGGGTCGGGGATGCGCTCACGCATGAGCAGCAGAGTCGACAACAGGCTGAGCACGGCCAGTGCCCAGAAGGTGGCGCGCCAGCCCCAGTTGTCCCCGACCAGTGTTCCGGCCGGGACGCCGATGACGGTCGCGAGGCCGATGCCGAGGGTGACCTTGGCCCCGGCCGCTGCCCGTTTGTGGGGTGGCGCGATGTCCCGTGCGGCTGCCACGAACGCGGCGATGAGGGTGGAGTGGGCCAGCGCGCTCACCACCCGGCCCGCGACCAGCCAGCTGAAGCCGGGGGCGAGCGCGGCCACGACATTGCCGAGGATGAAGGTGCCCATCATGCCGGGGAGCAGCACGGCGCGGCGAAGCCGGACGGTCAGGGCCGTCACGCAGGGTCCGACGATGACGACGACGAGGGCGTAGACGCTGATCAGCATTCCCACGGCGCTCAGCGAAACGCCGACGTGCCGAGAGATGTTCGGAAGAATCCCGGCGATGACACTCTCCGCGGTGCCGACGCAGAAGGTACAGAGCATCATCGCGAACACGGGTAGAGGCATGGTGGTGTTCCTGTTCCTGGCCTGGGCTCACTGGGACGGGGACATCAGGGCGCGCCCGCTGTGACGGTCTTCTCGCTCTCGTCCGCGGCCGTGCTCGTCGATGAGACGGCTGGTGCGCCCGCGGCCGGGATCCCCTGGTTCCGGGAGCGGCCCCGGTACCGGGACCAGAGGCGCATGGCGGGCCGCTCGACTCCCGCGTAGAGCAGCCAGGCCAGCAGCAGACTGACCACGGCGACGAGCACGGCGACGGCCACCGCCTCCAGGGCGGAGCCTGCCTCTCGGAAGCCCAGTCGTTCCTGCACGAAAGAGAGCAGGGTCTGGTGCACGAGGTAGAAGGCGAAGGAGACCTCGCCGAGCCAGACCCACACGCGTCCGCCGAAGGCTGTGCCTACGCCTTGCGCGTCCCGCGCCGCGATGGCCGCGATGAGCAGCGCGAAGGGGATGACGACAACGGCGTTCAAGGAGAAGAGGAAGGGCACCCGCAGGCTGACGACGTATGCGGCGACAGCGAGGGCCAGGGCGGGCAGCACGCCGAGACGCGGCCACTTGCCGCTCAGCACGATCCGGGCCATCAGGATGCCGAGGGCGAAGTCGAGCACCCGTGTGGGCGGGAAGATGTAGACGAACCACATCTGGTTGATCGAGTGACCGTGCAGCGGGGAGTTGGCGTGGTTCGGACCGAACGCCGCACCACTAGGAATCAGTTGGGCGATCAGCGGCAGCAGCACGATTGTCACGGCGACGCCGGTGGCCCACCACCACAGCCGTCGGGCTCCGATCCGGACGATCAACCGGTGCAGCACCGGGAACAGCAGATAGAAGACCAGTTCGCAGGAGAGCGACCAACTGGGGTTGTTGATGCTGAAGAACACGTCGTCGCGCGGTATCCACGCCTGGAGGAGCAGGAAGTTGGGAAGCCCCCGGTCCAGCGTCGCGCTCGCCGACGCGTAGAGGACGAGGGCGAACACGAAGGTGACGACGTGGTTGGGGTAGATCTTGGCCAGGCGGCGTCCCCAGAAGGCGCGGGGATTGTCCTTGTCCCTGGCCGACCAGGTCAGGACGAAGCCGCTGAGGATGAAGAAGAACGTGACTCCTGCCCAGCCGCCGTTCTTCACGACGGCCGCAAAGAGGCCGTGCTCCCCTCCTGGGGACGAATAGGCGTCGAGCAGCGACAGATGGAAGAGGAACACCAGGAAGGCGGCGAGGAACCGCACCCCGGTGAGGGACGAGAGCCGTGCGGAGGGCACGGGAGCGGGACGGGGACGTACGTCGGGCACGAGGATCACCTGTACACGTGAGACGGCGGGCTGCGCGGTACTGGGGCGGTCAGGCCCTAAGAGGCACTGATCGACTGGGCGTGCTGGAAGAACCCGGTGGGATCCCAGGCCGCCTTGACCTTCTGCAGCCGTGGGTAGTTGTTCTTGTAGTAGAGGTCGTGCCAGGCGACGCCCGAGGTGTTCCACAGCGGGTCGCTGAGGTCCACGTCGGCGTAGTTGATGAAGCACCCGTCGGTGGTGTCGTTCGGTACCGGCACTCCGCCGGTCTCGGCGAACATGTCGCGATAGCACGTGCGGACCCAGCTGATGTTGGCCTTGTCGTCCGCGGCGTCGTTCCAGAGGGAGACGACCTGGTATTTCAGTACGGAGTCGCGCTGCGGTACGGCGGTGGCGTCTTCGGCGACCTTGTTCACCACGCCTCCGTACGACGCGATCATCAGGAGCGCGCCGGGGTTGTCGAAGTCGTCGCGCGTCAGGTGCCGGTAAGCGGCATTTATCTGTGTGTCGGTGTAGGTGCGCTTGGCGTAGACCGACTTGCCCTTGAACCTGATGGTGGGGTCGGGACCGGTGAAGCCGGGCCACTGAGTGGCGTGCAGCCACGGAATCCGCCGGTACTGCCGTACCTGGGGCTTGACTCCGACGCCCGCCGACACGGCATCGATGTAGCTCTTCAGCATGCGTTCGGCACCGGGGGCTCCAGCGTCGACGAGTGAGTCGAGCACCACGGCGCCGGCTGATTTGTGGAACGTCTTCAGCTGGCTGAACAGAGCGGTGTACGGCGAATCCGGGGCGCTGTTGCGGGCATGCCACTCTCCGTGGTTCCACATCAGGCGGGTGAAGCGTGCCTCGTTCAGATCGGCCCAGGGCCAGGCGATCTCGCTGAGCCAGACCTCGCGCGGCGGAGTGGGCAGCTGATCGGCCGGGTCGGACCCTGTGGCATCGGCGGAGCGCAGCCAGTAGCGGGTGACCACACCGAAGTTGCCGCCACCGCCGCCGGTGTGGGCCCACCAGAGGTCGCGGTTGGGATCGTCCTGCTCTCGGGTCGCGGTGACCACGCGTGCCTTCTTGTCGGCTCCGACGACGACGATCTCTATGCCGTACACATGGTCGACCGCGAGGCCGTCTCGGCGGCTCATCGAGCCGTAACCACCGCCCTGGATGTGCCCTCCGGCCGCGACGCTGGGGCAGTTGCCGGCCGGAAGGTAGACGCCCCAGCCCTTGTAGAGGCTTTCGTACACGCGGCCGAGCGGCATGCCGGGCTGTACGGCGAAGGCGCGGCGGTGCGTGTCATAGGAGACGTCGTCCATGCGCGACAGGTCCAGGACGATCGAGATGTCCTTGTGCGTGGTGAAGTCCTCGTAGCAGTGCCCGCCGCTGCGCACGGCCAGCCGCTTTCCGGAATCCACGGCCTCCTGGACGACCTGGACGACTTCTTCCGTGGTGGTGGCGAGGCGGATCTGTTCCGGGCTGCCGACCCAGCGCTGGTTGGTGCCGCGGCGCAGGTCCGAGTAGCGGCGGTCCTGCGGGCCGACGGTGATCGTGCCCGTGGCCTCCGACGTGGTGCGGGGAGCCTCGGCCGCGACGGCGGTGCCGACTCCGGCCGCGGTCGCGGCGAAGGCGCCACCCGCGGCAGCCGTACCGGAAAGGAATATTCGCCGCTTCATGGTCTTCATCGAGCAGGTCCTTGTCTTCTCGGCGCGGTCATGCCTGGGTCGTGGGCATGACGGGACAGCCCGCAGAGGGCTGTGGAGAGTCGGTGAGGTGGGACCGGGGGAGATCAGAGAGGCGGAATGCCTCAAACCCCGGCGGTGGAAAGGGAGTTGAGATTCACGTCGAACCAGCCGAGGGCCTTGGCAACGCGAACCGCCTCGTCCAGGTCGAGTGCGGTCGGGCCCGTGACCACACCGCGCTCGCCGAACTCGGCCAGGGCCGCGGGCGACAGCGCGACACCCGTACCGGGGAAGAGGCACTTCTCGGCGAGGCGGGCACCCCGGTCGGCGGTGACGGCAGGGCCGCAGGACCACAGGAGGTACGGGACCTGGGCGCCTGCCGCGATCAGGCGGGCCCAGCGGGCGGAGCCCAGATCCCGCCGCAGCGCGCCGTACAGCAGATGCGCGCCGGCGACGCCGGCGAGTCCGCGCATGGCTTTGGCCTCCCAGCTGCCGGCCAGGTCGAGACAGGCGTCCACGGCCGCATCGACGTCCGACAACGAGTACTCGATCACCGTGGGAGACACGGGCAGCGGGCCGCCCGACGCGACCAGCGCCTCCAGGTCCGCCAGCAGAACGTCCATGATCCGCCGGTAGCCGACCACGGAACGCACGGGTCCCACGACCGCGGTACCGTCCGTCGCCACCGCGGTCACGGCGAGGCCAGCCGGGATGCCGCCGGGGCGAGGGGAGCGTCCTTCCGGCGCGCCGCCGAGCACGCCACACGTGCGCTCGTCGACCGCGGCACGGGCCTGTGCCACGTGCCCGGATGCCGGGGTGTGACGGCAGTCGAGCCAGAGGGCCACTCCTGCCTCGGTGGCCTTGCGAAGCGGGCCGGTCGTGCGGGTCGGTGTCGGTGCGAACGTGCTCACTGGATCCCCCGGATGGTGCGAGTGGTGCGTGGCCGCCGGGCGGCCGTCACGGGCGGTCGTGCCAGCGCAACCGCCCGGGTGTGGCCCGACGGGCCGTTGTCTGCGCCTCGTAAGGCAGGGCGCCGTCCGGCATGTTGATCAGTTCCATCTGGATGCCCGTCGCGGTGCCGAAATACAGCCAGCGGTCTCCGGCGATCGGGCCGCTCGCGATCGTCTCCGGCTCTCCCATCAGCGTCACTCCGGGCTGCCTGCGCAGGTAGGCGGCGGCCGTGTCGACGTCGTCCACGTAGAAGGCGAGGTGGTGGCCTCCGACATCGCTGTTGCGGGGCGGCCGTGTGCGCAGAGCGTTTGTCCCGCACTGAGAGAGTTCTACGTTGGCTGTGGGGCCGGTGCGCAGCACGACCCGCCGCTCCCGCTCGGTCCCGGGCGGCCGGTGACTCGTGGGTACCGACGCGGGTGGCCACTCGACGATCTCGGCGCCGAGGACGTCGGTGAAGAAGTCCGTCGCCGCGTCCAGGTCGACCACCGTGTACCCGACATGGTCGACGCCCAGCAGACGCAGCGGCCCCTCCCCCCGGGCGGTGCGTGCCGGCACGAACCGCCCGGCGTACGTGCCGCGGCCGGCCGTGGGGGACGGCGGCCCGCACAGGGCGAACATCATGCCCCACGGGCTCAGGAACCAGCGCCGCGCCTCCTCCGGCCCTTCGCCGGCCTCCGCCGGGCCGAGACGCACGACATCGTTGGCGCGCAGGTGCTCTTCCGCGGAGTCGAGGTCCACCACCCGCAGCGCCAGGTGATGGCCGCCTACATCGCTCGGCCCCGGCGGCGAGGTGACCTGGCCGGGTGCCGAGTACTCGAAGAGCTCCAGGTTGCTGTACGGGCCGAGCCTGACCAGGGCGACGTGGGCCCGCGCCCGGGGGTGAACACCGAGTTTGCGTGTCATCCAGTCGCCGGACGCGGCCTCGACAGGCCCTTCCCGATAGCACAGCTCACCACCGAGTACGTCGGTGAAGAAGGCGACCGCGTCGTTCAGGTCGGGCACGGTGAACGCGTAATGGTCCACGGCCCGAGCGGTCGGCAGGCCGCTGGTTGTGGGTGCGGGCCTGGCAGATGATGTAGGCGCAGCGCTGAGCATGCAGTCCCCCCTTGGACGGTGCGTCGGGCGCCTTTGGCACGCCCGCCACCGGCAGGGCAGCGCACCCGAACGCTGGCGACAGTAGAGGAACATTCTTGCGCACGCAAGAACAATCACTTCCGGTCGAGTGCACGATTCATCAAAGATCGCGTAGTTGACCTGCGCTTTTCCTCCTCCTGTGGAGTCGGTGCGCGTCGCCACATCAGCAAGGACCCTCCATGATCGTTGTGTGGGCATGAAAAGAACGGGGTTACTTCGGGTTTTCGTGAGAGGCTGCGGCTCGTATGCTGGGCGTTAACCCGACGCGCCCGAGTTCCGGTTGCGCCCGATCCGGGTTCCTGCTTGCTCTCCCCGAGGCAGACGACGAGACCCTTCGAGCACAGAAGGCAGCAGCCATGCGACCACGCAAGGAAGACGGCATCGAGCTGTGGAGCCAGCTGTCGGTACTGGTCGCGGAAGTCGGGACCACGCTGGACAGGAAACTCTCCGAAGACTTCGGACTTGGGTTGACCGACTTCCTGTCGCTGCAGGCCCTGAGCTCCGGAGACCCGGCCGGTATGCGGATGAACCATCTAGCCCAGCGGCTCGGGCTCAATCAGTCCTCGGCCACCCGAGCCGTGGCACGGCTGGAGAAGCGCGAATTCGCGGAGCGAGTCGCCCACGGCACGGACCGTCGAGGTGTGGTGGTGCGCATCACCCATGAGGGACGTGCGATCGTCACGGACATCAGCCGACTCTTCCGCCAGGAAGTGGGAGCGGCTCTCGAGGTGGCGGCCCTGGACAGCAGGACCAGCTCGGTCGTGGCCCGGCTGCGGTATGCGCCGACCCTCGATCACTGAGCCCCCCTCGCGCCGAGAAGCCCCTGCCGTGACCGGCAGGGGCTTCTCGCGTTCCATGGCGGGCCCGAACGCCGTCCGCGGACCCAATCTCTTGCGAGAGAAAGGATCCGGACATGGGCGTCACGCCTGATCGCGCCATCCGCTTCCGCCTAAAATGCCAGCTCACACGCTGATTTCAAGAGCTCCGAAGCCACTCCGACACGCGAAACACGGCGCGCCACTTCTATCTATCCTTGCGTGCGCAAGAATATCTATGGCAAGGTCATCTGCAGGGGGGCCGCACCACGGAGCGTGGTGGTCAGGTCCAGCGGCTGAAGTGACCAGGTTTCGCCGCGCAGACACGCGTTCGTGCTGCCCCGCAGCAATCCGCGACGGACATGACGACACTCTTCGTCGAAGGGCAGACGCCTGATGCAGCAAGACACCCAGATAGCCCGGAGCAACGACGGCCTGTTCGCAGTCGGCAGTCCTGTGACGCATTGGTCGGTGCGGACCAGCAATCCGGTCCAGTACGAGATCCGGGCCGGGGAGAACCTTCTGGACCCGCAGAACACCACCATCCTCGAGGACACCGACGGCACAACCGGTCTCCGCCGCATCGTCGTCACCGACTCCATGGTGGATTCCCTCTACGGAGACCGCATACGCGGCTACTTCGAGCACCATGGCGTCGACCATGAGGTCCTGGTCCTGGACGCCGGTGAGACCCACAAGTCGATCGACGCAGTCCTGCGGGTCACCGAAGCCCTGGACTCCTTCGGCATCGATCGCAGGAGGGAGCCGGTGATCGCCATCGGCGGCGGTGTTCTCATGGACATCGTCGGTTTCGCGGCCAGCCTCTACCGCCGCTCCACTCCGTTCATCCGGATCCCGACCACGCTGATCGGCCTTGTGGACGCGGGAGTGGGCGCCAAGACCGGCGTCAACCACAACGGGCACAAGAACCGGCTCGGCACCTATTTCCCGGCTGACCGCACGCTGTTGGACCGCACGTTCCTCACCACCCTCGACGATCGACACATCAGCAACGGCCTGGCCGAGATCCTCAAGATCGCCCTGATCAAGGACGCACGGCTCTTCGACCTGTTGGAGCAGCACGGTGCCGAACTGCTGCGCAACAAGATGCAGAGCCCGGAGACCGGAGTCGGCCTCACCCCCGCGGACGCCCCGGTCGACCAGCGGCTCGCGGCCCGTGGGCTGCACCTTGATCCTGCGACCGAGGTCGTCGAGCGTGCCATTCACGGCATGCTGGAGGAACTGCAGCCCAATTTGTGGGAAAAGGTGCTGGAGCGGGTCGTCGACTACGGCCACACCTTCAGCCCGACCATCGAGATGCACGCACTGCCCACCCTGCTGCACGGCGAAGCCGTAACGGTGGACATGGCGCTCACCACCGTGATGGCCGAGCGCCGTGGGCTGGTCAGCGTCTACCAGCGCGAGCGCGTCCTCGGCGTGATGGCGCAGCTCGGCCTGCCCACCTGGCACTCGCTGTGCACGCCGGAGGTGCTGGTGCCCGCGCTGCGCGATACCGTCCGGCACCGTGATGGCAAACAGCGTCTGCCGCTTCCGGTCGGAATCGGCAGCGCGATCTTCGCCAACGACGTCACGGAGACCGAACTCGCCGCGTCGGCACAGACCTTGGCCGAACTGTCGGCGGGAGCGCGGCGATGAAGCCAGACGCTACGGCACCTGCGCCGACACCCGGTGCCGGGCCGGGATTCACCTCGATCGGAACGGTGACGGGTGCGGCCACGGTCTACGGAGTACATGGCGCGGCCGGACGCACCCGCTGGAAGTGTTTCGCCGGTAGGCGTCAACTCGCCTCGGCCACCGAGGCCGTCGAGTGGGCGTCGATTCCTCCCGGCGGTGTCAGTGGCGAGCACCGTCATACACGGACCGAGGAGATCTATCTCGTCCTGCGTGGCCGGGGCGAGTTCCTCTTCAACGGCCGCCCCCACCCCGTCGGCCCGGGGTCGCTCGCCCTGACGGCTGTGGGCAATGTGCACGGGCTGCGCAACGTCTCGGACACCGATCTCGACTGGTGGGTGATCGAGTCCCTCGCGCCGAGCACGAGCGCCGTTCTGTCCGGAGCCACATACAGACCAGGAGTACCCCCCATGGGCGACAGCGTCATTCACGATCTTTTCAAGGAGCGCACGGTATCGACCGCAGGAGTCTTCGGCGGCCCGCTGCGCGGGGTCGAGGTCACCGAACTGGAGGCCGGGGACCGGTGCTTCCTGGGCTCCGACGACGCGGAGCTGGCGGTCTTCGTCCACAGCGGCCAAGGCTGGGCAAGGGCCGCCGACGGTACCTCGGCGGAGCTGGCCGCCGACACCTGCGTCACGCTCGGCGCCCGTACGAGGACCAGGGTCGAGGCCGCCAGTCCACTCCGGCTGCTGATCGTGACACTGGCGGTACCGCGGCACCCTGCGGAGGCGTAGTGATCATCTCGACACTGCACGAGCCGGTACGAGTGGCCGCGGCCACCACGCCCGAGGCCGCCACGGCCGAGTGGCAGTGCCTGGTCCGCAGAGGAATGCTGCACAGCGAGTGCGAGGCCATCGAGCACTGGAAGCTGCCCGCAGGCGCCACTTTGGAGGTGGCCTCCGGCCACGGAGTGGAGGAGGCGCTGCTCGTCCTCGACGGCGAACTCGTCGTCCCCTCGGCCTCCGGTGACCGACATGTGCGAGCCGGCCAGCTCGCTCTGGTGCCGCACGGGACCGACGGGCAGGTCCGGGCAGGCGACGGCCCGGTGCGGCTCATCACGGTGCGCACCCTGGCGGGCTCGGTCTCCGACCGGCTGCCGCCTCGCGTACCCGAACTGGTCGCTTCCTGACCGCGGGCCCGAAGCCACACCGACCGAAAGGAGCATCGTGCGCGCAGTCGTCCTCTCCGCCTACGGAGGGCCGGAACAGCTCGCGGTGTCGCAGGTTCCAGAGCCTGCCGCACCCGATGCGGACGGAATCCTGATCCGCACCGCGGCGGCCGCCGTCAATCCCGTCGATCTCCAGACGCGGGCCGGAAAGCACGCGGAGCACAGCGCCCTGCAGCCGCCCATGGTGCTCGGCTGGGATGTGGCGGGAACGGTCACCGCCGTGGGCGAGCACGTCACCGACTTCCGCCCCGGGGACCGTGTGGTGGCGATGTCGGCGCAGATGGCGACCGGCCGCGGGACGTATGCCGAAGTGCTGGCCCTTCCCGCGGCCATCGCCGCACCGGCCCCCGTGTCCGTCCCTCTCACCACGGCCGCAGCCCTGCCCCTGGCCGGGCTCACGGCGCAGCAGGCGCTCGACACGCTCGACCTGCCCGAGGGCGCCACGCTGCTCGTCACCGGCGCCCTCGGTTCGGTCGGCGGACTTGCCCTGCAGTTGGCACGGCTGCGGGGACTGCGGGCCGTGGCGCATGTCCGGCATGCCTGTGACGCCGAGGAGGCCCGGGGGCTGGGAGCACAGGATGTGATCGTGGGCGCGGACCTGTTCACCGCGGTCGGCGTGGCGGCGGCCGACGGGCTGGTGGAGACGGCTGGGCTGGCGTCGGCGATCGGCGCCGTACGCGACAACGGGCGCGTCGTCTCCGTCGTGCCGACCCGGCGCCCCGTCGCAGAGCGCGCGATCACCGTGACGGTGTCCCACGTCGAACAGGACGGTGCGTGCCTGACCGGGCTGTCCGAGCTCGTCGACAGCGGCGCCCTGCACCTGCGGAAGCACAAGGAACTCGGCTTCGACGGCGCGGCCGACGCCCATCGGCTGCTGGCCGACGGCGGCGTACGAGGCAAGCTCCTGATCGTGCCGTAGCCCCGTCGGCAACCCGCTCGCGCGTCGGATCTGCCAGGTTCCGGAACAGCTCAGAACGATAGGGAAGCAACCAGTGGACGAACGGTACGGTCGCGGGGTTCCCGGTGCCGGCACGGACAGCGGCTCCCGGCTCTGGGAGCGGGTCGTTCCTCTGTTCACCACTATCGAGGGGCGGCTCGACCGTACGCTCCAAGGCCGTCACGGCTTGAGTCTCGCTCCCCTCATGGCACTCGGCGCGGTGGCACTCAGCTCTGCTCAGGAGCCGGCGACGGTGGGCACGGTGGCCCGGCGACTGGGGGTGACCGCTTCCTCTGCGAGCCGCCTGCTCACCCACTTGGAACGCTCGGCCCTGGTGAGCCGGGCGTCCCAGACCGGCGACCGGCGTATCGGCCACTTGCGGGCCACGGAGGCGGGCCGGAACATGTGGGAGCAGGCCAGTCGTACGCTCGCCAGCGAACTGGACGCGGCCTTCAATACGTTGGCCTTCGACGAGAAGTACGCTCACATCGTGGCCCGGCTGTGCCGGGCCGAGGCCGCTCCACGCGCCGAGGAGCCACCTTCCGCGTGAGCCGGGTTCACGCTTCCCGGCCGGGCCATGCCGTCATGGCGAGTCCGGCCACTTGCTTCAGCTCCGCCGCACTCGCCCCGTCCCGCGCCTGCTGGGACATGCCTTGGACCACTGCGGCGAAGTACACGGCCAGAGCCCGGGTGTCAGTGCCCTCGGGCAATGAACCGACCGCCACGGCGTCGGTCAGCCGTTTGTCGAAGGCGTGGACGTTCGCCACCCTTCGCTCCCGCAGATCCCGCTCGATGTCGGCTGTCTGCACCGAGTAGTTCGTCGCCGCCGTCGTGATCAGACAGCCTGCCGGATGCTGCGGGTCCGTGTAGGACACGGCGGCCTCGCGCAGCATCCTGGCGAACCCCGCGCGGGCATCGCTCTCCTCCTCCAGCGCCCTGCCCATGAAAGCGCCGAAGGTCCCGCCGTAGCGCTCCACGACCTCGGTGAAGAGCTTGCGCTTGTCTCCGTAGGCCGCGTACAGACTGGGCGGAGAGATCCCCATCGCGTGGGTCAGGTCCGCGATGGAAGTGCCCTCGTAGCCGTGCTGCCAGAACAGCAGCGTGGCCTGCACGAGCCCCGCCTCACGATCGAAACTGCGCGGTCGTCCCCGTCGCGTCCTCGTCATGCACCTATTTTACAGCGATCGCTACGTAATTGATGTAAGGTAATTCCATAGTCAACCCTACAGATTGGAAGGTCATGGGCGCTCTGACAGGCAAGACGGCTCTGGTGACGGGCGGCAGTCGGGGGATCGGTCGCGCGACCGCGGAACGGCTTGGCCGCGAAGGCGCCCTCGTGGCTGTGCACTACGGGCGCAATGCCGCCGCGGCCGACGAGGCGGTGGGCGCCATCCGCGCGCAGGGCGGCGCGGCGTTCCCCGTGCGGGCCGAGCTCGGCACCAGCGGTGATGTGGAGGCCCTGTGGGCCGAGTTCGACCGGCAGATCATCGAGCACGGTGACGGCGCCGGTCTCGACATCCTCGTCAACAACGCAGGCATCACGCCGCGCGGTCACATCGAGGAGACCACACCCGAAGCCTTCGACGAGGCGTTCGCGGTCAACGTGCGTGCCCCGTTCTTCCTCACGCAGCAGGGCCTCACACGCCTGCGGGACGGCGGCCGGATCATCAACATCTCATCCGGGGCCACGCGTATCGCGCTGACCGACATCATCGCGTACAGCATGACCAAGGGGGCCATCGACACCCTCACGCTCACGCTCGCCAAGGCCATCGGCAACCGGGGCATCACCGTCAACTCGGTGGCGCCCGGCATCATCGACACCGACATGAACGCCTCCTGGCTGCGGGGCAACGAGGCCGCCGAACAGTCCGCCGCGGAACTCTCGGCCCTCGGGCGTGTGGGCCGTCCCGATGACGTGGCCGACATCGTGGCCTTCGTCGCTTCTGACGACGCACGCTGGCTGACCGGACAGGTCATCGACGCCACCGGCGGTTCCCAGCTCTGACACACGACTCAGGCGTAGAGCGGGCATTACGGACAGGGTGTCAACGGGGACACCGCAACATCATTCACGACACCCTGAGGTTGGGGGACTCCATGCATGTCGTCATCGCCTGGTGGGACACGAACCGTTCCACCGCTACTTCGCACATTGGGAATCCAGAGAGCGGTGCCCGTCCGGGCACCCCCCGCAACAGCGCGGATCTCTTCCATGATGGCGAGTTCCCGGGCCTGCGGGGTGGCAGCTGGATATCCGACCCGATGGCAGGCCGACAGGGTCTGGCCCTGCTGTGGGACGACTCGGCCGCCGCCGCCCGGTTTCTGCCGAAGATCGCAGCGAAGACGTTCGGCGGCTCTCCGAACCACCGATGGGCCTTCGAGCTGAACGAGGCACCCCAGCCGCAACAGGACGGGCCCGTCGGGATGCCGAAGGAGATCAGTCTCCTGCTCCACGCCTGACACTCAAACTCCGTGCCCCCGGTACTCCCCCGCACCGGGGGCACGGGACTTCTCGGCGGAAGCGGCGCTGCCGACTCCCCGTCCTGCCAGTTCCAGGACCAGTCCATGGATCAGGCATCTGCGCTGGTCAGATCCTTGGTTCCACCCCAAGCGCCGTCGCTTCCCAAGCTGAGAGCGCGAGTTCGATTCTCGTCACCCGCTCCACGATGAAACCCCAGGTCTTCGGCCTGGGGTTTGTTTCATTGCAAAGCCGCCTTGAGGCCCGCTGCTCCTGGGCGATGCCGGATGCCCGACCCGCACGTGCTTCGTCGCGGGCGGTGCACAAACCCCATGCGAGAGCGGGCGCTTGACGCCGAAGGACTGCGCGTCAGAGCGGCAGGTCGTCGGGGAGTACCCGGAACGCCTTGTAGCGGCCCAGCGGGCGTACGGCCCGGAAGTCTCGTCGGTCGAGGGTGAGAATCGCATCCGTGTCGTAGTCGGCGGCAAGCGCCACGTTCACCGCGTCGGCGAGGTCGAGGTCCAGCGCACGGTAGCGGACCCGGACAGACTGGGCGGCGCCCAGGTGCTCCCCCGTGATCTCCGGCATGACGACACGGCCCCGGCTTATCCAGCGCCGCAGGTCGTCGACCGCGCTGAGGGCGGCCTCCCTGCCGAGCTCGCGCGTCGCCACGTGATCCAGTTCGGCCAGCAGGAGCGGCGACATGACCAGCAGGCCCGCCGCCATGATCGCCTCGTTCGCCGCCCGGTGTTCCGGATGAGCCGAGTCCAGGGCCGCCAGAAGGCCGGACGTATCGGCGATGACAATGATCACGCGGCGGACCCGGAACCCGAACCGGCCTCACGCCGGACAGCCTGGGCGACCGTGTCGCGGACCTCCGGCTTGGACAGCGTGCGCCCCGGCCCTTCGAAGGTGCGGGAGAACAGCGGCTCGTCCCAGACCCGGTTCGCCATGGCCGCGAGATGGATGCCCTGGCGGATGATCTCGGCCTCGCTTATACCTCGGCGCTTGGCCGCCTCCTTGATGATGGCCAGGTCCTCGGGGTCGGCGTAGACGTTGGTGCGCTTCATGGACATGTACCAACAGTAGTCCATGTACCGACTTGATGTATGCGGCGCACTGCCCATGCCCTGGTGGCGTGCTCTAGCACTCCAGACGTCGTCGCCAGTCGAGCGGAGTGATCGTGATGGCTCGGTCGGGGTCTTCGTCCCAGTCGGTGTGGAGTCCCACCGCATCGAGCGCGGCCACGACCTCGACGCCGATGGTCCTGGTGGTCTCGGCCGAGCCGTCGAAGCCCCCGTAGAGGAGCATGAGCCCTTGACCGGCCGCAGCGGATTCCGTGCACTGGGTGTGGAAGTAGACGAATCCTCGGGCCTCCGGCCCGCCTTCGGCACCGATCTCGGACTGACCGCAACCGCGGCAGCAGGTGAAGTTCTCGCGGGCGGTGATGCCCGCGCTCTGCAGGGCGGCGAAGGCGCGGGTGAGCCGCTCGGGGTCCGTCTCCCCCTCCCACGCGGCCTGCTCCGCGACACGCTCCAGCCACATCCGGTCGACCATCGCCGCTGCCTGCTCACGCGAGACGGGGCGGCGGTCCGCGGTGACCAGGTACTCCTCCGCCAGCTCGGCGAGCTCGGTCCGGGAGGCGTAGCCGCCGACCAGTGAGATCCGAACGCGGCCCTCCAGCTCCGACATCTCGCGCTCGTCCAGGTCGAGCGGCGGCACCTCTGTGGCGCTGCCCATGTCCAACCGGGACCATGGCAGGCCGGTGCCCCAGCCGCGCTCGTGCTGGGCCCAGCCCGTCAACGCCGCGACCACAGCCTCCGAGTTGTGGAGGACCACCTGGAAGTGCCGGTCGGCCGAGCCGTCGCGATGCTCCAGCGTGTAGCCGCCACCGGACTCGTGCCAGACCTGCGCGAAGACATCGGGCAGGTCCGGCAGCCGCTGGAGCACGAGAAAACGGTCCCTGTCAGCCCCGATGCGACGGATCAGTCCGGCCAGCGCCTCGGCGGACGCGCGGACGTGCCGCTCCCCGGTCTCCGTCTCGACCACGATCTCCAGCATGCGAGGACTCTGGCATACCGCACCGACACAAGGCCGTTCGGCTACCGAGTGCGCGGCTGGTTGATCCGACCGAGCCGTCGGCCCAGCCGGACGAGCTCGCGCAGGCCGAGCGTGCGCCCGCCCCCGCCCGGCAGCGGGACGTGGAGGGGCCGCGTCCAGCGGGTGGGAATCGCGTCGAGTCCGTAGACGGCTCCGGCGAGTCCGCCGGTGACCGCGGCGACAGTGTCGGTGTCTCCGCCGAGGTCGACGGCGACCCTGAGCGCGGCCTCGAACGACGTCGTGTGGCGCAGCGCCCAGACCGCGGAGCCCAGGCATGGCCACACCGCGCCGTTGAACTCCGTGGCCCGGTCAGGGTGCCAGCCCGCGTCAAGGACAACGGCGTACCGCTCCCGGTGACCCGCGTCCACCGCGGCGAGCGTGTCGGGGACGGCGGCAAGCGGGTCCTCGCCGCCCAGGGCCACCCGCACGAGCTCGTGGTAGATCGCGGTGCCCTCCCAGGCGGCGGCGTCGCCGTGGGTGAGCGCGGCAATGCGGCGGGCCGCGTCCATCGTCACCTGCCGTCCCCCGCCGGCGAAGAAGACAGCGGAGGTCGTGGCGCGCATGAGCGAGCCGTTCCCGGCCGCGCGATGCGTGGTCTGGAAGTGGATCGCCGCAGCCAGATCCCACGGTGATCCGTTGGTGAGCACGTCCTCGGTCTGCAGGCCGATGTCCTTCGGCTCGTCGGACGCCCACCGCTGGAAACGGGCGAAGATGTCCGGGAGATCGAGCCCACCGCGTTCCAAGAGGGACTCGGCGAGGTGCACAGCCATCTGCGTGTCGTCGGTGGCCTCGCCGGGCTCCCAGCCACCGCCTCCGCACATCTCCCCGCCGGCCGACCGGTCCGGGAAGCGCGCGGAGAAGCTGCCCTCCAGGCTGAACTCGAACGGGGCCCCGAGCGCATCCCCCACGGCCGAGCCCACCACAGCACCGGCGACCCGGTCCCCGCCCGTCACGGCAGCCGCCTGGACGACGACACCTGCCGGCTGAGTCGGTCGAGTCGGTCGGGTTCGGGGCGCTCATCGTCGTCGAGCCGGCGGAGCATCTGCCGGGACTCGCCCGCGTCGAGCAGGCCGACGAAGACATCGGTCATGCCGAGGATGCCGGGTTCCCGGACGATCAGGCCGGACGACCAGCACCAGAAGTACCGTCCGCCCAGGGCCTCACCGCTTCGAGACCAGTGCTCCATCACGCGCTCCACCTCCGCAAGGGTGAACACGGTCGCGCTCCAGCGTGATCCATCCGCTGTCAACCGGACTTCGACGTCCACATTGCAGACCGCGCCCAGATCTTCCCCCGCGCCCGGCAGGAAAGATGCCTCGAAGCGATCCGTATGGACGCGGTACCAAGGACCGTCCCAACCACGGTCACACGCCTCTGACGCTTCTACGTCGGCCATTCCCGGAGTATCGCGGGCCGCCCCACCGGGCTCAACCCGGTCAGAGACCGAACGCCGCGAAGCGTTCCCCCAGTGGCTACACTTCCGCCCGTCGCCGGACGTCCGGGCCCTCCCGCCGACACCCCGACGCGTTGCTTGGCGAGAAGACGTACGGCTCCCGAGGGGTAACTGTGGGACTGATCTACGGCTATGACATCTATCTGCGCCCCCGCAACGTCGTCAGAGCGCTGGCCAACCTGGCCCAACTGGCGCCACCGAAACGCGCCGTGCCGCGGCTTGAAGTCAGCCTGCCCGGAGGGGATCGGACCATCCTCCCGTTCACGTCACATTTCGAGAGTGAACCAGTCGACTGCTCCGCAGGTGACACATTCGAGCTCGACATGTCCCTCATGTTCGATGCCGATGACGCCCTGCGCGAGTACGCACAAACGTACGGGCCTGACCTCGAGGCGGACGGGCGTGTCCAGATCGGGTACATCTACGCGACGGTGCGGTTCGAGTCCTTCCTGCACCCTGCCTACGCGTCACTGGAGTGCTGGGCAGCGACGTCAGCGATGAGTCGCTTGTTCGCGAGTTCGGCCAACATCAGAAAGACCTTCACCGATCTCACCGCCGACAGCAGCGGCGTGTGCTGCCTGTTCGACACCGGCGATGGCGCGCCCGAGCAAGTGTGCTGGCTCAACGGTGAACCCACCCAGGAGATAGTCTCCGGTCCCCGCTTCCCGGACCGGCAAGCACTCGTAGCGACTTGGCCCACTCCCAGAAGTGAGTATGGCGCTCCCTCTGACTGAAGCCACAAGACTGTGTTACGAGCTCTATGGAGAGCCGACCGTTCAGCCGAGCAGGCCGAGACCGGACGAGCGCGGGCACAGCCGGCGTGCGGGGCGGGCGGGCTCCCTGTCGTCGGTGCCCGTCTCACCGGTGCTACGCCGTCAAGGACGCGCTGGGCACCGTGCGGCCGGAGGCAGACTGTGCGGCCAGGGAGACGAAGGCACGGACCTTGGCGTTCTCGCCGTCGGCGCGCCAGACGAGGGCGCCGTTGGCCAAGGGCAGCCCGCTGAGAGGGCGGTACACGACGCCGGGGTGCGCGTACACGCGAAAGAGTCCCTCATGGGTCGTCCACACCATCTCGCCTGAGGCGACTCGGTGGAGCGCCTCCTGATAGGTCCGTCCCCCGGTCGCGCGGCGCAACGGCCTGCCCAGCGGGGTGAACGGCGGGCACAGGTCGTACCGAAGGGCCTCGGGCAGTTCGGCGGGACCGTTGAGCAGGACCTGGTCCGAGAGGTCTTCGATGTCGACCGATTCCCGTTCCGCCAGCGTATGCCCCAGAGCCACGGCCAGCGCCCGGCCGTGGGACACCAGCACGGCGCCCACCTTCAGGTCCGGTTCGTCGACCGGCAGCAACGTGAGCAGGATGTCGATCTCGCCGGCGCGCAGTGGCCCGTAGAGATCGGTCCAGGGCACCTCCGCCACCGCGATGTCGCAGGCCGGGTGCTGACGGCCGAAGGCGAGTACGACGTCGGTCAGCGGCGGGCCGTTGAGGCAGCCAAGGAATCCGACGCGCAGAGCGCCGACCACGCCCTGCGCCATGGCGCACGCCTCCTCATAGCTTGCTTTGAGATGCGTGTGGGCGGCGCCGAGGGTGTCGCGGGCGTGCTCGCCCAGCGGGGTCAGTGAGACCCGGCGACTGGTCCGGTTGAACAGCGGCGCGCCGATGCGGCGTTCCAGCGACCGGATCAGCTGGCTGACGCGGGACTGGGAGAGCCTCAGACGTTCCGCGGTGCGCCCGAAGTGCAGCTCCTCCGACAGCGCCAGAAAGGTCTCGATCTCCGTCAGGTCCATTCCGCCCCAGCTCCCCCGCTTCCCCGCTCTCCGGCTCCCAGCTCCCCCGCTTCCCGCTTCCCGCTTCCCGCTTCCCGCTTCCCGCTTCCCGCTTCGATGAGCCTGGCTCATGGATTGTGCATCAATTCGGCCTTGATCGTCCCAACTTCGCGATGACAGGCTCCGGTTGGACAGAGCGGGACACGACACAACACAGGGGGTACATGTGATCGTCGTCAGCGGAGCGACGGGCACCGTCGGGTCGCAGGTCGTCACCAGGCTGCAGGACCGTGGCACGGACGTCCGGCCGCTGGTGCGTGCCGGTTCGGCCGTTCCGGCGGAGTGGGGTGCGGGAGTCGTTCCGGCTGTCGCCGACTTCACCGATCCGGCGTCGCTGGACGCGGCGCTGGCCGGTGCCGATGTGGTGTATCTGCTCGTGGCGGTCCATCCGGACATGGCCACGCACGAGCGGAACGTCATCGACGCCGCCGTCCGCACCGGCCGCCGCCCGCGCATCGTGCTGCACGCCGCCGCCGGGATGGGGCAGCGGCCCGACGGCGTACGGTTCCTGGCCGCGCACAACAGCGGACTCGATCACCTGGTCGCGACCGGGCTGCCGTGGACGGTGCTGGCTCCGAACGGCTTCTTCCAGAACTTCCTGGGCATGGCCGACGCGGTGCGCGGCGGGCACCTGGCCCTCCCGGCCGGCACGAGCCCGGTGTCGTACGTCGACGCGCGCGATGTCGCGGACTCGGCCGTGGAAGCGCTGACCGGGGACGGGCACGAGGGTGCCGTCTACACCCTGACCGGTCCGGCGGCCCTGTCGCACGCTCAGATCGCCGGACACCTCGGCGTCGCCGTAGGGCACTCGGTGGAGTACGAGGCCGTACGGCCCGAGGCGGCGCTCGCCGGAATGCTCGGCGCGGGCTGGGACCGCTGGAGGGCGGAGGGTCTGGTCGAGTTGTACGGGCTCTACGCGGCCGGCGGCGCGGCGGCTGTCACCAGCGATGTGGAGAAGCTGACCGGTCGGCCGGCGCGGTCCTTCGACGCGTTCACGGACGAGTACGCCGGCGTCCTTCGCGGAGAGGGAAGCCACTGAGCGGACGGCCGCGGCGGCTGGTGGTGGGGATCAGCGGCGCGACGGGCATCGCGTACGGCATCCGCGTACTGGAGCTGGCCCGCAAGGCCGAGGTCGAGACCCACCTGGTGGTGACACCCGCGGGCCAGCGGACCAGGGCGTACGAGACCGATCTGAGCGCGCGCGACCTGGCCGCGCTGGCGGATGTGATTCATCGGCCGACCGACATCGGCGCGGCGATCGCGTCGGGCTCGTTCCGGACCGACGGGATGATCGTCGCGCCCTGTTCGATCCGGACGCTGTCCGCGATCGCGTTCGCGGGCGGGGACAATCTGCTCACCCGCGCCGCGGACGTCACCCTGAAGGAGCGCCGACCGCTGGTCCTGCTGGTCCGCGAAACGCCCCTGACCCTGGCGCATCTGCGTGCGATGACCGCGGCCACCGAGTCCGGCGGGATCGTCATGCCGCCGGTACCGGCGTTCTATCTGCGGCCCGGAACGGTCGAGGACATCGTCGACCACACCGCCGGGCGCGCCCTTGACCTGCTCGGCATCGAGGTGCCCGAGCTCCCGCGCTGGAGCGGCGATGCCGCCCGGCGCCGACTCGAAGAGGACAGACGTGACTCATCTGCGCAGTCTGCGTGAGTTCATCGCGGCGCTGGCCGCGATCGGGGAAGTCAACGAGATCGACACCGAAGTCGACTGGAACCTGGAGATCGGTGCGATCATCCGCCGTTCCTACGACCTGAAGGCGCCGGCGCCGTTGTTCAACGCGGTCACTGGTTACACCGGCACCGGCTTCAGGGTGTTCGGCGCACCCGGTGGCCTGTCCGGCCCCGAGCACCGGCTGGCGCGTGTCGCTCTCGCCCTGGGGCTGCCTGCCGAGGCGTCGGGACGGCAGGTCATGGAGGCCGTGGTCGCGGCCCGCGGTCGGCCCGGCGTCCCTCCGGTGGAGGTTTCCGCCGCCGACGCGCCGTGCAAGCAGAACATCATGCGGGGCGACGACATCGACCTGTTCGCCTTCCCGACCCCGCTGCTCCACGGCAACGACGGCGGCCGGTACATCCAGACCTACGGCATGAACATCGCCCGCACGCCCGACGGTTCCTGGACGAACTGGTCGATCAACCGCATGATGATCGCCGGCAGGGACCGGCTGGCCTGCCTCATCCCCGGGCCGCAGCATCTCGGCATCATCCGCGCCCAGTGGACGGCCCTTGGCGAACCGATGCCCATCGCGCTCGCCCTGGGGGTGGAGCCGGCTCTGCCCTACGCGGGCGCGATGCCGCTGCCCGAGGGCGCGGACGAGAGCCACTTCGTCGGGGCCCTGTTCGGCGAGGGCATCGAGGTGGTGCCCGCCGAGACCGTCGACCTGAGCGTGCCCGCCACCGCCGAGATCGTCATCGAGGGACACATCGCGTTCGACGAGACGGTGGAGGAGGGGCCCATGAACGAGTATCCCGGCTACAACAGCGACGACGCCTCGCCCAAGCCGGTGTTCCACGTCAGCGCGGTCACCTACAGGGACGGGGCGATCCTCCCCGCGGTCGCGGCCGGTCCCCCGGTGGAGGAGGACCACACCGGAACCGGGACCATGCACGCCGCGGAGATCCTCTACCAACTCCGCGAAGCCGGGCTGCCGGCGGCCTCCGCCTGGTTCTCCTACGAGTCCGCGCTCCACTGGCTGGTCGTCTCGATGGATCCGGACTGGTACGAGACCCTGGGCATCCACTCCGGCGAACTCGCGCGGAGGATCGGCGACCTCGTCTTCGCGGGCAAGGCGGGCTTCGGTGTGCCCAAAGTACTGCTGGTCGAGAACGACATCGACATCACCGACGTCAACGAACTCGTCTGGGCCTTCGCCACCCGCAACCATCCCGAACGCGGCGAGGTCCACTTCCCCGCCAAGCCCACGGCCGCGCTCTCCGTCTACCTCTCCGAGGCCGAGCAGCACAGCTACCGCGCGGGCAAGGTCGTCCACAACTGCCTGCTGGCCGACCGCTTCCCCAAGGAGAGTCGCCCCGTCAAGGGCAGTTTCGCGAATGGCTGGCCCGCCGACATCCAGCAGCGCGTCCTGACCAACTGGGAGACGGCGTACGGCTATCCGGCACCACGGGAACAGACCCGCCAGTAGGCCGAGTTCCACGTCCGCCCCCCCCGCCTCTGTACGGAGCGTGGCGTCGAGCAACAGGAGGGTGCCGACGCGAGGCAGTCCGCCTGCCCCGCGTAGGCCCTTCACTGGCGAGCGGGAGTTCGCCGAGACGTTGCCGGAACTCGGTCGCGTCGGCTCATCTCGGGACGCAGCCGTTTCATGCCGGCAATCCGGCCAGGCAGGCCCCTCGCCTCTACGTGCCCATCCGTCGCTGTTTCCGTCGCTGTTTCCGTCGCTGTTTCCGTCGATGTTTCGGTCGCTGTTCTCGTCTCAGTCTCCGGCGCTGTTTCCGTCTCAGTCTCCGTCGCTGTTCTCGTCTCATTCACTCCCTGCACGGAGCCCTGAGGAGCACCACCACAGTCGGCTGACTACCCGGTGGTGGGCCAACCGATGACCTGGTCGAGCTGAAGATCGCGGAGAATGGCGTTGTCCAGCCTGACGTCGGTGGCGTCGGTGAGCCCATGAGGCGCGGCGCCGGTGAGGACCCGGCCGAAACGGGCACCGGTCAGGTCCGCTGCCCGGAGATCGGCGCCGGTCAGGTCGCAGCCCGCCAGCGTGACGCCCCGCATGGAGGCACCGCTCAGATCGGCTCCGCGGAGATCGCACAACTTGAAGTGGCAGCCGTCGAGGGCGGCTTGGCGGAGGTCGGTCTCCCGGAACGTGCACCGTGTGAACCACAACGACTGCAGGCGCACCGACACGAGATCCGCCCTGTCGAAGGTCTCCCGCTGGAGGGTCGCGTAGCGGCCACGGGCGGTTAGGTTGTCCTTCAGCGTCTCCGGTCGGCCCATGCCGGACATCGTGCCAGCTCTGGGAGCGGGCTGTCGTCGCCGGGCTGCCGGCGCGGGCGTTCTGTCCGGTGTCGCATGGGCTCGAATGCGGGGTAAGGGGCGTCTGGATGTGGCGAAGGAGTCCAACGTCGGTCTGTGAAGACAGAGCCGGACTCGCTCACGGCCGCGCCGGCCGGAGGAGATGCGCGCTCTCCGTCGCGCCACTCACCGACGGCGGTGACAGCGGCAGGCAGGAAACCCATACCCGTGGGCAGCAATATCTGTGCCCGCGAAATGAGATATTGGCGCGGGGTGCGGTACATATTTCTCGACCGTCGGCGGCAACGGAATTACGGAGCACGCAGGACCGGTCGCACCGTGCTACTGTCGATCTCAGTTGCAGGTGTGGTTGCCAGAGGGTTTATTTCCGACGGGGTAATCATCACGGCGACACAGGATTCGCACAGAGCGGATCACTGACACCGCCCTAGAGCTCCCGAAGGAGAACAAAATGGCTACTGGCACCGTGAAGTGGTTCAACGCGGAAAAGGGCTTCGGCTTCATCGAGCAGGACGGCGGCGGCGCCGACGTCTTCGCCCACTACTCGAACATCGCCACCCAGGGCTTCCGCGAGCTGCTGGAAGGCCAGAAGGTGTCGTTCGACATCGCTCAGGGCCAGAAGGGCCCGACGGCCGAGAACATCATTCCGGCCTGACGCTTCAGCGCTGACACATATTTCGCAGCTGGGGCCCGCACCTTGGGGTGCGGGCCCCAGCTCGTTTCGTTCCCCGAGCGATTCGCCCCCCTACTATTTTCGGCCCGTCTTGTTCTCGGCCCATCTTGTTCTCGGCCCGTTCTCGCGATTCTCTGCACCGCTCATTCCACTGCGGGAATTCCTTGATACGCGCCCGCATCGAGGAAGGTTCCTCTTGAGCCGCACGCATACCACGCGCACACGTACCACGCGTACACGTACCACGCGTACACGTGCCGACAACTCCTCCAGCCGCTCCGGCCGTCGCGGAAGCCGACAGCCCGGCCAGGCCGAATTCGCGCTGCCCGAGACGACCACGCCGGCCTTGCCGGCCGTCGAGTCGTTCGCCGAGCTCGCCATGCCGGCTCCGTTGCTGGCCACGCTCGGCCTGGAAGGGGTGACCGTGCCGTTCCCGATCCAGGCGGCGACCCTGCCGAACTCCCTGGCCGGCCGTGACGTGCTCGGCCGCGGCCGCACCGGGTCCGGCAAGACCCTCGCCTTCGGGCTGCCGGTACTGTCCCGGACGGCGGGCCGCCGCGCCGAACCGCGCCGCCCCCTCGCCCTGGTCCTCGTCCCCACGCGCGAGCTGGCCCAGCAGGTCACCGACGCGCTCGCCCCCTATGCACGCGCCGTGGGCCTCCGGCTCGCCACCGTCGTCGGCGGCATGTCCCTCGGCCGGCAGGCCGGGGCGCTCCGGGTCGGCGCGGAGGTGGTCGTCGCGACGCCCGGTCGGCTCAAGGACCTCATCGACCGGGGCGACTGCCGGCTCGCCGACGTCACCACCACGGTGCTCGACGAGGCCGACCAGATGACCGACATGGGGTTCATGCCCCAGGTCACCGCGCTGCTCGACCAGGTGCGTCCCGGCGGCCAGCGGATGTTGTTCTCGGCCACGTTGGACCGCAACGTCGACCGACTGGTCCGCCGCTACCTGACCGACCCGGTGGTGCACTCCGTCGACCCGTCGGCCGGTGCCGTCACCACGATGGAGCATCACGTACTCCACGTGCACGAGGCGGACAAGCACCGTACGACCACCGAGATCGCGGCCCGGGACGGGCGGGTCATGATGTTCCTGGACACCAAGCATGCCGTGGACCGGCTGACCAGGCACCTGTTGGACAACGGCGTCCGTGCCGCCGCGCTGCACGGGGGCCGGTCCCAGCCACAGCGCACCCGGACCCTGAACCAGTTCCGGGACGGTCACGTCACCGTCCTGGTGGCCACCAACGTCGCGGCCCGCGGCATCCACATCGACAGCCTCGACCTGGTCGTCAACGTGGATCCGCCCAACGACCACAAGGACTACCTACACCGCGGCGGCCGTACCGCCCGCGCGGGGGAATCCGGCACCGTCGTCACCCTCGTGACCCCCCGCCAGCGGCGCGGAATGGCCCGGCTGATGACATCCGCCGGTATCACTCCGCACATCACCCCGGTGCGTTCGGGCGAGGCGGAGCTGAGCCGCATCACGGGCGCCCGGACGCCGTCCGGCGTGCCGGTGGTCATCACCGCGCCCGTCACGCAACGTCCCCGCCCCGCGTCCTCCCCGCCCCGAGGGCGCCGGGGACGCCGGGGGCGGCCCTCCGGCGCGGCCGTCTCCGGAAGAGCGCAGCGGCGCACCCGCCACGAGGCGGCCGCCTGAGCCGGCGCCGCCCGGAGCTCTCGTCACCTCCCGCCGTTCCCGTGGCCTCGCGGAGGCGGCGTCGCCTCCCGCCGTTCCCGTGCTCTCCCGGAGGCGGCGCGGCTTCCGGAAGCGCCCGTCGCCGCGGTCCGCAGCCGCCGCCGGGGAGCCAAACCCATCGAACTCCCATGATCCGACTCCGCGCGGTCGGCCCGCACTCCTCCTCAAGGCGGGCCGAGCCATCGCCCTCAGGTTCCCGATGGGGCCCTGCCGACGCTCGTCGGCAGGGCCCCACTGCTGTGTCGCCTACGGGCCGGGGCGACGGGGCAGGATATCTACCCGGCCAGAAGAGTGAAACCTGTCTCCGGCGCAGTAGATTTTCGCCTCCGCCGCGGGTATGCTTCTTCTCGAAAGACACGGTCGAAAAAGATCCGCCAGACACGGACGGCGGATGACTGAAGGAAGCATGCAGGGCGGCTCGCAGCCGAAGGGCCGCCCTGCGCAGGACGTTGACCCAGGGTTGGGTTCAGGGAAGATCAGAGAAGAACGGAGGAGTAGACGCCATCAGGATCGCCCGGTCCGAGAGAAGCCCTCGGCCCGGGTACCGCAAGGCCCCGGATTGGAAGGTGGTCCCCGGTCACGCAGCTACGATCCCCCGTTCCGCCCTGTCGGGCCGGATAGCGGGAAACAAAGAGGTCGGCACCGTAGTAGAGCCGACAGATGGTGTTGAATTTCCTTCGGGGCCCTGGTGCCGTACGGCACCAGGGCCCCTCGACGCGTTCCACAGCGAGGTGACATGACATCGGACAACCCACTGAATGATCGTCTGGACGACGACGACTACCCCGCCTACACGATGGGCCGGGCAGCCGAGATGCTCGGCACCACTCCGGCCTTCCTCCGGGCCATCGGCGAGGCGAAACTGATCACTCCACTCCGCTCGGCGGGAGGGCATCGCCGGTACTCCCGCTACCAACTGCGGATCGCCGCGCGCGCCCGCGAACTCGTCGACAACGGGACCCCGGTCGAGGCGGCGTGCCGCATCGTCATCCTTGAGGACCAGCTCGAGGAAGCGCAGCGCATCAACGCCGAGTACCGCCGTGCCGCCGAGGAGGCAGCGAGCAGTTCCGCCTCCAGCCCCAGCCACGCCTCCGGCTGAAGACCGGCGCGTGGCGCGGCGGCCCAAGAGAGGCACGGGCGCGCGCGTTCGGCACTCCGACCGCACCCCGCCGAACCGTGCTCACCTCAGGACAGGCATCGCCCTGCTGCCCCATGCCGTGCGCACCTTGCCCCGACGGCGCCGCGCAGACCTCGAACGCCTCGAACGCCGCGCACTCGCCACACCGCCCGCCTCTTCCAGTTCACCGCCCCTGCCCGGCAGGCGTCAGCTCAGGACCCGCCCGACGCACCCGACTCGCCCGACGCACCCGACTCGCCTGACTCCTCCGACTCGCTCGATTCGCCCTTGGCCCACAGCGAGCGGACGTGCCCGAGGTGGCGGGTCATGCACCGCTCGGCGGCTTCGGCGTCGCCGGAGAGCATGAGTTCCAGCAGCTCCAGGTGTTCCTCGGCCGAGGGGATCAGTTCGCCGCGCTGGTCCAGGGCGGTCAGGCCGTACAGGCGGGAGCGTTTGCGCAGATCGTCAACGGTTTCGACGAGGCGGTCGTTGCCGGAGAGCGCGAGGAGCGAGAGATGGAACCGGCGGTCAGCCTCCAGGTAGCTGATGAGGTCGTGGTCGTGTGCGGCGCGGACGATCTCCTCGGCGGCCGGGCGCAGCGCTTCGAGGTCGCTCCTCGACGCCGTCCTCGTGATCCGGCTGACCGTGGGAACCTCGATCAGGGTGCGGATCTCGTTGTAGTGGTCGAGGTCGCGCTCGTTGACCTCGGTGACCCGGAAGCCCTTGTTGCGGACCGGCTCCACCAGGCCCTCGCGAGCCAGGTCGAGCATCGCCTCGCGTACCGGCGTCGCCGAGATGCCGAAGTGTTCGGCGAGCGTCGGGGCCGAATAGACCTCACCCGGGCTCAGTTCACCGGAGATGAGGGCGGCGCGCAGGGCGTGGGCGACCTGGTCGCGCAGTCGCTCCCCGGTGGTGATGAGGTGGCCCGCCTTCAGATGCCCGTGCCCCATGCTGGTCTTCCTCCGTGCCTGAATGGAGCATCAGAGTACAATGTCACGTTGTTTTGGCGGGTTCCGGGGTTCCGGGGTTCCGGGGTTCCGGGGTGCCGGGTGTCAGGGCGCCAGGGTGTACGTCCGGTCGCCCGTGTAGAAGTCCAGGGCCGCGCCGCCCTGCTCCCTCGGGCCGTGGCTGGATGCCGGGGGCCGGCATCCGCACCAGGAGGTCGGAGGGGTCGGCCGGGTTGGGGGAGATGACAGAAGCGGCCTTGGTCGCGGAGTTCACACCGGTCACATCAGTCACACGCGTCGCATGGATCGCATGGATCGCACGGGCCGTGCTAGCTCACATGAGTCAGACGGATCACACAGGTCATACAGGTCACCTGGCTCACACGGCTCACACGGCTCACACGGCTCACACGGCTCACACGGCTCACACAGCTCACACGGCTCACAGGAGGAAGCCTCCGGGGAAGGGGTCGTCCGGGTCGAGGAAGTACTGGGCGGTGCCGGTGACCCAGGCGCGACCGGTGACGGTGGGCACGACGGCCGGTAGCCCGCCGACCTCCGTCTCCTCGATCAGGCGGCCGGTGAACCGGGTACCGATGAACGACTCGTTGACGAAGTCCCGGTGGAGCGGGAGTTCACCGCGGGCGTGCAGTTGGGCCATGCGGGCGGACGTACCGGTGCCGCACGGCGAACGGTCGAACCAGCCCGGGTGGATGGCCATGGCATGGCGTGAGCGGTGTGCGTCGGAGCCCGGCGCGGCGAGGTAGACGTGTTTGACGCCGGTGATCTCCGGGCGTTCGGGGTGGACGGGCCGGTCCGGTGACGCGTTGATCGCGTCCATGACGGCGAGACCGGCGGCGAGGAGGTCGTCCTTGCGGGCCCGGTCGAAGGGCAGCCCCAGCGCGTCGAGTTCGACGAAGGCGTAGAAGTTGCCGCCGAAGGCGAGGTCGTACGTCACCGTGCCGCATCCGGGCACGTCGATCCGGCGTTCCAGGCCCACGCAGAACGCGGCCACGTTGGTGAGGGTGACCGCCTTCGCCTCGCCGTCCTCGACGCGCACGTCCACGCTGACCAGCCCGGCCGGGGTGTCGAGCCGCACCGTCGTGACCGGCTCGGTGACCGACACCATCCCGGTTTCGACCAGTACGGTGGCCACCCCGATGGTGCCGTGCCCGCACATCGGAAGCAGGCCGGACACCTCGATGAACAGGACGCCGTAGTCGGCGTCGGGGCGGGCCGGAGGTTGCAGGACCGCGCCGCTCATGGCGGCGTGGCCGCGGGGCTCGTACATCAGGAGCGTACGGATGTGGTCCATGTGCTCGATGAAGTGGAGCCTGCGGTCGGCCATGGTGGCGCCGGGGACCACACCGACGCCACCGGTGATGACACGTGTGGGCATCCCCTCGGTGTGCGAGTCGACGGCGTGGAAGACGTGACGCGTGCGCACGGACGTGTGTCCTTTCCCGGTTCGGTTGCGACGACTGGGTACGGGCCGGGGCCGGTCAGTGGTGGCCTTGGGCGATGGCCTTCTCCGTGGCCGCGCGCACCCGGGCCTCGCTCTCGCCGGTGAGCGGGGAGCGCGGTGGGCGAGCGGGTCCGCCGTGACGGCCGACGAGGTCCATGGAGAGCTTGATCGCCTGTACGAACTCGGTCTTGGAGTCCCAGCGCAGCAGGGGGTGCAGCGAACGGTAGAGGGGCAGCGCCGTCTCCAGGTCACCGGCGACGGCGGCATGGTAGAGGCGGGCGCAGGTGGCCGGGAAGGCGTTCGGGTAGCCCGCGATCCAGCCGACGGCACCGGCGATCGCCAGCTCCAGCAGGACGTCGTCCGCGCCGATCAGGAGGTCGAGTTCGGAGGCCAGTTCGGCGATCTCGTACGCCCTGCGCACATCGCCGGTGAACTCCTTGACGGCTACCACGCCGCCGTCGCCGTGCAGTTGGGCGAGCAGTGCGGGAGTCAGGTCCACCTTGGTGTCGATGGGGTTGTTGTACGCGACGACCGGCACCCCGGCCTTGGCGACCTCGGCGTAGTGGGCGCGTACGGCGCGTTCGTCGGCGCGATAGGCGTTCGGTGGCAGCAGCAGCACGCTGCCGCACCCCGCCTCCGCCGCCTGCTCGGCCCAGCGGCGGGCCTCGCCGCTGCCGTAGGCGGCGACCCCGGGCATCACCCTGGCCCCGTCGCCCGCGGCCTCGACGGCGGTGCGCACGACGTGGGCGCGCTCCTCGTCGGTGAGGGTCTGGTACTCGCCGAGCGAGCCGTTGGGGACGACGCCGTCGCAGCCGTTGTCGAGGAGCCGTCGCACGTGTTCGGCGTAGGCGTCGTGGTCGACGGAGAGGTCCTCGCGTAGGGGCAGGGCGGTGGCGACCATGATGCCGCGCCAGGGGCGGTCAGGAGTCCAGGAGGTGGAGGCGGAGGCGGAGGTGGAGGCGGAGGTGGGAGCGGAGGTCGAGGCGGGTAGGGGCGTGGAGGTGGTGGCCGTGGTCATGTCGGTGAGCCTTCTATGATGTGTGACATTTTATTGCGACCGTGAGTTGCGTTGCGAGTTGCGTTTGCGAGTTGCGTTGCGAGTTGTGAACGCTGGACTGCGAGTCATGCGTCACGCGGAGTCAGGCACCGGGCGCGGGTATCTCCCGGCTCTCCGGCCTCACCGGCCTCGTCGAGCGCGGCAAGTACCCCGAGCGGGACCGGCACGGCCAGCGGCCTGCGGTCGGTGGACGATGGCACCGCCCCGCCGCCATCTGCCGCCAGACAGGCCACGGCCGCCCCGCACACGCGGCCTTGGCACCAGCCCATGCCCGCCCGGGTGAGGAGCTTGACCGTACGGGCGTCGCGGGCGCCGAAGTCGGTGACCGCTTCACGGATGCCGCCGACGGTCACCTCCTCGCAGCGGCACACGTCCGTGTCGTCCGTCAGCCACCGGGTCCAGCCGGGGCCAGGGGCGTGTGCGGCCGCCATGGCGTCGGCGAAGGCGCGCATCCGGTCCCTGCGGCGGCGCAGTGTCAGGGCCCGCCGGGAACCGGTGAGGGCGGGCCTGCCCCGCAACCGGGCGGCGACCGCGAGGGCGGCCAGTTCCCCTTCCGTACACGCTAGTTGGGCACCGCCGACGCCGCCGGTCTCGCCGGCCGACCAGACGCCGGGGACGGAGGTTTCCTGGAGGTCGTCCAGGGCTAGGGCCCGCGTGGCGTCGGGGGTGGGGCGGGTCGCGCAGCCGAGGCTCGTGGCCAGGTCGAGTTGTGGGACGAGTCCGTGTCCCACGGCCAGCGCGTCGCAGGGGACGCGCCGGTCCGTCCCCGGGACCGGCCGCCACCGCGTGTCCAGGCGGGAGACGGTCACGGCCTCCACCCGTTCGGTGCCGTGGACGGCGGTGACCGCGCTGCGGGTGCGCAGCCGGACCCGGTGGCGCAGCAGGGCCGAGCCGTGGACCGCGGCCTCGGCGAGTTTGCCGGGGTTGGCGGCGAGAGCGTGCGGGTGGCGGGCGTACCGGAGGTAGCCGGACGCCTCGACGACGGCGGGGACACGTGCCCCGGCCGCGGCGAGCGAGGAGGCGACGGCGAGCAGCAGCGGTCCGCTGCCCGCGACGACGACGCGCCTGCCCGGCAGGACGAGCCCGGACTTGAGCATCGCCTGGGCGCCCCCGGCGCCCACCACTCCGGGCACCGTCCAGCCGGGGAAGGGGAGTTGCCGCTCGGACGCGCCGGTCGCGAGGAGGAGTGCGCGGGCCCGTACGCGCACGGGACGCTCCTCTTCACCGTCGGCGCCGGTGGTGGCGTGCACGGCCCACGACTCCCCGCTCTCCCGGACCACGCTCCACACGTGGTGCCCGAGGAGCGGCGCGATGTCGCTCGCCTCCAGGCGTCGGCGCAGTCCGTCGAAGGCGGCCTCGTCGTGGTGCGGGGCCCGCGGCCGCGCGGCGCCGAGGGCCGGGGCGGGATGCCGGTGGAACTGGCCGCCGATCTGAGCGGAGGCGTCCAACAGGGCGACGGTGAGGCCCTGTTCGGACGCGGCGACGGCACCGGCGAGTCCGGCACAGCCCGCGCCGATCACCGCGAGGTCGTACGGTTCAGTCGCCGAGCCCGGCATGGCCGTCTCCTTCCTGGGTCGTGATGGCGTCGCCGGGGCGCGCGGGCAGCAGGCAGGCGCGCCGGTTGGGAACGCCGTTGACGGTGGCCAGGCAGTCGTAGCACTGCCCGATGCCGCAGAACGCGCCGCGCGGGCGACCGGTGTTCCGGGTGGTGCGCCAGGCGAGGATGCCGGCTCCCCACAGGGCGGCGGCGATCGACTGGCCGGGCAGCGCGGTGACGGCGCGGCCGTCGACGGTGATCTCGAACGGCGGAGCGGGGCGCGCCCCGGCCGACTCACGAGAGGTGCGGGCCACTGCGGGTTCCTCTCGATGCCTCGAATCGGCGGGGGTGGAACGGGCCGATGTCCATGTGTGGTTGTTCCCCGGTCAGGAGTTGGGCGACGAGCAGGCCCGTGGCCGGTGCCAGGCCGATCCCGGCGCCCTCGTGGCCGCAGGCGTGCAGCAGCCCGGGCACGTGTGGATCGGGGCCGATCGCGGGCAGGTGGTCGGGGAGATACGGGCGGAAGCCCGCGTAGGTCCGGATCGCCCGGACTCCGGCCAGTACCGGGAACAGGGCTGTGGCCTGGGCGGCGAGGCGGCGCAGCACCTCGGTGGAGAGCCCGCGGTCGAAGCCCACCCGCTCGCGGCTCGCGCCGATCAGCACCGGGCCCGCCGCGGTGCCCTCGACCACGGCCGAGGTCTGGAGCGCGGCGGACCCGTTCGCCACGTCGGCGACGTAGTCCGCCGCGTACACCTTGTGGCGCACCACGCGCGGCAGCGGTTCGGTGACGAGGACGAAACCGCGGCGGGGCAGGACCGGCAGGTCCGAACCGGCGCGCCGGGCCAGTTCGCCGCCCCAGACCCCGGCCGCGTTCACGACGTGCGGGGCATGGAGGACTCCGGTGGCCGTCCGCACCCCTGTCACCCGTCCGTCCGGTCCGGCCAGGAGGCTCGTGACCTCTGCGCCGAGGCGGACTTGGGCGTCCGAGGCGCGCAGCAGGTGGGCGGCGGCCAGGGCGGGCTGGACCTGGGCGTCCTGGGGGTAGTGGAAGCCGCCCGCCAGGTCTGGGGCGAGGTGTGGCTCCAGATCGGTGAGCCGGTCGGGGGTGATCTCGTGCGCCTCCACGCCGGCTCTTTCCTGACCGGCCGCGAAGTCCCGCAGCGCGGCCATTCCAGCAGGGCCGGAGGCGACGACCAGGCCGCCCTTGGTCTCGTACTCGATCCGCGGCGGAAGGGACTTCGCCAGTTCCCGCCACAACCGCGCGGACAGGAGGGCGAGTTCGAGTTCGGGGCCGGGTTCCTTGTCGGACACCAGGAGGTTTCCCTCGCCCGCGCCGGTGGTCCCGCCCGCGACGGCGCCGCGGTCGACCACGGTGACCGAGAGACCCGCCAGGCCGGCGTAGTAGGCGCAGGCCGCGCCGACCATTCCCGCCCCGACGACGATGACGTCCGAGGATGTTCTCGTGGGCACAGCAGTAATATTTCACATTGCACCCACTGTGCCAAGACCCCTCGGAGCCACACGTTCACGGGTGACATTTCACATGGGACTGGAAGCACGAACCCACTGGCCCGGGGCTTACTTGGACTCCACTCGCCCTACGGCGTCGGGGCCGGTCGTCAGCGCCTCGCACGCGGTCTGCCACGTGGGGGCGCCAGGGTGAAGCCGGGTGTGGAGGTAGGCCGCCGTGAGCCGGGCGAGGGCGGCGACTCGGCCGGGGTCCTCGTCGCTGGTCTCGGCGGCGTCGTATCCGGCGATCCCGCCGAGTCCGTGCTCCGCGCCGAACAGGGTGAGCAGGGTCTTGGGCCCGGGGGCGAGGGTGTAGGGATCGACGTGCCAGGCCGGCCCCATGTCCGTGAAGTGCCGGGAGTCGTCCTTGTCGCCCGCGACGACCAGCGCCGGCGTGGTCATGGTGGAGAAGTCGACGGCGCCGATGATCGGCCACCGCTCGGCCATGGGCCCGTTGAAGGCGTCGCCGCCCCTGCCCGGCGCGGCGAGCAGTACGCCTGCCTTGATCCGGGTCTCGGTGAGGCGCACGACCTTTCCGGTGTCCGGGTCGGTGATCCCGGCGCCGAGCAGGAGGGCGGCGGTGAACCCGCCGAGCGAGTGTCCGGCGAGGGCGACCCTGGTGCGGTCGACGCGTCCCGCGAGCTGCGGCACGGCGCCCTCGATCGCATCGAGCCGGTCGAGGATGTGGGTCATGTCCTCGGCGCGGGAGCGCCAGAAGTCGGGTGCGCCGGGCGCGTCGGCGACCAGGTGGCTCAGCGTCCTGGAGGTGAGGTGGGTGGGCTGGACGACGACGAATCCACGGGCAGCCCAGAAGTCGGCGAGCGGCGCGTAGCCGTTGAGCGAGGAGAGGTGGTTCGAGGGGCCGTGACCGTGGGAGAAGAGGATGACCGGGAGGCCGGTTCCGGTCGCGGGCGCGGAGACCCGCACGTGGAGGTCCACGGGGCGTCCGGGCGCCGGGAGGACTACGGGACTGAAGGACAGGACCGGGACGGGCGTGCCCCAGGTGTCCGCGCTGATGACGGTGGACGTGCTCACGATGTGGTTTTCCTTTCGGGGGCGGACGGCGGCCGGTGGCGGGGCGACCAATGGCCAATGGCTAATGACCAGCGGCCAGCGGCCGGCGGCCAGCGGCCAGCGGCCAGCGGCCAGCGGCCGGCGGCCGGCGGCCAGCGGCCAATCGCCAATGACCAGCAGAGCGGCAGAGCGGCGGCGCGGTCGGGAGTGGCACGCGTCGGCTAGACTGAAGCGGAGCGCCGCTCCAGTTAATTTTCGGAACATCGCTCCGCTTTGTCAACCAGTTACGGAAGGACCACGCGATGGCCGCCGAGAGCCCCGCAGGGCAGTCGCCGTCCCGAGGCAAGCGGTCCGACGCGCAGCGCAACCGGCAGACCGTGCTCGCCGCGGCCGCCGAGGTGTTCGCCACGTCCGGCGTGGACGCGCCGATCCGCCGGATCGCGAGCCGGGCAGGCGTCGGAATGGGCACGGTCTACCGCCATTTCCCGACCCGGGCGGACCTCGTCACCGCCGTCTACCACCACCAGATCGAGGAATGCGCGGAGGCCGGACCGACGCTCCTGGCCGATGCCGACTCCCCACTCGACGCGCTGCGCCAGTGGATCGACCTCTTCGTCGACTTCCTCGTCACCAAGCACGGACTCGCCGACGCCCTGCAGTCCGACAGCGACCGTTTCGCCGCGCTGCACACCTACTTCCTCGACCGCCTGCTGCCCGTCTG
The DNA here is from genome assembly GCF_026274175.1 of Streptomyces beihaiensis. Lineage (GTDB taxonomy): Bacteria > Actinomycetota > Actinomycetes > Streptomycetales > Streptomycetaceae > Streptomyces > Streptomyces beihaiensis. The sequence goes on from NZ_JAPHNL010000157.1 coordinate 38,071, forward strand.
CGCCCAACTACTCGACGCCGCGGTCGAGTCCGGCGACATCAGACCCGGTACACAGCCGTACGAGCTGATGCGCGGCATCGGCAACCTCTGCGTCGGACGCGACGACGACCCCCGCTACGACCCGCGACGCCTGATCGCCCTCCTGCTCGCCGGGCTTCGGCAGCCCCGCACGCCCTGACCCCGAGGAACGACATCGCACCCCGGCCCCGAAGCACGACATCGGGCCCCGGCCCCGAGGCAGGACATCGGACCCCGGCCCCTCCACGGCTTCCAGTCGACGGAGGGGCCACACCCGGCGGGCGGGGATCGCGGCGGGGCCGAGTCCGCTCAGGCGGCCTCGGGCGTGCGCCTCTTCGCGTCGCGCACCTCGCGCAACGCGCCCGACCAGGCGACCACTTGGTCGAGCATGCCGCGCACCGCGGCGTCCAGGCCCTGCTGCGGGACGAAGGTCCCGGTGCGGAACGAGGGGTGGGTCGAGATGGTGGGCTGGGCGCGGACCGTGGCCACCTGGAGCTCGGCGAGGACGAGCCGCAGCGCCTCGGCGGCGCGGGCCCCGGCGACCCAGCCGCCATAGCTGATGATTCCGGCGGCCTTGTCGTTCCACTCCCGGTAGACGTGGTCAAGGGCGTTCTTCAGGGCCCCGGGATAGGAGTGGTTGTACTCGGGGACGAGGAACACGTATCCGTCGAAGCTGTCGACGAGCGCGCCCCAGGCGCGGGTGTGCTCGTGCTGGTACTGCTGGAGGTTCGGATTGCCGGGCTCGTCGAGGTTGCCGAGGTCGTGGTCGGCGAGGTCGACGAGTTCGTAGTCGGCGCCGCCGTGGGCACGGGCGGTGTCCAGCGCCCAGGCGGCGATCTGGTCGCCGCGACGTCCGGGGCGGGTGCTTCCGAGGATGAGCGCGATGCGCAGTGCCATGGTCTTCCCTCGTTACCTCTCGTTGTTTCTCGTTACTTCTCGTTACTTCTTGTTATTTCTTTGTTGCTTCTCGTTACTGCTGGTTGCTTCTTGTCAGCCTGAGTTGCCACGTCAACTCTAGACCGGAACGAGTTGAGGCGACAACTACGCAGGTCGCGATAGTCTCGGTGGCATGGCAGAGACCCGATCGCTGGAGCCGGAGGAGTGGGAGTTCTGGGATGTCTGGATGCGCGCGCAACGCCTGCTCACCAGGGAGCTGGAGCGTGGTCTGCAGCGCGACTGCGACATCTCGAAGGCCGAGTTCAGTGTGCTGGTGACGCTGTGGCAGGCCGGAGGCCGCGAGATGCGTGTCGGCGAGCTCTCCGAGTCACTCGACTGGGACAAGAGCCGCGTCTCGCACCAGCTGACCCGTATGGAAAAGCGCGGTCTCGTCAGCCGCACCCGTTACGGGGCCGACGGCCGCCGCGCGGGGATCGGGCTGACCGCCGAGGGGCGTCAAGCCGCCCGGAGCGCCATCGACGTGCACGGCGGCAACATTCGCCGCCACGCCCTCGACTCCCTGACCTCCGAGCAGGCGTCGGTCATCCGGGCCTGGAGCGAGCAGACGATCGACCGCCTGGAACGCCTCGACGACCAGTAGATCGGAAGGCGGCAGGGCGCTCGCGAGCGAGTCGTTCGCCCGCGCCGTACCCCACTGGCGCGTCTGTCGTTGTATCGATCATGATCACCAGACTTCGTCCCGGCCGAGCCGTCCTGTCCGTCGCGGCCGCCGCCGCCCTGAGCGCCGGTGCCGCCTCGTACAGCTCCGCGGCGGCGGCCGTCGCGAGCCTCACCAACGCCGACAACGCGAGGACCGTGGCAGTGCACCTGGGTGACACCGTCCAGGTGCGGCTCACCCCCGTGCGGGGCGACGGTGTGCAGTGGGTGTGGAACGTGCCCACCGCCTCTGATCCGGGCCTGCTCGCGCGCGCTACCGGCAGCGCGGCCCCGGACGGTGGTGCCGCCGCCACGTTCGAGGCCCAGGAGGCGGGCAGCGGCAGCGTCACGGCGCAAGCGGTGTGCAGGCCGACAGCGCCCGGGGCCCGGTGTCCGGCCGCCGCCATGTCGTGGAACGTCACCGTGGACGTCCAGTAGACCGGGCGGACCCCACCGCTTCAGGCGGCCGGTGTCGACACGCCCTGGCAGAGGGCCGCCGGGAGCGGGCCGGCGGTGCCCCTTGCGGTCACCTCGGCCGTGCCGTCGGCGGCGGCGGCCTCGCGTCGGCGGCGTCGGCGGCGGCCGTGCACACCGGCTGTTGTACTCCGGCGTCCTGCGCGCACTGAGCCGCGGCGAACTCGCGCCGACCTCCGTCTCGTCGCTCCAGGTGCGCTGTCCCGCCGGCACGCCTGAGGGCGCGCGGACCTGCCCCCCGGCGGGACGGGGCGCAGGACGCGGCGGCCGGCATCTCCTGGTCCCGCTACGCCGCGCCCGGCGGGTGCGGCCGGGCGGCGTGGCGCCGGTGAGCGCGCAGGAGCGCGACCGAGCCGCTGACCAGCACCACGAGCAGAGCGCCCAACCCGGCAGGGGTGAGCGGGTACAGCAGTGACGCCGTCATCTGCACGGCGGCGGGCAGCAGGGCCACCGTGAGACCCGCGGCGAGCGCCCTGTCACGCCTGCTGAAGAGCAACGCGACCGCGAAGACCCCGGCCCAGAAGGTGTGCGTGACCAGCGGGCCCCCCGTCATGGGTTGATAGGCGCTCACGAGCTGCGCCGCCCACAGCGCCAGGGTCAGCGCGACGGTGCCCGTGATCGCGGTGCCCCGCGACCGGCAGGGGCCGAGCAGGTCCCTGGGCGCGGCGAGGATGACGGCGCCGGTGAGCAGCGCCGCGATCACGTTCAGCGCGGCGCCGGTGTAGGTGCCGGGAAAGAGGTGGGCGAGCCCGAGCAGAGGGATGTCGGCCAGGCGCAGCACGGTCGCCGCCGCGGCCAGTGCACGTACCGCACTCCAGCGCCCGGTCCACACGGCCGCGAGTGCCACCACCCAGAGCAGCGGCCTGACGCCCTGGTTGGCCAGGAGGAGCAGGCCCGGCAGCGAGGACGCGGACGAGGACGGGACCCGGTCGCCGGGGGCGAAGAGCCACAACAGGTTCGCCACGCTGCCCGCCGTCGCCACGGCGACCATCAGCGGCGCCCCGTGCGCCAGGACCTGACCTGCGGTCCCGTCGGAGCCCAGGCCGGTACGCAGCCGCAGGCCGTGACCGGCGATGTCGAGCGCCTCGCGCAGCCGGCCGAGGGGGCCGGCGTCCCGCGTGGCCTCGGCGTGGATCGCGCTCAGCTCGGCTTCGTGCTCGGCGCGGTACGCGGCCGGATGGCAGCGCAGGGCCCAGCGGAGGGTGCGCGGCGGACGCGGCGGGCCCGGCGGGTTCTGTTCCGTCATGCAAGGGCACCTTTCGGGCGGACGGCCGGGGTGCTGTGCGCGGCCATCCGGCGCTCCGCCTCGGCGACGACGGCGCGCAGCCGCCGCGTCTCGGCGGCCAGCACGCCGCGGCCGGTCTCGTCGAGGGCGTAGACCTTACGGGCCCTGCCGTCGACGACCTCCTCGCGCTCGACCCGGATGAGGCCCTGCTGGAGCAGGCGATCGAGCGCGCCGTACAGGGTGCCGGTGCGCATGCGCACGCGGCCGTTGGAGATCGCGTCGATCTCCTGGATCAGCCCGTATCCGTGCCTGGGCTCGTCGGCGAGGGCGGTGAGCAGGAGCAGCGTCGGCTCCTGGAGCGGTCGGTCACTCATAACAGCTATATATATCGGTGCACGACATATATTGTCGAGTGACACATGTGGTGAATGCCGGAGGACTCCCGGGCGGGGATGCTGGGGACTCCCGGGCGGGGATGCTGGGGATGCCCGTGGGGTGTGCTGGGGAAAACCGGGGAGATGCCTACCGATCCGCCGGTTCGGGGCCGTCGTCTCCGCCGTGCGCGTGATTCCGGCAGAGGACTGCGCGACGTCGGGACGAACCGGGCGCGGGACAGCGATATGGATCGAACATGGTTCGTTCTTCACGACGTCGACGTCCCACCCTCCTCGCCCTGCTGGCCGTGCTCGTGGCCGCGCCGTTCGCGCTGGCAGCCGCGCCTCCCGAGACGGCCTCACCGGGGGTCTCATCAGGCATCTCACCGGGCTCCCCGGCTCTGTTGACCGGGGACAGCGCCGCACCGTCGGGCACCGGTCGGCAGGTGGAGCGGTTCAAGCACCACCTGTCCGAGTCCGGCTACGTGTCTCAGTCGGGCAGCGAAAGCGTCTTCGACCTCAACGGCAGGTACTGCGACGGAACTGTCTTCAGCGCCCTGTGGCCCAACCCCCAGTCGCCCTACATCCTCACCGGACTGCCCGAGGTACCGGGGCAGGCCCCCAACACCAACCCACCCAGGACGTGGCGCCTGAGGCAGGACGAGGCCGTCGTGCTGATCGGCAGAACGCCACCGCCGGAGGCGTACTTCGGCTTCGACCTCACCCGGGTCAAAGGTTCGCTGCACACCGGACCGATCATGTGGCCCTCCGTTGTCGACCCGGTCAACAACGAGACGGTGCGCACCACCGGCAAGTCACCGTACGGCCGCCCGTTCGCCCTGGTGATCACGGGCAACCGGCACACCAGGGAGGAGGTCGACCAGATGCTGGCGGCCTCCGGGCTGGGCGACGGGACGAACAACATGACGATCCCTCCGGCCATGTACCGGCTCGGCCTCGGCAAGCGTTCCGACCAGTTCCTGCTCGGCATCCGCACGGTTCTGGCCAAGCCCGGCCTGGAGAAGAAGCTCGACGACTACCGCGCGAAGCCCCCGCTGCAGGTCTTCCGGGTGCGGCCGCGCGGCGGCTCCGAGAACCAGACGAAGCCCGTCTACGGTCCCGCCCCCCTGCCGGTCCCCCGGATGCGCGTCTCCGGGACCGGCGCCACCGAACTCGACCTCAACCCCACGCTGCAGAAGCTGCGTCGACGGATCATCGCCGCCCACCCCGGCTACAAGGCACAGGACATCGTCGTCAGGCGCGGCTTCGAGGAGTCGAATCCCGGCCTGCAGGAGAACCTGCTGACCAAGCCGCCCCTCACGGGAGTGGACGCGCTGTCCAACGACGCCGACGACCCGATCACCCGCAACTTCCGCCTGCCGAACGGCTCCTTCGTCGTCGCCTACGGCACCAACCACGTGGCCACCCGGCAGGCCAGTTACTCCAGTGTCACGATGTACGCGGGCCCCAAGGCGGCCGTGTCGCTGGCCGCGCGGAACAACCGTGATCTGCGGGGCAGCGCACGGGACTTCCTCGCCGACCGTCCCGACGCGGACAAGTTCTACGCCTGGACCTTCAGCCGCGCCGGCAGCGCCGGACCCACCGGGCCGCACGTGACCGAACTCCCGTCCACCAGCACGAAATTCTGCTCCCAGTACGGCACCGACAGGCCCGTCGACATGACCACGCTCCGCGCCGTGGCCCGCGCCTACGCGCAGCCCGGGACGAACACCCGCCCCGCCATGTCGTCCCTCCTCCTGGACCGGCTGCTGGTCTTCACGCCCAAGTAAGCCTGAGCAAGCCGCGGGCGGGTGACGTGGAGCGCGCGGTCACCCGCCCCCGCACCCGCCGGCCACGGCACCGCCCATGTGCCGCGGCGGGACGGACGACCGGCCGGGGAAAACTTGCCCCGGCGCCCCCCTCACCGACGCGCCGAGACCCGGGCACCGAGCCGGTGTCACGACCTGGTTGCGCTCCCTCCACACCCCGCCGAGGCCCTCGTCGTCAGGTCCACCGGGCTTGCGCCGGCGGCGGTGGTCTCCGGTGGCACGGGCACTCCGGCGCCAGGGTGGGTTCACCCGGTCGTCGCGGCAACCCCACAACACCTGCATTGACATGCCCTTGACCAGCCGAAGTCGGCGGTCGCATGGTGAAACCCCTCGGCCCGACATCGGCCTGACACTCCGTCACCGACCGGGGCTCCTTTCCCCGCAGCCCTTCCGCACCCGAACTTCCCACCGCACGAATCCGCCTCGAAACATCTCGAACCACCTCACACAACACGGAGGCTTGATGCCACGCAGCCCGATATCCTCCGGCCCCCCGGTGATCCGCCGACGACAACGCAGCATGGCAGCCGCTCTCACCGCACTGCTCACGTTCGCCGCCACCGCCCTCACCGTCGGCCTCGCCACGGGCGCCGCGGCCGCCACCACACCTACGACTACTGCGGCGAGCACAACGGGCTTCGGCTGCTCGCATCCCGTACGCGCCGGACAGGCCCGCTGTTACGGCCTCCTGGAGGGCCTGCGCACCGCCACGGGCCGCCTGTCACCGTTCACCACCGGGTCCCCCACCACCACCGGGTATGTGCCCTCCGACCTGCGATCCGCCTACCACCTCGGCGGCACCTCCGGCTCCGGCCGGACCGTGGCGATCGTCGACGCCATGGACGACCCGAACGCGGAGTCCGACCTGGCCGCCTACCGCAGCGCCTACGGGCTGCCGGCCTGCACCACCGCCAACGGCTGCTTCCGCAAGGTGAACCAGCACGGTCAGGCGTCGCCGCTGCCCTCCGGTGACTACGGGTGGGCCGAGGAGATCAGCCTCGACCTCGACATGGTCTCGGCGATCTGCCCCGGCTGCCACATCCTCCTGGTCGAGTCCGACTCGGCGAACGTCCCCGACCTCATGACGGCCGAGGACACCGCCGCCGGCACCCCGGGGGTCGTCTCCGTCTCCAACAGCTGGGGTGGCCCCGAGGACAGCACCACCACCGGCACCGACCCGCACTTCGACCACCCGGGCGTCGCGATCACAGCCAGTTCGGGCGACTCCGGCTACGGCGTCTCCTGGCCGGCCTCCTCCTCGTACGTCACCGCTGTGGGCGGCACCTCCCTGAAGAAGGCGTCCAACACGCGCGGCTGGACCGAGTCCGCCTGGAGCGGCGCGGGTTCGGGCTGCTCGGCGCAGGAGGCCAAGCCGTCCTGGCAGCACGACCCCGGCTGCGCGAAGCGCGCCGTCACGGACGTGTCCGCGGTCGCCGACCCGCAGACCGGGGTGGCGGTCCGCGACACGTACAACAGCTGCGGCGGCGGCACCCTGTGCGACACCTTCCTCCAACTCGGGCTCGCCAAGGGCGCCGACGGATGGGTCCAGGTCGGCGGCACCAGCGCCTCCTCGCCGATCATCGCGAGCGTCTACGCACTGGCCGGCAACACCTCGCAGGTCGTCGGCGGCTCGTACCCGTACAGCCACACGTCGGCACTCAACGACGTCACCACCGGCAACAACGGCTCCTGCGGAGGCAGTTACCTCTGCACGGCAGGACCGGGCTACGACGGCCCGACCGGCCTGGGCACCCCCGACGGAACAGGCGCCTTCTGACGAAGGCGTCCACCCCCGCCTCCCGAGGGCCGGGCCCGCACCGCCTCACGGGGGCGCGGGCCCGGCCCCTCTCCCCTCGGTCACAGGTCGTTGCCCGCGTAGGAGAGGTTGAAGCTCTTGTTGGCCAGCGGGAAGTCCGGGACGATCGTGTCCGCCATGGCCACGGGCAGCGCGGGCCAGTTGAAGAAGGACGGGTCGACCGGCTTGACGCGGGTGAGTGTGCTGTCCGGGGCGAGTTCGACGCGGGTGACGATCGTGCCGCGCCAGCCCTCCGCGATCCCCACGCCCGAGCGTGGGCCCTCTCCGGAGAGCGGCGCGGACCAGGCACCGGCGGTCAGGTCCTCGGCGAAGTGGGTGATCAGGGCCAGCGACGCGTCGATCTCCTCGGCGCGGACCAGGAAGCGGGCCAGCACGTCTCCGGTGGTGTGTACGGGGACGTTCAGCCTGGCGCCGTTGCCGTCGCCATTGCCGTGGCCGTGGCCGTAGTCGGTGAAGGGGTGCGTGGTCCTCGCGTCGACGGCCAGGCCGCTGGCTCGGGCCACATAGCCCAGGCAGCCGATCTCCCGAGCCGCCTCGGGCTTCAGGACGGCGGTCGCCGTGAGACGGTCGCGGACCGTGGAGTGGCCGAGCGCGAGAGCGGTGATCTCCCGGATGTCCTCGCCCAGCGCCCTCAGGCGGTGCGGGTCGGGCACGGCGTGGAGCACCGCGCCGCCGGGGACCACGCCACCGCGCAGGAGGCGGTGTCCGGTGATCTCCCGGTTGAGGCGCAGGAGTTGTTCTCGTACGCGCTGGGCTTGGGCGTTGAGGACGGCGTGGCCGACGTCGTTGCAGAGCATGCCCAGGTCGGCGACGTGGTTGTGGACGCGCTCCAGCTCCAGGAGGAGGGCGCGGGCACGGGCCGCTTCGGGCGGCGCCTCGGTGCCCGTGGCCTCCTCCACCGCCAGGCAGTACGCCAGCGCGTGGCCCACCGCCGTGTCGCCGCTGATGCGCTCCGCCAGCGGCAGGCCGTCGGTGGCGGCGCGCCCTTCGAAGAGTTTTTCCACACCCTTGTGGACGAACCAGAGGCGGGCCTTGAGCTTGAGGACGGTCTCACCGACGACCGAGAAGCGGAAGTGACCCGGTTCGATGAGTCCCGCGTGGACAGGGCCGACCGGGATCTCGTAGACGCCGTCGCCCTCGACCTCCAGGAACGGGTAGGGGCCCTCCTGCTCACCGAAGGGCGGCGGCTCGCCCGCGCCCGGCGCCATCGGGTACCAGCCCCGAGGCCAGTGGAAGTGGCGGACGAGGCGGCGGGGCTGGGGGTGGCCGAGCGGCACGATGCCGAACAGGTCGTGCGTCTCGCGCTCGAACCGGCCTGCTGGAAAGGAGAGTTCGGCGAGGCTCGGGATCTCGGGGCGGTCCGGGTCCAGGCGCACGTGGAGCTCCGTGCGGGTGTCCGGCGGGCCCGCGACGAAGAGGTGCACGACTCGGATGCCCTCGGGCCGGTCGTGGCGCTCACCGTTGCGGTCACCGCGGCGGTGGCCCTTACCCCGGGCGTCACCGTGGGTGTCCGGGTGGGCTGCCACCAAGGCCAGACGGTACCCCTCTGACAGCAACTCCGCTGCCCTTCGCGGCAGTTCGTCCGGCGTGATCTCGTAGGTGGTGCGCATCGGCTCAATGCCCTCCGATCGTCTGGGCGGCGGCGTGCAGCACACCGGCGAGTGGGCCGAGCCAGATCCCCAGGGCGGTACACGCGGCCAGCCCCACCGCCAGTGGCCAGAGGGCGGAGCCCTCGGAGCCCTCGGAGGCTTCGGAGCCCTCGGAGTCCTCGGAGGCTCCGGGCGGGGCCGGCATCCGTGCCGGGACCGGTATCCGTGCCGGGACCGGCGTCGGGCCGAGCAGCATGCGGGACGTACGGGCGGCCAGCGCGGCCAGGGCCGTGAGGACCAGGAGCAGGGCGACCGCCGTCGCCCACGCCAGGGGACCTCCGGCCAGGAAACCCGCCCGGGCCAGGGCCAGTTCCGACGCGAACAGGCTGAACGGCGGGAACCCCAGCAGCGCCACCACCGCGCATCCGAGCATGCCCGCGGACACGGGAGTACGGGCGAGCAGCCCGCGAACGCGGCCGATCCTCGCCGTACCGGTCAGGTGCAGCACGCGGCCGGAGGCGCAGAACGCCACCGACTTGGCCAGGCCGTGGCCCGCGATGTGCAGCAGGGCCGCCGTCAGGGCGAGCGGTGTGCCGATGGCCGCGGCCAGGGCCGTCAGACTCATGTGTTCCATCGAGGAATAGGCCAGCATCCGCTTGTAGTCGCGCTGGGCGAGCAGCAGTCCGGCCGCGAGCGCGAGGGTGAGCAGCGCGATCCCGGCCAGCAGGGTCCTGGTGAAGCCGGTGCCGAGGGCCGCGTCCGCGATGACCCGGTAGCGCAGGATCGCCGCGAACGCCACGGACAGCAGTACGCCCGACATGAGCGCGGAGACCGGCGCGGGTGCCTGGCTGTGCGCGTCGGGAAGCCAGGCGTGCAGCGGTACGAGCCCCGCCTTCGTACCGAACCCGAGGACGATCAGGGTGATGCCGAGACGGGTGACCGCCGGGTCGAGCCGGTCGGCGTGGGCGACCAGCGTCGGCCAGTCGAGCGCCCATGCCTCCGCGATGCCCGCCTGCCGGGCCGCGTAGTAGATCAGCACCGTGCCGAGGAAGGCGAGCGCGATGCCCGCCGAGCAGATCACCACGTACTTCCAGGCGGCCTCGACGGACGTACGCGTACGCCGGTGGCCGACCAGGAACGCGGTGACGATGGTCGTCGCCTCCACCGCCACCCACAGCACACCCAGGTTGCCGGTGACCACCGCCAGGCACATCGCGGCGAGGAACGCGTGGACGAGGACGTGATAGCGCCACACCGTACGGTCCGTCGCGCGCCCCGCGGCCCGCTCGCCCGCCAGGTACGCGGGCGTCGCGCCGCAGGCGATCAGCGCGACCGCGCCGACGACCAGCAGCATCCACGCGGTCAGCGCGTCGCCGCGCAACAGACCGGCGTACGCGCGGATCGGCGCGCCCGGGGCCGAGGCGGCGGCCGACACCGCGAGCAGGGCGCCGCAGGCGAGGATCACCAGCGCAGAGACGAGGCCGGCCGAGCCCGTGAGGCGGCGTCGGCCCGTGCCGGCCGCCGCGTACGCCGCGGCGACGAGCAGCGGTACGGCGGCGGGTGCGGTCAGCACCAGCGTGGCGTTCATCAGTCGTGCAGCTCCCGCAGGTCGTCGATGTCGGTCGTGCCGAACGCGGCCCGCACACGGGTGGTGAGGGTCTGCAGCACCAGTACCGCGAGCAACACGTCGAAGGAGACGCCGAGTTCGACGATCAGCGGCACGCCCGAGGTGGCGAGGAAGGCGATGGCGGTGATGCCGTTGTCCAGGAGCAGGAAGCCGACCAGCTGGGCCGGCGCCCGGCGCCGGGTGACCAGGACGAAGAAGCCGATCAGGACCACGGCGAGGCCCACCGGCAGGGCGCGGGTGGCCGGTGTCGGGTTCAGCTCGGTCAGCGGGCGCGCCACGGCGTAGGCGAGGAGGGTCAGCAGGGCGGCGGTCAGGAGGGAGGCCGCGACATTGACCAGGGGGCGGGCCTCGCGGTCCTCCTGGACCTCCCGGGCCTTGTGGACCTCGCGGGCCTCCCCGACCTCGCGGGCCTCCCCGACCTCGCGCGCCCTGTGGCGCCCGTCGTCCCCTCCCGACGCGTCCGACCCCGCCGCCGTTACAGTCGGCGTAGCCGTTACCGACCCCGTCGCCGTCGCCGTTACCGACCCCGTCGCCGTTACCGTCGCCGTCGCCGTTACCGACCCCGTCGCCGTTACCGTCGCCGTCGGCGTCCGGCGGATCACATACGGCAGCACACCCGCCCGCAGCGCCCCCACACCGAGGCCCACGCCGACCAGGTCCCACCGCCTCTCGTGGGCGCCGAGCAGTACCGCGACGGCCGCGAGCGCTACGCCCTGGAACGCGAACAGCCGCACCATCGCGGTGAGTTCGCGGCGCCACAGTACGACGACCGCCGCCAGCAGGAAGGCCCCGCAGGCCAGGTCCAGGAGCTGGGGGTACGCGCCGCCGCCGGTCATGACCCCGCTCCGTTCAGGAAGTACGAGGCGGCCACGGCGAGCAGCGCCAGCAGGAACGAACCCGCGAGCAGTTCCGGCACCCGGAACAGCCGCACCTTCGCCCAGAGCACCTCGGCCGCGGCGAGCACCGCGGCAAGGACGCACACCTTCGCCGCGAACGCCACCAGCGCGATCGCGAGCGCCGCCCACGAGCCGCTGGTGGCGATCGCCCACGGCGCGAAGAGCGAGGACAGCAGGCCGAGCAGCAGGGTGAGCCGCATCTGGGCGCCCAGTTCGACCAGGGCCAGGTCCGGGCCCGCGTACTCCAGTGTCATCGCCTCGTGGATCATCGTCAGTTCCAGGTGCGTGGACGGGTTGTCCACCGGGATGCGGCCGGTCTCCGCGATCACCGCCACCGCGAGCGCGGCGGCGGCGAGCAGACCGGCCGGAGAGGCGAGGCGAGCCGGTTCGTGCGCGGCTCCGGAGACGATGGCGGGGATGTTGGTCGTGCCGGCCGGTATCGACAGCGCGAACACCGAGAGCAGGATGGTCGGTTCGACCAGCGCGGCGATCGTCATCTCCCGCGAGGCGCCCATCCCGCCGAACGCCGTGCCGGTGTCGAGCCCGGCCAGGGCCAGAGCGAACGTGCCGAGCGCGATCAGGGCCACCACCACGATCAGGTCCGCGTGCGAACTGACCGGGGTGTCGGTGGACAGCAACGGGACCAGTGCCGCGGCGACCACGGTCGTGGCGACCAGGAGGGCGGGGGCGGCCCGGAAGGCGGGCCCCGTCCCCACCGGCGTGATGGACTCCTTGCGCAGCAGTTTGCGCGTGTCCCGCCACGGCTGGAGCACTCCGGCACCGGCCCGCCCCTCCAGGCGGGCCCGCACCTGCCGCATCCACCCGGTCAGCAGCGGCGCTCCCGCCACGACCACGAGGATCTGTGCGGCCACGGCCGCGTACCCGACCGCTCCGGCGGTTCCGGCGGTTCCGGCGGTTCCGGCGGTTCCGGCGGTTCCGGCGGTCAGGGCGGTTCCGATGGGTACGGATGTGCTCATGGCTTCCATGGGTTCGTTCTCACCAGCCCGTCGTCAGTGCCAGCAGCAGGACCACGAGGCCCGCGAAGCCGTAGCCGAGATAGAGGTGCACGCTGCCGTTGGCGAGGCGCCTCGCCGCCCGCCCGGCCCGGTCCAGACCGCGCAGTACGGGCTCGTAGAGGCGGTGTTCGATCCGGTCGGGCACGCTGCGCTGGAAGCGCACGCGGTCCACCAGGTAGGCCGATTCGCGCACCGGGGTGATGTCCACGTCCTGTTCGGGGGCCAGCACGTCGTCGAAGACGCGTTGCAGCGGCTCGGCGAACGAGGTCGCCGTGTACGCCATGCGCGGCGTCGGGGCGCCGCCCCCGCAGTCCCACAGACGGGCGTGCACGCGGCGTCGGCGGCGACGCGCCAGGAGCCGGGGCAGTCCGGCCGCGAGCAGGGTCGCCGCGGTCAGAGCCGCCACCACCCACAGCGGGGACATCCGCGCGGACACGTCGGCGAGCCGCACCCCCAACTCGCCTCCGCCCCGCGGCGCTCCGCCGCCGGTCGGTCCGGTCGCGGCGCTCACGGCCCGGCCGAGACCGTCGGCGAACAGGCCCGGCGCCACGGCGAGCGCCACGACCCCGACCGCGAGGAGCCCCGCGCCGACGAGCATGAGCGGCGGCGCCTCGCGGGCCGCCGCGGCCCGCTCGTCGCGCGGCCGGGCGAAGAAGCCCACGCCGAGCGCCTTCACGAAGGCGGCCGCGGCGATCCCCGCCGACAGCGCCACCAGCGCCACCGACAGCGGCAGCACGACGGCCACCGCGACACCGGGCACACGCAGACCGTGGATGAGGGACTGGAGCAGCAGCCACTCGCTCACGAACCCGTTGCCCGGGGGCAGCGCCACCGCGCCGAGCGCGCCGAGCGCGAAGAGTCCGGCGGTCCACGGCATACGGGCCCGCAGGCCGCCCAACCGGTCCAGGTCGCGCAGGCCCGTGGCCCGCACCACGGACCCGGCCGCGCAGAACAACAGGGCCTTGAACGCGGAGTGGTTGACGACGTGCAGCAGCGCCGCCGCCAGGGCCAGGGCGGCCTGCGGCCGGTCACCGTGGGCGGCAAACAGGCCCGACGCGCCGACGCCGATCAGGACAAGACCCATGTTCTCGCTGCTCGAGTACGCGACCAGGCGCTTCAGGTCGGAGGCCATCGCAGCCTGCAGCACGCCGTACACGGCGCTGAGCCCGCCGAGCGCGAGCACGCCGAGCCACCACCACGCGGTGCCGCCGCCGAGCAGATCGAAACCGGTGCGGACGAGCCCGTACACGCCGAGGTTGACCATCGTCGCGCTCATCAGCGCCGAGACGGGGTCGGGGGCCTCCGGGTAGGCGCGCGGCAGCCAGGTGTGCAGCGGTACCGCGCCCGCCTTCGACGTGAAGGCGAGGGCGACGAGGACGAAGACGAGGCCGCGCACGCCCGGCGAGAGGGTGTGCGCGCCCGCCCGCAGCGCGGCGAAGGTCTCCCCGCCGGCGTCCGCGGCGAACAGCGCGAACCCGGTCAGCAGGAGTACGAGCCCGAGGTGGGTCATCACCGCGTACCAGACGCCCGCCCGCCGCACCGCGGGACGCTCCCGGTGGTCGGCGAGGACGAGCAGCAGCGAGCCGAGCGCCATCGCCTCCCACAGCGCCAGGAACGTGGACACGGACGCCGCGACCGGGACGAGCAGCAGGCTGAGCGCGAACAGCGGCAACACCGCTTGCGCGCCCCGCGAACCGAGACCCCGCACGCCGGGGCCCGGCACACCGGGGCCCGGGGCGCGGCACTCGGGGGCAGGGCGTCGCGCCGGTCGGCCGGCCGCGTACCCGACGCCGTACACCGCGACGGCCGTGACCACCGCGCCCGCGATCGTCATGAACCATCCGGCCAGCGCGTCCACCGCCAAGTACGTGCCGCCCAGCGGGAGCACGTTCGGGAACTCGGCGGACCAGTGGGTGCCGGTCAGCGCGGTGACGCCCACCGCGGCGCCCGCCGCGCCGACACCCGCCGTCAGCGCGCCGACGAGCGGGACACGCGCGCGGTGCGGCACGACGAGCGCGGCGAGGGCGCCCGCGCCGCCGAGCCCCGTGGCCGTCGCCAGGGCGACCGGGATGGCGCTCACCGACCGGTCACCCTCCGCAGCGCCGCCACGATCGCCTCGGGCTCCGGCGGGCAGCCAGGCACGGTCAGGTCCACCGGTACGACGTCGGCCACGGCCCCCTCGACGCCGTGGCCGCCCGCGAACTCGCCGCAGTCGATCGCGCAGTCGCCCACCGCCACCACCAGGCGCGGTTCGGCCATCGCGGCGACCGTGCGGCGCAGCGGCTCGGCCATGTTCCGGGTCACCGGGCCCGTGACCAGCGCCACGTCCGCGTGGCGCGGCGAGGCGACGATGCGGGCGCCGTAGCGCTCGGCGTCATGGAGGGGGTTGAACGCGGCGGCGATCTCGATCTCGCAGCCGTTGCAGGACCCGGCGTCCACACAGCGCACCTGCGCCGAGCCGCCCAGCTCCCGCGCCTTCTCCAGGACCCCGCCCTCCGGGCGCGGCGGAGCGGGCTCGGCCACCCTCCCGGTGGCCCGGATCTTGCGCAACAGGCCCATGGAACCTCCGCCTCCGACTAATCGCTTCCTGACTGATGGCCTGCCGACCGGTTGCCTGCCGACCGGTTGCCTGCCGACCGATGGCTACTGGTCGGGGGTCCGCCGTCCGCACGCAGGTCCGCCAGGAGCTCCGCCTGGCCCGCGAGCACGCCCGAAAGGATCGAGCGCGCCACCCGCAGCAGCTCGCCCACTTCCGGGCTGGTCAGCGAGTAGTACACGGTCGCCCCCTCCTTACGGGTCCGCACCAGGCTCGCCCGCCGCAGCACGGCCAGCTGCTGGGACAGGTGCGCCGGCTCGATCCCCACCTCGGGCAGCAGCTGGGCGACCGCGTGCTCGCGCTCGCTCAGCAGCTCCAGGACGCGGATACGGGCCGGATGGCCGAGGGTCCGGAAGAACTCCGCCTTCAGCTGGTAGAGCGGCGCACTGCGCGCACTGGGCGCAGTGGGCGCAGTGGGCGCAGTGGGCATGCGTCCTCCCCCCTCAGGCAGGTTCGGCAAGAATCTCAGCAATTGCGAATATTCGCAAGTGACATCTTTACTATATCCCCCGCTTCCTGCTCCGCGAGCAGCGCGACGGTCTCAGAACCGGGTTCCCTCGGTGGCCTGCTCCGTCCAGATGACCTTGCCGTTCGCCGTGTAGCGCGTGCCCCAGCGCTGGGCGAGCTGGGCCACGATCAGCAGGCCGCGGCCGCCCTCGTCGGTGGTCCGGGCGTGGCGCAGGTGCGGGGCGGTGCTCACGGCGTCGGAGACCTCGCAGATCAGGGCGCGGTCGCGGATCAGGCGGAGGGAGACGGGGCCGGTGGCGTGGCGGATGGCGTTGGTGACCAGTTCGCTGACGATGAGCTCCGTCGTGAAGGCGAGGTCGTCCAGCCCCCACTCGGCCAGCCGCCGGACCACGACGGCGCGGGCGTGCGAGACGGCGGCCGGGTCGCTGGGCAGGTCCCAGCAGACGACGTGGTCGGGGGCGAGGACCCGGGTCCGGGCGAGCAGCAGGGCCACGTCGTCGGAGGGCGGGCCGGTCAGCAGGGCGTCGACCGCGGCCTTTCCGGTCTCCGTCAGGGTCGGCCGGGGCGTGGCGAGGGCGGCGCCGAGGCGGGAGAGGCCGACGTCGATGTCCCGGTCGAAGGTCTCGATGAGGCCGTCGGTGTAGAGCCCGATGAGGCTGCCCTCCGGCAGTTCGAGCTCTGCGGACTCGAAGGGGAGGTAGCCGAGGCCGAGCGGTGGTCCGGTGGGCAGGTCGAGGATCTCGACGGCACCGTCCGGCGAGACGATCACGGGCGGAAGGTGCCCGGCCCGAGCGAGCGTGCACCGGCGGCTGACCGGGTCGTAGACGGCGTAGAGGCAGGTGGCGCCCAGGAACGCGGTACCCGCGGACTCACCCACGGCCGTACCGGCCGCCGCACCGGCGATGCCGCTCCCCACCTCGTCCCGCGGCCCACCGGGAGCCTCCCTCACCGACCCGCCGGCCGCCCCGCCCGCGGAATCAACCGGCGCCTCCCCCGCCGGCCCGCCCGCGGTCCCACCAACGCACTCGCCCACGGACTCACCGGCCCCCGCCCCGGCCGCGGGCTCCCCCACCGCCGCCCCCGCCTCACACTCCGGCCCGGAACCCCGCCCAGACTCAGGTCCCGCCCCAGGCCCCGCCCCCCGTTCCCCGACGGTCTCCGCCCCCATCATCCCGATCACCAAGTCGTCCAGGTGGGCGAGGAGTTCGTCCGGGGGGAGGTCCAGGTCGGCCAGGGTGCGGACCGCGGTGCGCAGGCGGCCCATCGTCGCGGCGGCGTTCATGCCGTGGCCGACGACGTCGCCGATGACCAGGGCGACCCGGGCGCCGGAGAGCGGGATGACGTCGAACCAGTCGCCGCCCACCCCGCTGGGGGCGTCCGCCGGCAGGTACCAGGAGGCCACGTCGAGGGCGGAGCCGCCCGACAGTTCACGCGGCATCAGGTAGTGCTGCATCGAGCGGGCCGCCGTCCGCTCGCGGGTGTAGCGGCGGGCGTTGTCGACGCAGACCGCCGCGCGGGAGACCAGCTCCTCGGCCAGCCGCACGTCGTCGTCGGCGAAGGGGCCCCGGCCACCGGAGCGGGCGAACGTCGCCACGCCCAGGGTGACGCCGCGCGCCCGCACCGGGACGACCAGCAGCGAGCGGAAGTCGTAGTCGCGGATGGAGGCGGCCAGCGCCTCGTCCTCCGTCACCCAGGGGCTGCTGGAGGGGTCCAGGGTGCGGTCGATCAGGGTTCTGCTCTGCAGCAGGCAGAGCGTCACCGGTGACGAGGGGGCGCGGCGGACCGTCTCACCGACCGCCAAGGTCGCCTCGGGGCAGCCCTCCCGTACCGAACTCTGCCCCGCCCGGCGCAGGACGGGCGCCATGCCGACGGGTCCCGGAGCCGGTTCCTCGCCGCGCATGACGGAGTCGAGCACGTCGACGGAGACGAACTCGGCGACGGACGGCACGGCCTCGTCGGCGAGTTCCTGGGCGGTCCGCGTCACCTCCAGCGTGCTGCCGATGCGGGCACCGGCGTCGTTGAGGAGGGCCAGGCGTTCCTGGGCGCGCCAGCGTTCGGTGACGTCGACGACCATGTAGGAGATGCCGACGTACCGGCCCTTGCGGTCCTTCATGCCGAAGAAGGAGGCGGAGTACGCGCGCGTGCGGTCGGAATCGGTGAGGCCGGGGCCGGTGGGTCCTGAGCCGCGGTACTCGTAGTCCAGGACCGGTTCCCCGGTCCGCAGGACCGTACGCATCTGCTCCTCCAGGGCCGCGCCCTCGGGGCCCGGCAGCAGCTCGCCTGCCCGTCGGCCCATCCGCTGTTCGAGGGGGATGAGCCGGTCCAGCGGCTCGTTGACCCACACGTAGCGCAGGTCGGTGTCCAGGACGGCGAGGCCCACGGGCGCGTGGGTGAGGAACGGGGTGCTCATCAGCTGGCTCATGCCGCCGCCCGGCATCCGCCAGAACGCCCGTTTCGGCGGCCGGCCCACGAATCGGCCGAACACCAGCGCGGCGACCGTGGCGACGAGCACCCCGGGGACCATCTCGTAGATGCCCGACCGCAGGGGGCCGAGCAGCGGGTTGATGTGGGACCAGAGCAGGACGGTGGCCGCGCCCGAGACGATCCCGGCCATGGCGCCCGCCCAGGTCATGCGCGGCCAGTAGAGGGAGAGCAGGACGACGGGCCCGAACGTGGCGCCGAAGCCCGCCCAGGCGTGGGCGACGATGCCGAGCAGCCCGCCGCCGTGCAGCGCGATCACGAACGCCACCAGGGTCACCAGGACGACGGCGGCGCGCCCGGTCCACACCAGCGTCCGGTCCGGGGCGGGGCGGCGCAGGTGCGCGCGGTAGAAGTCCTCCGTGAGGGCGACGGACGCCACGAGGAGCTGACTGTCCGCCGTGGACATGATCGCGGCCAGTACGGCGATCAGCATCACTCCGGCGCCCCAGGGCGAGAGCAGGCTCTGGGTCAGGGCGATGTAGACGTTGCCCGGGTGGGCCAGCGGGGTGTGGAGGCGGGCGATGCCCGCGAGGCCGACGAGGGTGGCGCCGGTGAGGACGACGATGACCCAGCCCGTTCCGATGCGGCGGGCCGCGGGGATGGCGCGGGTGCTGCGGATGCCCATGAAGCGGGCCAGGATGTGGGGTTGGCCGAAGTAGCCGAGGCCCCAGGCGAGCAGCGAGATGATCGTCACGGCGCCGATCGACCCCTGGGACGACCACCGGCCGTCCGTGTAACCGACCCGTGCCCCCATGTCGAGGAGCCCGGACGCCTTGGCGTGCAGGGCCCCGCCGAGCGCGCCGAACCCGCCGAGCGCGGCGACACCGGTCAGCGAAACCACGAGCAGGGCCAGGAACATGAGCGTGCCCTGCAGTACGTGCGTCAGGCTGACGGCGATGAAGCCGCCCAGGGCCGCGTAGACGACGATCACCAGGGCCGTCAGGGTGACGCCGACCCAGAACCGGAAACCGAACACCCGCTCGAAGAGCAGTCCGCCGGCCACGAGGCCGCTGGCGACGTACAGGGTGAAGAAGACGAGCGTGATCGCCGCCGAGACCATCCTGAGCATCCGGGTGCGGTCCTCGAACCGCTCCTCCAGGTAGGCGGGCAGGCTCACGGCGTTCTCGGCGCGCGCGGTGTAGGTGCGAAGGCGCGGCGCGACGAACAGCCAGTTGAGGTACGTGCCCGCCACCAGGCCCACGGCGATCCATCCGGCGCCGAGCCCGGCGGCATACACCGCGCCGGGAAGCGCGAGGAACAGCCACCCCGACATGTCGCTGGCGCCGGCGGACAGGGCGGCGACGAACCCGCTGAGCCTGCGGCCCCCCAGGGCGAAGTCGGCGAAGGTGTGCGTGCGGGAGTACGCCCAGACCCCTGTTGTGATCATGACGGCCACGTACACGGCGAACGTGGCGGCGACCGGCGCACTCATATCGACCATATCGACCTCGTCTGCGAGGTTCACGATGATTACAAATGTACCGATCTGGGCGATGAGGGTCACCCGTACCTCACACGCGCGGTCCCGTCCCCCTGAACACCCCGTCGAGCCTCGGCTCCACGACGTACCGGAAGACGCGCCGCACCGGCGGCGTGCACAGGGCCGTGGCCACCGCCGCGGCGAGCAGCGTCACCGCGGCCTCGCCCCACGGGGTGTGCGGCCACGCCGGGTGGTACCAGCCCCGGAACCAGGCGCCCTTGGCGAGGAAGCCGTGCAGCAGGTAGGCGTACAGGGTCCCGGCGCCCAGCGTGGTGAACCAGACTCGCCGGCCCGCCTCCCGCGCGTAAAACCGTGCTGGTCAGCGAGTCCGGGCCGGGGCGCCAGCGCGGGCGCGGCGGCGGGCGCGCAGCAGTTCGAGGCCGAGCGGGATCAGGGAGACGACGATGACCAGGGCGACCATCGGCAGCAGGTAGTGGTCGACGTTCGGGACGCTCGACCCCAGCGCGTACCCGCCGAGGACCAGGCCGACCGTCCACACCAGGCCGCCGGCCGCCTGCCAGAGCGTGAAGGTGCGCGCGGGCACCCCGACGACCCCGGCCAGCGGGTTGAGCACGGTGCGCACCACCGGCACGAACCGGGCGAGGACGACGGCCTTGCCGTGCCCGTAGCGGGCCAGGAGCTGTTCGGCGCGGGCCGTGCCCTCCAGGAGGTGCCGGTTGCGGGTGCGGGCGAGGAGCGCGCGCCCGGCGCGGCGGCCGATCAGGTAACCGGTCTGCGCGCCGAGCAGCGCGCCGGCCACGGCGGCGACGAGGACGCCCGGCAGCGACAGGTGCACACCGCTGGACGACGTGGTGGCGCACAGCAGCCCGGCGGTGAAGAGCAGCGAGTCACCGGGCAGGAAGAACCCGATGAGCAGCCCGGTCTCGGCGAACAGGACGAGGAACACCCCGGCCGTGCCGAGCGCCGTCAGCAGCGACGTCGCGTCGAGCGGATTGAGCGCCAGTGACACCCGATGTCCTTTCCCGCCACGCACCGCGCAGCAAAGCGCATGGCACACTCGGAGCACGGCAGCTTTTACACCACCGTAGAAGTCCCGCGCGGACGTCCCGCGCGGCGACCCTAGAAGTTTTACACGACTGTAGAAGACCTGGGAGGGAACGACAAAGCCCATGGACTCCAACGCACCGGACCGCGCCGGGAAACGCGCCAACGGCGAGCGGGAGACCCAGGTCCTCGACCTGCTGCTGCACGCCGACGAGGCCCTGACCCCGGGCGAGGTCGCCGAGCGGATCGGCGGCGAGCTGACCTACAGCAGCGTCGTGACCATTCTCACCCGCATGCACACCAAGGGCCTGCTCACCCGCTCACGGCGTGGCCGCGCCTACGCCTACGCGCCCGTCACCGACGCCCCTGGTTTCGCCGCCCGGCGCATGAACACCGTCCTCCAGGAGCGGCCCGACCGCGAGGCCGTGCTCGCCCGTTTCGCCGACAACCTGTCCGACACGGACGCGGACCTGCTGCGCCAGCTCCTCGGCCCCGACTCCGACTCCGCGCCGGGCCACCGGGCCACCGGCGCGTAGCACCCAGGGGGCCCGGATGCACCTCGCCGTCTATCTGCCGCTGCTGCTCACGCTGGTCGCGCCGCTGGGCGCCCGCCCGCTCGCCGAGCGCTGCGAGCCGCGCCTGGCCACCTGGCTGCTCACCGCGTCCGCGCTGCTGCTCGGCGCGGCGAGCACCCTCTGCCTCGGCCTGCTCGCGATCGCCGGCCTGGTCCAGATCCCCTGGCTCGCCTCCCTCGGCCACTGGTCGTCGGCGGCGGCGAGCAGCGACGACCCCACCCGGCTCCCCGTGGCCCTGGTCGCGGGGCTGCTCCTGGGCGGCGCCGCGATCGCGGCGGGGCGGATGTTCTGGCGGCGCGCCCGCTCGCTGGCCGCCGCCGCCATGGAGGCCGCCTGCACCCCGGCGCGGGACGGTGTCGCCGTCGTCGACGACATGGCGCCCGACGCCTTCGCGCTCCCCGGCCTTCCCGGCCGCGTCGTCGTCTCGACCGGCATGCTGCGCACCCTGGACGAGGCCGAGCACGACATCCTCCTCGCGCACGAGCGGGCCCATCTGTCCGCGCACCACTACGCCTTCGTCGCCCTGGCCCAGCTGGGCGCGGCCGCCAACCCGCTCCTGCGCCCCCTGGCGGCGGCCGTCGGCTACACGGTCGAGCGCTGGGCCGACGAGCGCGCCGCCGCCGGTACGGGCGACCGGGTCCGGGTGGCCCGCGCCGTCGGCAAGGCGGCACTGGCCGCCCGGCACACCGCCACAGGGGCTCCTCACGGCGCCGCGCTGGGTATCCTCGGCCTGCTCGGCCGCGGCGGCCGTCGCGGCGGCCGCAAGGACCCGCTCGCGGGCGCGGGCCCGGTGCCGCGCCGGGTGGCGGCGCTGCTCGCCCCGCCGCTCGGACCGCACCCCGCGCTGACCGCCGCGACCCTCGTGACACTGCTGGTCGCGGGCGTGTCGAGCGCCGAGGCCGCCCAGGACCTGCACGAGCTGCTGCGGTCGATCGGGGCGAGCTGAGCCCCCGTACGCCCCCACCGCACACAATATCTACACCGGTGTAGATGTTAAGCTGCCGTTCACCACCCGGCATCCCGGGGTTCCGGCTGCCTCCCCCTGCCCGAAAGACGACACCCGCTGATGCTCCCCCACTCCGCACCGCTCGCCTTCGACGGCTCCGGGATCGACGGTTCGCTGTTCACCAGCGTCACCGACTTCGCCCGCGACACGCACTGGCTCAACGCGCCCATCGCCCTGGCCACCAACCTCGGCCTGGGCGTCTTCGCCGTCCTCATGGTGATCGGCTGGTGGAAGGCGCGCGGCCGCGACGACAAGGCGATGGCACGCGCCCTGGCCGCGCCGTTCGCGGTGGTGATCGCCTTCGCCGTCGCGGAGGTCGTCAAGAAGCTCGTCGGCGAGGTCCGGCCCTGCCGCTCGCTGCCCCACGACTACTTCGTCTCCGCCTGCCCGGCCCCGGACGACTACGCGTTCCCCAGCGGGCACACCACCACGGCCGCCGCGACCATGGCCGCGCTCTTCCTCCTCGACCGGCGCCTGGCCGCGATCGCCGGGGTGTTCACCCTCCTGGAGGGCTTCACCCGCGTGTACGTGGGTGACCACTACCCCCACGACGTGCTCGGCTCCCTCGTCATCGCCACCCCTGTCGCCCTCGTCGCCGCCCTGCTCGTCGCCCGGGTCCTGGCGCCGCTGGTCACCCGCTTCCGGGCGGGCGGCGCCCTCCAGCCGCTGCTGGTCACCCAGGCCGTCACCCGGCCGCGAACTTCAGCAGGTCCGCGTTGAGCCGATCGGCGTGGCTGACGTAGAGACCGTGCCCGGCGCCCTCGTACTCCACGTACGTGCCGCCGGGCAGCAGCTCGGCCGTGCGCCGGCCGGTGAGCTCGGCGGGGGCGGAGAAGTCCGCGTCGCCGTGGACGGTCAGCGTCGGCACCCCGATCCCGCGCAGGTCCTCGCGGCTGTCGGCGTGGAAACACGCCTCCTGCATCCGCAGCGTCGCCCACGGTGAGGTCGACAGACACTGCCGGTAGGTGACGTCCATCTGCTCGGGCGAGACGTCGCTGCCCAGGTGCGTGGTGAAGTACAGCTGAGTCTGGCGGGCCAGCCACTTCGGCCGGTCGGCGCGGACCGCCGCGAGCAGACCGTCGAGCACGGCCTCGGGCACACCACCCGGGTTGTCGTCGGTCTGCTTCATGAACGGCAGGGTCGAGGAGACGAACGCGACCCGCGCGACCCGCCCCTCACCGTGCCGTGCCAGGTAGCGGGCGACCTCAGCGCCGCCCGTCGAGTGGCCGACGAGTACGACACCGGTCAGGTCCAGGTGGTCGAGGAGCGCCGCCAGGTCGTCGGCCGTGGTGTCGATGTCGTAACCCGTGGACGGGCGGTCGGAGCGGCCGTGACCGCGACGGTCGACGGCGACGCAGCGGTGGCCGCGCTCCACGAGGTACGGGATCTGGTACTCCCACATCTCGGCCGGGAGCATGGCCCCGGCGACGAGGACGATGGGCGCGCCCTCGCCGCCCCGGCCGTAGTCCTCGTAGGCGATGCGGGTGCCGTCGTGGCTCTCGAAGTACATCGGGGTGTCCTCCCGTTTCCCGTGCGGTGATCGTGTGTCCACCGAAAGAGTGACGTGAACGGGGGAACGGGTCGATTACCTCCGAGGTAGTGGCCGTGCGAAGAGGCCGTTACGCGGTGACGGTCGTGCTCAGCCCGTGCGAGGCGACAAGGCGCGCGGTGCCGTCCGCGAGCCGGTAGGAGAGCCCGGCCACGGCCGTGCGGCCCGCGGCCACGCCCTCGGCGAGCGCCTGCGAACGGTCCACGAGCAGATCGACGCTGTTCCGGATGTGCTCGTGGAGGATCTCCTCCTCGCTGGAGCGCCCGGCGGCGCGCGCCGACAGCACGCTCGGCGTCACCCGTTCCACGACGTCCCGCACGAAGCCGCCCGGCGTCGCGCCGTCCTCGACCGCGGCGCGGGCGGCGGCGACGGCACCGCACGAGTCGTGGCCGAGGACCACGACCAGCGGGCAGCCGAGCACGCTCACGCCGTACTCGATGCTGCCGAGGACCTCGGTGCCCACGACATGACCGGCGGTCCGCACCACGAACAGGTCACCGAGCCCCCGGTCGAAGATGATCTCGGCGGCAAGCCGGGAATCGGCGCAGCCGAACATCACCGCGAAGGGGCTCTGCGCCGGTGCGACCTCGGCGCGGCGCGCGGCGTCCTGGTTGGGGTGCGCGGGCGCGCCCGTCACAAACCGCTGGTTGCCCTCCATCAGCATCGCGAAGGCTTCGTCCGGACTTGTCGGTATCAGCGAATCGGTCATGGACGCAGCCTACGATCCCCGGACCCCACCGGCCGCCCCTACCCGACCGGCGCGGCCCTCCATAGCCTGACGCGATGGAAGAATCCGGCCTCCGCCGCCACCCGCACACACTCGGCCGCACGCCCCCGCCACCCGCACCGCCCCGGCCGCCGCACCCGCACCCGCACCCGCAAGAAGCCCAGCGGCGCGTCCTGCGCGTGCTGGTCGCCTCCCAGGTGCTCAGCGGCGCGGGCCTCGCGGCGGGCATCACCGTCGGCGCGCTGCTCGCCGAGGACATGCTCGGCTCGACGGGGCTCGCGGGCCTGCCCAGCGCCCTGTTCACCACCGGTTCCGCGCTCACCGCGGTGGCCGTGGGGCGCATATCCCAGGCGCGCGGCCGGCGCCCCGGCCTGGCGGTCGGCTATCTCACCGGGGCGGTCGGCGCGGCCGGCGTCATCGCCGCCGCCGTCGCCGGCATCCCCGCGCTGCTCTTCGCCGCCCTGTTCGTCTACGGCGCGGGCAGCGCCACCAACCTCCAGGCCCGGTACGCCGGAGCCGACCTCGCCGCGCCCGCGCACCGCGCCCGCGCCGTCTCCACGGTGCTGGTCGCCACGACGTTCGGCGGTGTCGTCGGCCCCAACCTTGCCTCCCCGGCCGGCGGCCTCGCCGCCGCGCTCGGCGTTCCGCGCCTGGCCGGTCCCTTCCTGCTCGCCGGAGCGGCCTACGCGCTCGCCGCCCTCGTACTGCTCCGGTGGCTGCGCCCCGATCCGCTGCTGCTCGCCCGTGCCGCGGGCGCCGCGCAGGCAACCCGGACGGTGGCGGCCCCGGAGGCGGCCGACGAGCCCCGCCGGCACGCACCGGGCGTCCTGTCGGGCGCCGCGGTCATGGTGCTCGCCCAGCTGGTCATGGTCGCGATCATGACGATGACGCCCGTCCAGATGCGCGACCACGGCCACGGCACCACCGCGTCGGGGCTCGTCATCGCGCTCCACGTCGGCGCGATGTACCTGCCCTCGCCGCTGACCGGACGGCTCGTCGACCGCCACGGCCCGGTGCGGCTCGCCGCCGCCTGCGGCATCACACTGCTCACCGCCGGGATCGTCGCCGCCACCGCGCCCGGCGGCTCGGTCCCGCTGCTCGCCCTCGCGCTCGTGCTGCTCGGCCTGGGCTGGAACCTCGGGCTCGTCTCCGGCACGGCGATCATCACGGACACCGTGCCGCTCGCCACACGTGCCAGGACCCAGGGCCTGGTCGACGTCTCGATCGCCGTCGCCGGGGCGACGGGCGGGCTGGCCTCCGGCCTGGTCGTCTCCGGTGCGGGCTACCCCGCCCTCGCGCTCGCCTGCGGCGTCCTCGCCCTCGCGATCCTGCCCGCGTCCGCCGTGAGGGCGGCCGCGGGCAGGAACCCGCGGTGAGGCCGTTCAGCCCCGGACCTCGGCGACCTCGGTCGCCGAG
>NZ_JAPHNL010000158.1 GCF_026274175.1 Streptomyces beihaiensis
TCTGTCCGGAGGCCGCCGCCCCATCGTGTCGCGTCGCGCGGACGCGTGCCGCCGTCCGGGGACGGCGGCGCTCGTCCGCCGAAGGCCGCCAGGCTCCTCAGCCGAAGACGGCCAGGCTCTTCGCCTTCCCCTTGGCCTCCTCGACCAGGGCCAGCAGCGCTCCGTCCGGGCCGAAGACGCCGACCGGGCCGACGCCCGCGTACTCGTCGGGCATTTCGAGCCGTACGCCGTTGCGCAGCAGCTTCGCGCGGCGCGCGTCGACCTCCCAGCGGGGGAACGCGGCGCCCGCGGCGTCGGCGACCGGCATCACCGTCAGCTCCTGCTGGAGCTGGTCGAGGGTGCGCGCGGCGTCGATCTTGTACGGGCCCACGCGGGTGCGGCGCAGCGCCGTGAGGTGCCCGCCCACTCCCAGGTCCGCGCCCAGGTCCCTGGCCAGCGCCCGGATGTACGTGCCGGACGAGCAGACCACCGAGACGACCAGGTCAAGGACCGGCGTGCCGTCGTCGGCGACCGCGTCCCGCATGTCGTAGACCGTGAAGGACGAGACGGTCACCGGGCGCGCCGGGATCTCGAACTCCTCGCCCTCGCGCGCCCGCTTGTACGAGCGCACGCCGTTGATCTTGATGGCGCTGACCTTGGACGGCACCTGCATGATGTCGCCGGTCAGCTTGGCGATGCCCGCGTCGACGGCGTCGCGCCGGACACCGGAGGCGTCCGTGGAGGAGGTGATCTCCCCTTCCGCGTCGTCGGTGAGGGTGTTCTGCCCGAGCCGGACGGTGCCCAGGTACTCCTTCTCGGTCAGCGCGAGGTGACCGAGGAGTTTGGTGGCCCGCTCGACGCCGAGCACGAGCACGCCCGTCGCCATCGGGTCGAGGGTGCCCGCGTGGCCGACGCGGCGGGTCCTGGCGATCCCGCGCATCTTGGCCACCACGTCGTGCGAAGTGAAGCCCGACGGCTTGTCGACGATGACAAGTCCCTCCCGTCGCCCGCCACCGCCCTGGTTCGAGAGCACTTCGTGCCCGCCCCTCTCGATGGGCGGTGGAGTGCGGTCGGTCATGCTCAGGCGTCGCCGTCCTCGTCGGAGGCGCCTGCCGCGTCGGCCGCGTCGTCCTCGGGTTTCTTGTACGGGTCGGCCTCACCGGCGAACGCGGCGCCCGCGGACGCCTCGCGCACCTTCGCGTCGGACTCGCGGGCCCGGTCGAGGAGGTCCTCGATGGTGCGGGCGTTCTCCGGCAGGGCGTCCGCGACGAAGGCGAGGGTCGGCGTGAACTTCACGCCGGCCGCCTGCCCGACGGCGGAGCGGAGCACGCCCTTGGCGCTCTCCAGGCCCGCTGCCGCGGCGGCACGCTCCTCGTCGTCGCCGTACACCGTGTAGAAGACGGTCGCCTCCCTGAGGTCGCCCGTGACGCGGGTGTCCGTGATGGTGACGTGGGAGCCCAGCCGCGGGTCCTTGATCCCGCGCTGCAGCTTCTGCGCCACCACCTCTCGGATGAGGTCCGCCAGCCTCTTGGCGCGCGCGTTGTCGGCCACTGGTCCGTCTCCTTACGTACTTGCGTCGTGCTTCAGTCTTCGTCGCTGTGGAGTCTGCGTCGAACCGAGAGCAGTTCCACCTCGGGCCGCCCGGCGACCAGCCGCTCGCAGCGGTCCAGTACGTCGGTGAGGTGTCCCCACTCCCCGGAGACCACCGCCAGGCCGATCTCGGCCCTGCGGTGAAGGTGCTGATGGCCCGTCTCGGCCGCGCTCACCGCGTATTTGCGCTGCAGCTCGGCCACGATCGGGCGGACCAGTGATCGTTTCTCCTTGAGCGAGTGGACGTCGCCGAGGAGCAGGTCGAAGGACAGAGTCCCCACATACATGTGTGTCCGGATGTCCCGCCGGTTCGGGGTACGGGCGCCGCCGTTCGGTCGGTGCGGACGCCGATACGGGAACCGTACACGCAACGGCCGGGGCCGATCGACGGGAATTCCGTGAAGGGAATCGCCCGGCGACCGGCCCCAGTGTCGCGTGTCGGGTCAGACGCGCGGCTTCTCGCGCATCTCGTACGTCGCGATGACGTCGTCGACCTTGATGTCGTTGAAGTTTCCGAGGTTGATACCGCCCTCGAAGCCTTCGCGGATCTCGGTGACGTCGTCCTTGAAGCGACGCAGACCGTCGATGTTGAGGTTCTCCGCGATGACCTTGCCGTCGCGGATGAGGCGCGCCTTGGTGTTGCGCTTGACCTCGCCGGAGCGGATGAGCACACCCGCGATGTTGCCCAGCTTGGACGACTTGAAGACCTCGCGGATCTCCGCCGTGCCGAGCTCGACCTCCTCGTACTCCGGCTTGAGCATGCCCTTGAGGGCCGCCTCGATCTCCTCGATGGCCTGGTAGATCACCGAGTAGTACCGGACGTCGACGCCCTCGCGCTCGGCCATCTGCGAGGCACGGCCGGCCGCGCGGACGTTGAAGCCGATGACGATGGCGTCCGAGCCCATGGCCAGGTCGATGTCCGACTCCGTGACCGCACCGACGCCGCGGTGCAGGA
This sequence comes from Streptomyces beihaiensis, assembly GCF_026274175.1. Taxonomy (GTDB): domain Bacteria; phylum Actinomycetota; class Actinomycetes; order Streptomycetales; family Streptomycetaceae; genus Streptomyces; species Streptomyces beihaiensis. The sequence continues at coordinate 2,525 of NZ_JAPHNL010000158.1, forward strand.
CGCGGATGTCGACCTCTTCGCCGACGTCCAGCTGGAGCAGGGAGGACTCGAGGGCCTCGACGGAACCAGAAGCGTCACCCTTGATGATGAGGTTGAGCTGCTGGACCTCGCCGGCCTTGAGCACCTTGTCCAGGTCCTCGAGCGAGACACGGCGCACGCGCTTGGCGAACGCGGCGTTGCGCTCGCGGGCGGCACGCTTCTCGGCGATCTGACGGGCCGTACGGTCCTCGTCGACCACCAGGAAGTTGTCGCCCGCGCCCGGGACGTTGGTGAGACCGAGCACGAGGACCGGGGTCGACGGCGTGGCCTCCTGCACGTTCTCGCCCTTGTCGTCGAGGAGCGCACGGACACGGCCGTACGCGTCACCGGCGACCAGCGTGTCACCGACGCGGAGGGTACCGCGCTGGACGAGGACGGTCGCGACGGCGCCGCGGCCCTTGTCGAGGTGGGCCTCGATGGCGATGCCCTGCGCGTCCTGGTCGGGGTTGGCCCGCAGGTCGAGCGAGGCGTCGGCGGTGAGGACGACGGCCTCGAGGAGCTCGTCGATGTGCAGACCCTGCTTGGCGGAGATGTCGACGAACATCGTGTCGCCGCCGTACTCCTCGGCCACCAGGCCGTACTCGGTCAGCTGACCGCGCACCTTGGTCGGGTCGGCACCCTCGACGTCGATCTTGTTGACCGCGACGACGATCGGGACGTCGGCCGCCTTGGCGTGGTTGAGCGCCTCGACCGTCTGCGGCATGACGCCGTCGTTGGCCGCGACCACGAGGATCGCGATGTCGGTCGACTTCGCACCGCGGGCACGCATGGCGGTGAACGCCTCGTGACCCGGGGTGTCGATGAAGGTGATGGCGCGGTCCTCGCCGTTGACCTCGGTCGCGACCTGGTAGGCACCGATGTGCTGGGTGATGCCACCGGCCTCGCCCGCCACGACGTTGGTCTTGCGGATCGCGTCGAGCAGTCGCGTCTTACCGTGGTCGACGTGACCCATGACGGTCACGACCGGCGGACGCGCCATGAGGGCCTGCTCGCCGCCCTCGTCCTCACCGAACTCGAGGTCGAAGGACTCCAGCAGCTCACGGTCCTCCTCCTCCGGCGAGACGATCTGAACCGTGTAGTTCATCTCGTCGCCGAGGAGCTGCAGCGTCTCGTCGGAGACGGACTGCGTGGCCGTGACCATCTCGCCGAGGTTCATCATCACCGCGACGAGCGACGCCGGGTTGGCGTTGATCTTCTCGGCGAAGTCGGTGAGGGAGGCACCGCGCGACAGGCGAACGGTCTCGCCGCTGCCGCGAGGCAGCATCACACCGCCGACCGACGGGGCCTGCATGGCCTCGTACTCCTGGCGCCTCTGCCGCTTCGACTTGCGGCCACGACGCGCGGGACCGCCGGGACGGCCGAACGCGCCCTGCGTGCCACCGCGGCCACCGGGACCGCCGGGACGGCCACCGAAGCCGGGACGACCGCCGAAGCCGCCGGGACGACCGCCACCGCCGCCGCCCGGACCACCCGGACGACCGGCGAAGCCGCCGCCACCGCCGCCGCCACCGGGGCG
>NZ_JAPHNL010000159.1 GCF_026274175.1 Streptomyces beihaiensis
ACGTACGGCGGATACCAGACCGAGTGATCAAGTTCGACGCAGCATTCGACGTCGGAGGTTAAAGATCAAGCTAGGGCCCGTCCGGCGTCAGGTCGGGGCCGCAAGCCCTGGCGCGCTCAGCAGTACCGATCGGCACGGTCGACCGAGCCCGGCCTGATCCGCCGGACACGCCCGAGAGCGGCTTGAGGGGCGCGGGGAACCGCGCGACCAGCCACCGCGGACGGTCAGTCGGCACCGAACGACAACCGACCGGCAAGGGGCGGCGGCACCGGGCGGCACGAACCCCGCCCGCCGCAGAACCCGCGGAGCTACACGTACCGCTCGAGGATCGACGACTCGGCCAGCCGCGAGAGCCCTTCCCGAACGCTCCGCGCACGGGCCTCGCCCACCCCGTCGACCGTCTGAAGGTCGTCCACGCTCGCGGCGAGAAGCTTCTGCAGCCCCCCGAAGTGCTCCACGAGCCGGTCGATGATGGCCCCCGGCAGCCGCGGCACCTTCGCGAGCAGCCGGAACCCGCGCGGCGAGACCGCCGAGTCCAGCGCCTCCGGTGACCCGGTGTAACCCAACGCGCGGGCCACCGTGGGCAGTTCGAGCAGCTCCGCGTGGCTGAGCGAGTCCAGCTCGGCCAGCGCCTCGTCGACCGTACGGGACCGCTTCGCGGTCGGCTCGGGCACGTAGTCCCTGGCCACCAGCTGCCGCTCAGGCTCGACGCCCGCGATCAACTCGTCCAGCTGCAACGCCAGAAGCCGCCCGTCGGTGCCCAGCTCCACCACGTACTCGGCGATCTCCGTCGCGATGCGCCGCACCATCTCCAGGCGCTGCGCGACCGCCGTGACGTCCCGGACGGTGACCAGGTCCTCGATCTCCAGCGCCGACAGCGTGCCCGCGACCTCGTCGAGCCGCAGCTTGTACCGCTCCAGAGTCGCCAGCGCCTGGTTGGCGCGGGAGAGGATCGCCGCGGAGTCCTCCAGGACGCGGCGCTGCCCGTCCACGTACAGGGCGATCAGCCGCATCGACTGCGACACCGAGACGACCGGGTACCCGACCTGCTTGCTGACGCGGTCGGCGGTGCGGTGGCGGGTGCCGGTCTCGTCCGTGGGGATCGTCGGGTCCGGCACCAGCTGCACCCCGGCCCGGAGGATCTTTCCCAGGTCGGAGGAGAGCACGATGCCGCCGTCGAGCTTGCACAGCTCGCGCAGCCGCGTCGACGTGAACTCCACGTCGAGGACGAAGCCGCCCGTGCACATCGCCTCGACCGTCTTGTCGGAGCCGAGGACGATCAGCCCACCCGTGTTGCCGCGGAGGATGCGCTCCAGGCCGTCACGGAGCGCCGTGCCCGGCGCGACCGCGCTCAGCGAGGCGCGCATCAGACGGTCCGGACCGGAACTCCCGCCGGACTTGCCGGGAGCTGCTGCCCGGTCGTTGGCTGCCACTGCACTCCTCCGGATCGCGGGCTTCAGGCGCCCTGGGCGCTACGTGTCGCTCCATGCATCGCCTCACGCACTGCTCAGCGCGCTCGTACGCACGGGCGAGACCTGGGCAAAGTCTACCGGCGCCGCTCCTCCTCCCGGGGGGCCTCTCTGCGACGGCTCCTCGGCAGCACCCGCAGCGCGTCCCCTATATCGGCGACTTCCAGGACCTTCATACCGGCGGGAACCTTCCCCGGGTCGGCCGGGACCAGGGCGTGGGTGAAACCGAGCCGGTGCGCCTCGGAGAGCCTGCGCTGCACCCCTGTGACCCGCCTGACCTCGCCCGCCAGGCCCACTTCTCCGATCGCGACCAGGTTCTTGGGCAGCGGGGTGTCGCTCGCCGCGCTCGCCAGGGCCAGTGCCACGGCGAGGTCGGCCGCCGGTTCGGAGAGCTTCACGCCGCCGACCGTCGCCGAGTAGATGTCCCGCTTGCCCAAGGCGCTGATGCGGCCGCGCTGTTCGAGGACGGCCAGCATCATCGAGACGCGGGACGTCTCCAGGCCGGAGGTGGTGCGGCGCGGCGACGGGATCTGCGAGTCGACCGTGAGCGCCTGGACCTCGGCGACCAGGGGGCGGCGGCCCTCCAGGGTCACCGTCAGGCAGGTGCCCGGCACCGGCTCGGCGCGCCGGGTCAGGAAGAGGCCGCTGGGGTCGGCCAGGCCCGTGATGCCCTCGTCGTGCAACTCGAAGCAGCCGACCTCGTCCGTCGTCCCGTACCGGTTCTTGACGCCGCGCACCAGGCGCAGGCGCGCGTGCCGGTCGCCCTCGAAGTGCAGGACCACGTCCACCAGGTGTTCCAGGAGGCGGGGGCCCGCGATGGCGCCGTCCTTGGTGACATGGCCCACCAGGAGGGTCGACATGCCGCGCTCCTTGGAGGCGCGGATGAGCGCACCCGCCACCTCGCGGACCTGCGCCATGCCGCCGGGCGCCCCGTCGATCTCCGGCGACGCCACGGTCTGTACGGAGTCGAGGATCAGCAGCGACGGCTTCACCGCGTCCAAGTGGCCGAGGACGGCCGCGAGGTCCGTCTCCGCCGCCAGGTAGAGGTGGTCGTCGATGGCGCCGATGCGGTCGGCCCGCAGCCGCACCTGGGAGGCGGACTCCTCCCCGGTCACGTACAGCGTCCGGTGCTCGTCGCTCGCCGACTTCGCCGCCACGTCGAGCAGCAGCGTGGACTTGCCGACGCCCGGCTCGCCCGCGACCAGGACGACCGCGCCGGGCACCAGACCGCCGCCGAGCACACGGTCGAGCTCGGGCACGCCGGTGGTGCGGGCCGTGGCCTGCCGTCCGTCGACCTCGCCGATGGGCAGGGCCGAGGTGGTCACGCGGCCCGGCGCGGTGGTCCGCACGGCGGGCACGCCGTATTCGTCGATGGTCCCCCACGCCTGGCACTCGGCGCAGCGGCCCAGCCACTTGGCCGTCTGCCAGCCGCACTCGGTGCAGCGGTAACTCGGCCGTTGCTTGCCGGCGGTGCCGGACTTCGTACGGGCTGCCATGGACGAAACCGTAACCGGCCCCACTGACAATCCGGACCGCGTCCGCGACGGTCGGGCGGCCGCCGTCGCCCCGCGTAGCCGCGCTGGCCACGGAATATGAGCTTCCTGTCCTCTTTTGAGGGATCGTTTCACCCGTAAGGATTAAATGTGCTCAAGCGGGAGCAAGGGGCCTCTCTCGCCCCCTACGGTCGCACGGGTGATGAGCAGCAGTCCGGAAACCTCCCCGCACACCACCGGCGCACACCGGGCGCACCGGGCGCACCGTGCCGGAGCGCGACGGTCGGCGCTACGCGCCGCGGCGCCGCGCCCGCCCGCGCGGTACGAGCCGTGCCTGGACGGCCTGTTCACCTACTGCCTCTCCGTACTCTGCGACCACGACGAGGCGATCACCGCGCTCGGTGACGTCCTCGCGCTCGCCGAGCGGCGCGACGCGCGCGCCCCCGACAACGAGGCCGACCACCGGGCCTGGCTGTACGCGCTCGCGCGCTGGTCCTGCCTGCGCCGCCTGACCGAGGCCAAGCGTGCCAGGCAGGGGGCGCACGCGGCGGGAAACGCGGCGGGAAGCGGGGCCGGTGCCGGTACGGCGGCGGCCGCCGCGCCGAGCAGTCACGCCCGGGGCGACAGGGCCGGTGCCGCGCACGCCGCCCTGGACGGCCCGCTCCTCCAGGAGGAGCGGCGGCGCCAACTCGCCCTGCTCGCCTGGCCGGAGGCGGCCGGCACGACGCCCGAGCAGCGTGAGGCCCTGGAGCTTGCCGTGCGCCACCAGCTCGCCCCGCGCCAGGTCGCCTCGGTCCTCGGCGCCGACCTGGACGCCACGCGGGGGCTGCTCGCCTCCGCCGCCTGCGAGGTGGAGCGGACCCGCGCCGCGCTCGCCGTCGTCGAGACCGGCACCTGCCCCAGCGTCGCCCGCCTCACCGGCGACAACCAGGTGCTGCTCTCCTCCGCCCTCCGCCGCGAGCTGGTCCGCCATGTCGACGACTGCCCGCGCTGTCGCCGCACCGCCGAGCGCGCCGCCCCGGCCGCCTGGCCCGGCACCTCCGTGAGCCCGGCCGCGCTGCCGCTCGCCGAGGCGCCCCGCGCG
>NZ_JAPHNL010000160.1 GCF_026274175.1 Streptomyces beihaiensis
CCGGCGGTCGACGTAGCGGCACGCGGCATCTCGCGCGCGCTGGGCCGACCGCCCAGGTGAGTCGGCCCAGCGAAACCCCCAAGCCCCCGCGCTCAAGCCCCCGCGCTCTGATCGGCCGTCCCGCCGCCCGACCGCAGCACGGCCACGACGAGCGCCGCCGCGACGGCCGCGGCCGCGCCGCACACCACGTAGCCGATGGCGTAACCGTGTCCCAGCGCCTCGAACGCGTACGGCGTCGCCACGCCGGGAGGCGACTGCGGCGGCACCGAGTTGAGCGCCAGCGGGCCGCCCTCCGCGAGTACGTGACCGGCCGCCGCCTCGGCGTCGGGCGCCAGGTGGGCGGTGCCCAGCGAAGCCCGCACTCGCGACGCGGCCTGCCCGAGCGCCACGGCCCCGATGACGGCGGGACCGAGCGTGAAGCCGAAGTCGCGCAGGAGGTTGGTGGTGGCGCTGGCCATCCCGGCCAGATGGGCGGGAGCGGCCGTCACGGCGGTGGCGGTGAGCGACGAGACGGTGAACGCGAACCCGACACCGACCAGGCCCAACGGCAGAATCAGCGAGGGCAGCGCCCGGTCGGACACGTCCAGGGTGGCGGCGACGAGGTCCCCCGCCGCCATGAGCGCCAGCCCTCCGGCGAGCAGCATCCGGGGCGCGAGCCGGTTGAGGAGCCGCGCGGTCAGGGGGGTCATTACCGGCGTCAGCCCGTTGAGCAGCAGGAACGCGAAGGCCGTACGCAGCGGGCTCTGATGCTGGATCGGCCCCAGCCGGATGCTGGTCGCGTACGCGGTGCCGAGGAACGCGAACATGCCCACCACGGCCACCACCGACGCCACCGCGAACGACCGATCCGCGAAGAGGCCGAGCCGCAGCAGCGGTGACCGCGCCCGCCGTTCGGCCGCGACGAACAGACCGAGGAACACGGCGGCCACGACGAACGCCACGACGACCCCGGCCGAGCCCCACCCGTCCTCCGGGCCCTGGATCACCCCGTACAGCAGCGCGAAGGCGCCGACCCCGATGGTGATCTGCCCGCCGACGTCGAGCGAACGGCCTTCGGGCGAGGAGGAGTTGCGGGCGAGGAGGAAGGTCACGACGGCACTGACCACACCCAGCCCGGCGACCACCACGAACGCGGCCCGCCACGACCCGTACGTCCCGGTCACCCCGCCGAGCAGCGGCGCGAGGAACCCGCCCGCCGACAGGCTCGACGCCCACAGCGCGATGGACCGGGTCCGCCGGGCCGCGGTGTCGCAAGCGGCGGCCACCATCGCCAGCGAGGTGGGAAACAGCGCGGCCGCACCGAGCCCGGCGAGCGCCTGCCCCGCCCACAGCTGATGAACACCGGAACTCGCGGCGGCGACGGCCTCACCGGCGGCCAGCAGCACCGCCCCGCCCACCAGCAGCCGCTTGCGCCCGAAGAGATCACCGAGCACCCCGAAGGTCAGCTCGAGAACGGTGACCGGGAGCAGAAACGCGTCCGATATCCAGGTGAGTTGGGAGCCGACCGGATGCAGGTCCTGCTGGAAGAGGCCGTTGAGGGTGGCGGGCACGGCGATCCCGATCTGCGCAAGGCAGACGGCAAGACACCCGGCGACGAGCGTGCCGACGGCGAACGAGCCGGGCGTGGCGCGCGACGCGGCGGGTGCGGACACGGAGGCAGACATGTCACAGCCCCCTTCGGCGGTCGCTCGGAGCGGGAGCCGCGCCGTTCAACTCGCCCGGCCGGAAGGGCACATAAGCGGCACCGCCCATGCCGAGGCCGAGCGCCGCACGCTCAAGGGCCCGCGGCGTCGCCGACCCGTCCCAGTGCCCGACCGTGACCCGCCGGTCGACCGCGTGCACGGCGGCGACGATCTCCGCGGCGGTGAACGCGCAGTGCCCGGTCCTGGCCACGTACGCCTGTCGCAGCGACCCGCCGTCGCCCGCCGCGCGCACCCGCCGCCCGAACGCGTTCTCCTGCTGCGCGGGCACGAGGTTGTCGGCCGTGGTGTGCACGTCGAGCAGCGGCACGCCGAGCCCCTGCCCGGCCGTGGAGGTGCGCTCCATGGCGGCGACGGCGTCCGGGTCGGCGGCGATCCGCGGCCCGGAGGCGAGCACGGAGAGGTCGGCGCGGAGATCGATCCCGGCCGCCCGGTACAACGCCCTTACCTCCGGGGCGTGTTCGGAGGCATGCAGCAGCGCGGTGTAGTCGGTCCCGACGTTCCCCGAGTTGTTGCCGCCCGCGGACCGCTCGATGGCGTACCGCCCGCCCTCGATGAACGAGAGCAGCCCTTGCGCCAGCCACCGGTACTGCTGCTCCTCCTGCCCGGCCGCGTCGCCGTGGGCGGGCGGCCGGGCGCCGGACGACCAGGCGGGGAGGTTGAGATAGGCGGCGGCGAGCGCGATCCGGGCGCGCCCCGCCGGGGTGCGCTGCGCGGCGGTGACGGCGGAGGTGAGGCGGGCGGCGGTGGCGGACGCCTCGGTGGCGTCGCTGAACTGAGTGAGCCTGACCCGCTCGCCCGGCAGCAGCAGCCGGGCCAGCGTGTACTCGGCGTTGAGCTGGTAGTTCTCCAGGTCGTTTCCGCCCGCGACGAGCCCGCACAGGCCGAGGGCGCCATCGACACGCCCCGCCCCGTCGCGCGCGATCTCCGCGTTGACCAGACCGCCCATCGACTGTCCGACCGCGAGGGTGCGGGACGGCCGGGCGACGGCGGCACGGAAGGCGTCGAGCGTGGCGAACTGGTCCCGTTCGGCGCTGTCGAGCGCCCAGGTGGAGCCGTGCGGGTCGTACGACGATCCGGCGAGCGCGTACCCCTCGGCGAGGAGCCGCTTCTTGACGGCGGGCTGGGGGGCGTCCTCGGGGACGGTGGGCCCGAAGCCGTGCGAGAACAGGACGAGCGTGCCGTTCCAGCCGTCCGGCACGTCCGCGATCCAGGTAGCGCCGTCGGGGAGCGTACCGGTGAGGTGGCGAGCGGCGGCTCCGGCGTCCGTGGTGGCGCCGGTGCCCGCGGCGATGGCGGGAGGGGCGGTGCAGGCGAGAACGGTGGCCGTGGCGAGGGCGGCCAGGGCGCGGGGGAGTCGGGGCAGGGCTGTGGGCATGGGAGCACTCCGAATCCTTGGGGGCTCAGGGTGCGTGGAATGTATTTCTCAATAATTGTCAACGTCAATCATTGAGGATGCGGCAACTTCAAACCCTTCCACCCGGCGGAAGCCGGTGCCTGCCGCCGGGGGCGGGCGGCAGGCACCGGCTCAAGCGCCCACGACCCCGTCCACACCCTCGCGCAGCAGGTCCGCGTGCCCGTTGTGGCGCCCGTACTCGAGCAGCACGTGCACCATCACCATCCGCAGCGACACGTCCTCGCCCCAGCGCGGCTGGTGCCCCACGGCGTCCAGCGACGCGGCCGCCCGCTCGATCCGGCGCGAGTGCTCGACCTCGGCCTCCCAGGCCGCGAACGCCTCGGCGCGGGTCGAGGCGTTCGCGTCGTACGCCGCCTGGAAGTCCGTCTCGTGCGACCAGACCAGCGGCACGTCGTGGTCCTCGAACACGCGCCGGAACCAGGCCCGTTCGACCTCCGCCATGTGCCGTACGAGCCCGAGCAGCGACAGCGCCGACGGCGGCATGGACCGCTGCCGCAACTCGTCGTCCGTCAGGTCTTCGCACTTCATGGCGAGCGTGGCCCGGTGGTAGTCGAGGAAGGCGCGCAGCGTTTCGCGTTCGCCACCGAGGTGGGGCGGGCCCGTGCGGGGGTCGGTGGTCACGTGGGTGCTCCTTGGACTGGTCGGCTCACTCGCCGCGGGGGCGCGGGGGTGCGGGGGTGCGGGGGTGCGGGGGTGCGGGGGTGCGGGGGTG
>NZ_JAPHNL010000161.1 GCF_026274175.1 Streptomyces beihaiensis
GCGGCGGCCCTGGGCGAGGACGCCCTCGGCCGCGCCCGGACGGCCGTCGGGGACCGGCACGTGCTCACGCTCAGCCTGGCGGCCGGTCTCGCGCAGGACCTGGCGGCGGCGGGGGAGTCGGAGCGGGCCGACGAGGTGCGGGAGGAGGCCGTGCGGGGCCTGGACGAGCCCTTCTTCGAGGAGCACCGGCAGGTGCGGCACCTGTTCGACGGGCGGCGCCCGTACTGGGACTTCGAGCCGCAGACGATCTGACGCGGACGGTCTGAGCCACGCGGACGGTCTGAGCCACGCGGACGGTCTGAGGCCCCGGCCGCGCGCTGCGAAGACGCGGGACCGGGGCCTCAGGGGCACTGCTCGGAGGTGGTTACGCCTCGAACACCTCACGCACCAGCTGCTCCTGCTCCTGCTGGTGGCGCTTGGCCGAGCCGACCGCGGGGGACGAGGAGTGCGGACGCGAGATGCGGCGCAGGCGCTCGCCGTGCGGGACGTCGGCGCCGACCGCCAGGTCCAGGTGGTCGATCAGGTTGAGCGCGATGAACGGCCAGGCACCCTGGTTCGCCGGCTCCTCCTGGGCCCACAGGTACTTCTCCGCGTTCGGGAACTTGGCGATCTCCGCCTGGAGTTCGGCGCCCGGCAGCGGGTAGAGACGCTCGACGCGGATGATCGCGGTGTCGGTGACACCGTTCTTCTTCCGCGCGGCCTCCAGGTCGTAGTACAGCTTGCCCGCCACGAAGACGACCTTCTTGACCGCGGCCGGGTCGACCGAGTCGTCGCTGATGACCGGGCGGAAGCCGCCCGACGTGAACTCCTCCACCTTCGACGCGGCGGCCTTCAGGCGCAGCATCGACTTCGGGGTGAAGACCACCAGCGGCTTGTGGTGCGGGTTGTGCACCTGCCAGCGCAGGAGGTGGAAGTAGTTCGACGGGAGCGTGGGCATCGCGACCGTCATGTTGTTCTGGGCGCACAGCTGGAGGAAGCGCTCCACGCGGGCGGACGAGTGGTCCGGGCCCTGGCCCTCGTAGCCGTGCGGCAGCAGCAGCGTGACACCGCTGGTCTGGCCCCACTTCTGCTCGGCGGCCGAGATGTACTCGTCGACGACGGACTGGGCGCCGTTGACGAAGTCGCCGAACTGGGCCTCCCACATCACCAGCGCGTTGGGCCGCGCCAGCGAGTAGCCGTACTCGAAGCCCATGACCGCGTACTCGGAGAGCAGCGAGTCGTAGACGTTGTAGCGGGCCTGGTCGGGGGAGAGGTGCTGCAGCGGCGTGTAGTCGTCGCCGGTCTCCCGGTCGATGAGGACCGCGTGGCGCTGGCCGAAGGTGCCGCGGCGCGAGTCCTGACCGGACAGGCGGACCGGGGTGCCCTCCAGGAGCAGCGAGCCGATGGCGAGGGTCTCGCCCATGCCCCAGTCGATCGTCCCGTCCTCGATCATCGCGGCGCGGCGCTGCAGCTGCGGCTGCAGGCGCGGGTGCACGTGGAAGGTGTCGGGGATGTTGACCTGGGACTCGGCGATGCGCTTGACGACCTCCGTGGAGATCGCGGTCGACGTCGCCACCGGGAAACCGGCCTGCGGGTCGACGGCGGACTCGGTCTCGGCCGGGTTCGAGACGGCCTCGCGGACCTCGGTGAAGACCTTCTCCAGCTGGCCCTGGAAGTCCTGAAGCGCCTGCTCGGCCTCTTCCAGGGTGATGTCGCCGCGACCGATCAGCGACTCGGTGTACAGCTTGCGCACCGAGCGCTTCTTGTCGATCAGGTCGTACATCAGCGGCTGCGTGAACGCCGGGTTGTCCGACTCGTTGTGCCCGCGGCGGCGGTAGCAGATGAGGTCGATGACCACGTCCTTGTTGAACGCCTGGCGGAACTCGAAGGCGAGGCGGGCCACGCGGACGACGGCCTCCGGGTCGTCGCCGTTCACGTGGAAGATCGGCGCCTCGATCATGCGCGCCACGTCGGTGGCGTACATCGACGAGCGCGACGACTCCGGCGCGGCGGTGAAGCCGACCTGGTTGTTGATGACGATGTGGACCGTGCCGCCCGTGCGGTAGCCGCGCAGCTGCGACATGTTGAGCGTCTCGGCGACCACTCCCTGGCCCGCGAAGGCCGCGTCCCCGTGCAGGGCGACCGGCAGGACCGTGAAGTCCGTGCCGCCCTTGTTGATGATGTCCTGCTTGGCGCGGGTGATGCCCTCGATGACCGGGTCGACCGTCTCCAGGTGGGACGGGTTGGCCGCGAGCGAGACCTTGATCTGCTCGCCGTCCAGGCCGGTGAAGGTGCCCTCGGCGCCCAGGTGGTACTTCACGTCGCCGGAGCCGTGCATCGACTTCGGGTCCAGGTTGCCCTCGAACTCGCGGAAGATCTGCGCGTAGGACTTGCCGACGATGTTGGCCAGCACGTTCAGACGGCCGCGGTGGGCCATGCCGATGACGACCTCGTCGAGGCGGGCCTCGGCGGCCGAGTCGAGCACGGCGTCGAGCAGCGGGATGACCGACTCGCCGCCCTCGAGGGAGAACCGCTTCTGGCCGACGTACTTGGTCTGCAGGAACGTCTCGAACGCCTCGGCCGAGTTCAGGCGGCGCAGGATGCGCAGCTGCTCCTCGCGCTCCGGCTTGGAGTGCTGGCGCTCGACGCGGTCCTGGATCCACTTGCGCTGCTTGGGGTCCTGGATGTGCATGAACTCGATGCCGGTGGTGCGGCAGTACGAGTCGCGCAGCACGCCCAGGATGTCGCGCAGCTTCATCATCGACTTGCCGGAGAAGCCGCCGACGGCGAAGTCGCGCTCCAGGTCCCACAGCGTCAGACCGTGCTCGGTGACGTCGAGGTCGGGGTGCTTGCGCTGGCGGTACTCCAGCGGGTCGGTGTCGGCCATGACGTGGCCGCGGACCCGGTAGGAGTGGATCAGCTCGAAGACGCGCGCCGCCTTGGTGACGTCGTCGTCGTGCGAGGTGTCGATGTCCTTGAGCCAGCGGACCGGCTCGTAGGGGATGCGCAGGGACTTGAAGATGTCGTCGTAGAACTCGTTCTCACCCAGGAGCAGGTTCGCGACGATGCGCAGGAACTCGCCGGAGGCGGCGCCCTGGATGACCCGGTGGTCGTAGGTCGACGTGAGCGTCATGACCTTCGAGATGCCGAGCTTGTTCAGGGTGTCCTGGCTGGTGCCCTGGAACTCCGCAGGGTAGTCCATCGAGCCGACGCCCATGATGACCGACTGACCGGGCATCAGGCGGGGCACGGAGTGGACGGTGCCCAGGCCGCCGGGGTTGGTCAGGGAGACCGTGACACCGGTGAAGTCGTCCATCGTCAGCTTGCCCTCGCGGGCGCGGCGGACGATGTCCTCGTATGCCTGCCAGAACTCGAAGAAGGTCAGGGTCTCGGCCTTCTTGATGCCGGCGACGACGAGCTGGCGGTCGCCGTTGGGCTTCACCAGGTCGATGGCCAGACCGAAGTTCACGTGGTCCGGCTTGACCAGGGTCGGCTTGCCGTCCTTCTCCGCGAAGGAGTAGTTCATCGACGGCATGGCCTTGATGGCCTGCACCATCGCGTACCCGATGAGGTGCGTGAAGGAGATCTTCCCGCCGCGGGCGCGCTTGAGGTGGTTGTTGATGACGATGCGGTTGTCGAACAGCAGCTTCACCGGGACGGCGCGCACGGAGGTGGCCGTGGGGACCTCGATGGAGGCGTTCATGTTCTTCGCGACGGCGGCGGCGGGACCGCGCAGCGTCACGAACTCGGGGCCGGCGGGGGCCTCGGTCGTCACTTCTTCAGCCTTCTTCGGAGCGGGGGG
>NZ_JAPHNL010000162.1 GCF_026274175.1 Streptomyces beihaiensis
TCACGTACGGCGGATACCAGACCGAGTGATCAAGTTCGACGCAGCATTCGACGTCGGAGGTTAAAGATCAAGCTAGGGCTGTTGATCACCTTGCACCCATGAGAAGGGGCCGCGGCTCCCACCGAGCCCACGACGGGCACTTGGGGCAGTCCGGCCGAAACAGCTTGAAATCAAGCCACTCTAGACACGAACGAGTGTTCATTCGAACTAGCGATCATAAGCTCCCCCTCGACCGATTGTGATGATTTCCAGGGGGAATCATGCGTATATGCGCACGACTCGGGGCGCTCGTCTGTAGCGCCGCCACTGCCGCAACGTTACTGCTGGGCTCCGCCCCGTCGGCAAGCGCCAGCCCTCCGACGGACGCCTGCAACATGCTCTACAACGCCCGCATCACTTACTGGGCGATGACGTGCAGCAAGCCGGGAGAGCCCATGATCGGGGGCTTCGCCACCTGGCGGAACGCGCCCATCACGTTCGACCAGAAAGACACGTCATCTTCCACCGTGCAGGTGGGCAACTACCTTCGGGTTTCGCCGAACACCGAAAAGGGCCTGTTCGGACCAAACATCGAGATCGGCCTGTACGCGGAGAAGACAGGCAAGTCCACTCACACGTACGGGCCACGCTGGACCGAACTGACGAACAAGGGAGGCCGCACCAAGACCATCACCGCAGGCATCAATCCGACGAAGGCCGACAAGCGGAACCACACGTACATGGTCATTCGGCGCGACAGCGGCAACCAATGGGACGTGCTGTACGACTTCAACACCGTGGGCACCACGACCGGCCAGCTGCCGGTGCCCCGAGGCAACCTCAACCGCATCGATGTCGGACTCGAGGTGACGGGCCCGCAGTACGTCAACGTTCCAGCCATCAACAGCCGCATGCAGTTCATGGACGAGAATCGCACGTGGAAGCGGGTCAAGGCGGCCAACGTGGCGAAGTCGGTCACTCTCCCCGCCTGTAACAGCAGCAGCAAGCCGCCATACTGCTTCACGACGAAGCTCACCAGCACAAGCGGAGGCTTCACACAGTGGGCGGCGAGTAAGCCCCGCAAGTCCACCTCGCTCATGGCACCGCTCGCGGCGCCGACGGGCATCAACAGTGCATCCGCGCCTGCATCACCACAGGCGTTCAACGGCGTGGACCAGCAAGCTCTACAAGCGTGCATGGCGGAAGACCCCGAGCAGTGCCTGACCAGCGTCCCCGGCCTGGCGAACTGCCTCGCCACCAGCCGTGTGTGCAACGCTGCCGCTCTGCCCTCGGCAAGTGAGCGCCGCATGCTCCGGAAGGCTCCGGCGAAGGCGGCCGACATCAAGGCCAGGGCCGCCGCGGCCTTCCACGTCCCCTCGCGCGCCCTCACAGTCACTTTCGCTGCAGCAAGTCCGCGCGGTTTGACCGGCTCCGCTTCCCAGGCACCCAAGCCGACAACGTGGACGGTCTCTTCCCGCGAGTCCACTCCGGGCCTGGAGTCCACCGGTCGGCGCTACAAGGGCTTCACGGCGAGCTATTCCGCTGACACGGGCGCTCTGCTGGAGGCGTGCTGGGGCGATCTGTGCCCTGCGCGGTGAGCCGTCACGTCGTGCCCCTGCCGAGAACGTCCGCAGAGATGACGCCTTTCACGCTTCCTTGGAGCTATTCGTGCACATACGCACTGCGCTGACGCGCCTGGTCCGTGGCGCGGTCCTCACCACCGCCTTCATCGGTCTGTCCGCCCCGAACACCGTTGCTGCCGCCGACGGGTCAGCCGCCTCCTCCGGCTCTGGCGGCTTCGTGCCTGCCGCCTCGGTCCCCGCGGACCAGTTGCGCCACCTCGACCGCCCCGTACCCCTCAATCAGTACTCCCATCACTCTGCTGGCTTTCGCTCGTCCAGGGCGGCAGCCGCTCCAGCCGCAAATGACGAGGCAGACCTGCGCAAGGAATGCGCCCGGCACGCCAAGGAGGCGCGAAGCGCCAAGGGCTGGCTGAAGTCGCGCTTCGAGAGCTGTCAGAAGCGCCCTTACGACCTCGTACTGCGCAACAAGAAGGGAACCGAATCCATAGGTCGCCTCTGGTTCGACATGTGGACCCTGGGCTTCACCTACGACGGCAGCCGCCGCGTGGACTACGTCGCGAGTATCGAGAACATCCGTGTCCAGACCGTCCCGTCGGAAGATGCCACCAAGTGGCGCATCGGACAGCGCTTCTCGTACAGCATCGACGGCAGCAGCAGCGACCCGGACGCCAAAGTCATCGCACCCAAGGTTCAGGGCCGGGATGAGCTCCTTGGGCTGTGGGACAGAAAGCCCCACTGGAACCTGACGTACACCTCCCCCGATAAGGGAGCGCAGTACAGCAAGGGCAACCAGCAGCTCGTGAGCACGCTGGTGACCATGGACCTCACCGCCGACTCGCCCAATGCCTCTTCGTACTCCCAGGTCGGCGCCTACTATTCGAACGTGCGGTTCGACTACGCAGGGCCCGTCGCGGGCAAGTACAAGGGCACCGTCTTCACCCAGGCCCATGTCGTGCTCACCATGGACCGCAAGGATCCTGCTGTCCGCGAGAGCGCCCTGCACATCTACGACGCGCTTCATCGGCCGGAGCGCACGTTCCCGTCGTTCGTCGGCAAGTCCGTGCCCGGCGAGAAGGAGCCCCTCCATCGTCTCGTCAACAAGGACAAGCAGGACGCTAACCGCAAGAAGTCGATCGCCGAGTGCGAGAAGGTCTGGGGCAAGTACGACGGTACAGACCTCCAATGCGATGAATACCCCTTCGCCTCGACCAAGGAAGGCTCGACTAAGGGAGACGACCGCTACTCCGTCCGTTTGATCGACGGAGACGACAACGAGGCGGGCGGACGACGTCTCAACGACGTCTACATCAACAACCGTGTCCTTGACGGAGACCCCTTCTACGTCAAGGTCACCTGATCTGAGAGGACTGCCATGCAGCTCGTCGCCGAGTACACCGTCAAAGCGCGACCCGACCGCCGTGTGCTGGAGGTCTACGACGCCGACGCGTACCTCAGCGACGAGCAGGCATTGATCGCCTCCCGCAGCCAGGTGGTAGCCGGAAACGGCTACCACCTGTACCTGCGCAGCCTTCAAGACGTCCTGGATGCCACCATCAACATCCGTATCTGGTCTGGTCCCGCCCGCCCGCCGGGCGACGTGGAAGGCACCACGCCCGTCACTCTTGAGTCAGAGACGGGCACCCTAGTCATCGCTGCCTTCACTGCCGGACCCGTCGGTGAAATGACCCTGCCGCGCCCTGGGGTCTACACCGGCCATGCGTCGTGGCGAGGCCGTCAGGCCGCCGAAGTGAGCTACCAGACCACCCTGAACAGTCTGACCGACGACGCCTCCGATGAAGACATCGCCGCCGCATGGGCACGGACACCGGCCACGGAAGAGGCGTATGTCCTCGACCTGCACTACCTTCGCGCTGTGGACGACGAGGACGACGACTAACGGATTACCGGCCACACAGCGGGGCAAGGCCGTTCCACTCGGATCGATCCTCCCCGATCAGGCCGCGACACCAGGGTCTGTTTTCAAAGATGATCAAGGTCGTGTCATGATCACTTGCTATGGCTCGTGGGGATCTGACGGAAGCGCAG
>NZ_JAPHNL010000163.1 GCF_026274175.1 Streptomyces beihaiensis
CACGTACGGCGGATACCAGACCGAGTGATCAAGTTCGACGCAGCATTCGACGTCGGAGGTTAAAGATCAAGCTAGGCACGCTGTTCACGGGCGGGGCCGTTCACGCGCGTGCCGTGGCGTCGCCGTAGCGGGTTCCGGCGGTCAGCCGGGAGCGGGTTCCGGCGGTCAGTAGTGGGTTCCACCGTCGATGCGGATCTCCGTGCCGGTGATGAACTTCCCGTCCCGGGACGCGAGCATCGCGACGACCCCGGCCACGGCCTCCGGTCCGGCGAACCCCTCGCCGAGCGCGGGCGTCAGCTTCGTGAACAGGCTCCAGTCGGTGTCCTCGGGCAGGCCGGGGCCCTGACTCTGCCTGCTCTCGCCGGACCCGTCGGTCATGCCCGACGAGATGGAGCCGGGCTGTACGGCGGTGAACCGGATGCCCTGCTTGCCGTACTCGGCGGCGAGCGCGTGCGTCATGGACTGGATGCCGCCCTTGCTGGCCGCGTAGGCCGCCATGTACGGGTGGGCGAACGTCGCGGACGTGGAGCTGAAGTTGACGACGGCCGGGTCCGAGCCGTCGCGCAGCGCCGGTATCGCCTCGCGGACGACCAGGAACGTGCCGACGAGGTTCACCCGGATCACCTGCTCGAAGTCGGCGAGGGCGACGTGCTCGGTGTGGCCGGAGCGCAGGATGCCCGCGGCGTTGACCAGCACGTCGAGTCCGCTGCCGCCGAGCCCCGCGACGGCCGCGGCGACCCCGGCCCGCACGGATTCCTCGTCGGCGATGTTCATGACGAGCGTGGTCAGGCGGTCGGCGTCGGCCCCGGCCTTGGCGACGGTGTCGGCGAGCCCGGCCTCGCTGACGTCGGCGGCGACGACGGTGCCGCCCTCGGCGAGCAGGCGCAGGACGGTGGCCTGGCCGATGCCTGAGCCGCCGCCGGTGACGAGGGCGCGGCGGTTTTCGTAGCGGTCCATGAGAGCTCCTGAGATCGGGACGGACTGAGATCGGGACGGACTGACATCGGGACGAACCGAGATCGGGACGAAGAAGGAAACCGGGGAAGACTGTGGCCACAGTACGCCTGAGTGGCACGTTTTGCCATTACGTCTTTCCATGCCATCCACCCCTGCCGGGCTACGCTTCGCCCGTGCAAGAGCCCCCGACGACACCACCGCCCCTCTCGCTGACCGAGCGACGCAAGGCCGCGACGCAGCTCGACATCGCGCGCGCGGCGACCGAGCTGTTCACGGAGCAGGGGCCGGACAACACGACGGCCGAGGAGATCGCGCGCCGCGCGGGCGTCGCGCTGCGCACCTTCTACCGCTACTTCCGCAACAAGCAGGACGCGGTCGGCCCGCTGCTCGCCGCGGGCGGGGAGCGCTGGCGCGAGCTCCTCGCGGCGACGGAGCCGGGCACGAGCCTGCCCGAGGCCCTGGAGACGGCGGCGACGGCTTCGCTGTCACCGCGCGACGCGGCGGCCGAGGAGGGCCTGCTGCGCACGCGCGCCCTGCTGCGGGCGGCGCGCGACGACCCGGCGCTGCGGGCCGTCTGGTACCGGGTCAATCAGGAGTCCGAGGAGAAACTGCTCCCGGTGGTGGCGCGCCTGGCGGCCCCGGACGCGGACGAGTTCGAACTGCGTCTGACGGTGGCCGCGGCGACCGACGCGATCCGGGTGAGCCTGGAGGTGTGGGCCGCGACGGACGGCGACGCCTCGGGCCCAGGCTCCCCCGCGGCCTTGGCACGCCGGGCGATCCACCGCCTGACCGGTCGTCGCGGCGGCTGAGCGCCGGGGCGCGCCGGCCGGAACCGACGGGGCGCACCGGCCCGGCCGGCCGTGCCCCCGTGCCGCCCCGACGCGCGACTGCCCTCGACCGCCGCCCGACCTACCCTCGACGCGAACTCAGGTATCCCGGGGGCGTGTTGGGGGCATCGGGCCCCCGGTCACCAGCCCCCCAACCGCCGGAGGCACACGTGGTTGAGCCCGGACGCGTAGATCCAGCAGACGCAGGGGCCGTCGTCGTCGTGGGGGCCGGGGTCGCCGGACTCGCGGCCGCCCGGCATCTGACCAGGGCGGGCGTGAGAACCCTGGTCCTGGAGGCCGCCCAGCGCGTCGGC
This sequence comes from Streptomyces beihaiensis, assembly GCF_026274175.1. Lineage (GTDB taxonomy): Bacteria > Actinomycetota > Actinomycetes > Streptomycetales > Streptomycetaceae > Streptomyces > Streptomyces beihaiensis. Next base: position 2,099 of record NZ_JAPHNL010000163.1, read on the forward strand.
GGCCGCATGTCCACCGAGAAGGTCGACGGGTTCCGGCTCGACCGGTGCGGCCAGTTGCTGACGCCGTGCGGCCCCTACGGCACGTCGCTGCGCGCCGCGCCGGGCCTCGACGCCCTGGTACTGCGGGCCTACTCCCCCGGTGTGCTGGTGCACAGCGAGGGGCGGCACCACCGGGCCGGTGAACCCGCCCGCCCCCGGCGCACGAGGGGCGCACTCAGTGCGGCACGCGCCTTGGCGAGCGCCCCTCGCCCGTCGCGCGGCACCCGGCCCCCGCTCGGCGGCCCGCTGGACCACGCGCGGCTCGGCGCGGCCCTGGCCCGCCTGTCCGCGACGACCCCGGCCCGGCTCCTGGCCCGCCCCGAACTGCCCGTGACCCGCGCCCTGTCGACCCGCGGGCTGCCCGCCCGGACGCTGGACGGCGTCGTACGCCCCCTGCTCTCGGCGCTCTTGTGCGATCCGGACCTGACGACGTCGAGCCGCTGCGCCGACCTGGCCGTGCGCGCTTACGCGTCCGGCGGCCTGGCCGTCGCGGAGGGCGGCGCGGACGTACTGCCGGAGCTGCTGGCGTCGGGCCTGCCGCGTGAGGCCGTGCGGACCGGGGTCCGGGTCACGGAGGTGGCGGCGAACCGTGTGACGACGGCCGAGCACGGGGTGGTGCCGTGCCGGGCCGTGATCCTGGCGACCGACGCGCCGACCGCGGCGCGGCTGCTGCCGGGCCTGCGCGTCCCGCCCTTCCACGGAGTGACGGTGTTCCACCACGCGGTTCCCCAACCTCCCCTGGCGGAACCGTCGTTGCTCCTGGACGCGGACGGTGCCGGCCCGGTCGCGCACACGTCCGTGGTCAGCCAGGTGGACCCGACCCGCGCCCCGTCCGGACGGGCGCTGGTCTCGTCGACGGCCCTGGGCGCGGAGCCCACGGACGGGGAGGTGCGCACCCAACTCGCCGCGCTCTACGGCACGTCGACGGCGGCGTGGGAGACCCTGGCCGTCCACCACGACCCGCACGCCGTCCCCGCGATGCCCGCCCCGCACGACCCGGACCGCCCGGTACGCCTGCTGTCCGGCCTCTACGTGTGCGGCTCCCACCGGGACCTCAGCACGGTGCACGGCGCCCTCCGCTCGGCCCACCGCGCCGCGACCGAACTCCTGACGGACCTGGGCCTTGCCGTCCCCTCCCAGACCGCGTCCGCCTCCGTGGCACGAACCGGAGGCGGACGCGCCCGCCCAGGCCGCTCAGCCGCCTAGGCCCTGTCTTCAAACTCCCGCCTGCCCGGCGATGCCTGGCACGCACGCTCGCGGCGTTGCCGAAAAGCCCGAG
>NZ_JAPHNL010000164.1 GCF_026274175.1 Streptomyces beihaiensis
CTCTACTCCGCCCCGGCCCGCGCCAGTCCGCCCCGGCCCCGCGCCAGTCCGCCCCGGCCCGCGCCAGTCCGCCCCGGCCCGCGCCAGTCCGCCCCGGGCCGCGCCAGCCCGCGCCGGTGGTGCGCGTGTCGATGGTGCTGAGACCATCGTGGTGGGGGCGGAAGCGGGGGAGCGGGTGCGTGAGGAGGCACTTCATGTCGGTGGGGTACACGGTGGTGGCCACCCGGGCGCCGGGCGTCGAGCCGGTCGCGGTGGAGACCGCCCCGGGTGTGCGACGGTCGCGCGGGCTGTGGGCGTGCGACGGTCGAGGCGGCCCGGACACGGCGGACCTGGCATGAGCTCCACGGTCGACCGCGCCCTCGCCGCCGCGCTGTACACGGCCGACGCCGACCTGGACACCGCGGCGTCGCTGCTCGCCGCGGACCCGTCGGCGGACCTGGAACTGGCGACGCGGGGCCGGGAGTTCGTCCGCCGGGCGTGGGAGCGTGGCTGGCAGCCGGCCGACGTGATCCGCATGGCCGTACGGGACGAGTCGCTGGCCCCGGAGCATGTGCGCCTCGCGGCCCGCCTGATCCGCGAGGAACTCGAACGTTACGAGGCCCTGCCGCCCCGCTGGACGGCCCAGCTGGCCGCGCTGCCCGGCGACGACCCCGCGCGTCAGGACCGCTTCTCGGCCGCCACCACGACCCTGGAGCTGTACCGCCTGCTTGCCCGGCTCCCCGCGGTCGAGGCGGTCGGGCCGGTGCCGGGGGAGGCGCTGACCGCGCCCGTCGCGGGCGAGCCGCGCGCCCTGGCCCGGATCAGGGCGTTGCTGGCGAAGGCGGAGGCGACCGGGTACCCGCCGGAGGCCGAGGCCCTCACCGCCAAGGCACAGGAGCTGATGGCCCGGCACTCGGTCGACGAGGCGCTGCTCGCCGCCCGTACGCACGCGAAGGAGGCTCCGGCCGCCTGCCGGATCGGCGTCGACGCCCCGTACGAGACGGCGAAGGCGGTGCTGCTCGACGCGGTCGCCACGGCGAACCGCTGCCGCGCGGTGTGGAACAGCGCGTTCGGTTTCTCGACCGTCGTCGGCTTCGAGCCGGACCTGGAGGTCGTCGAACTGCTCTACACGTCACTGCTCGTGCAGGCCGACGCGGCGATGACGCGGGCCGAGGCCCGGCAGCGGGCCGGGGGACGCAAGCGTACGAAGACCTTCCGGCAGTCGTTCCTGGCCGCGTACGCCCATCGCGTCGGCGCGCGGCTCGCCGAGGTGGCCGGCGAAGCGGCCGCCGGGGGAGGCGGTGAGGGGGCCGAGGACGCTGAGGTGCTTCCGGTGCTCGCCGCGCGGGACGTCGCGGTCGCGGGCCGGACCGAGGAGATGTTCCCCGAGACCGTGGCGACCCGGGTGCGGGGCGTCTCGGACGGGGCGGGCTGGGACGAGGGCACGGCGGCGGCACAGCGGGCCCGGCTCACCGGGCCCTGAGCCGCACGGCGCGGTGTGCGGCGGGGCGGGCGGCCGGGTGAGCGGGGCTCAGCGACCGGCGGCCGCCGCGCGCTCGATGCGGTCGAGCAGCCGGTGATGGCGGGTGGCGTGCGCGAAGTCCGGCACCACGGAGGTGCCCTCCGTCAGATCGCGGTGGATCTGGGCGTACGCGGCACCGACGTTGTACGCGTCCGTGCCGCGCAGCGCGCTCAGTTCCGGTTCGAAGTAGCGCTCCGGGGTGGCGAGTTCGGCCGGCCCGGGGTCGCAGCCGCGCGCTCCGGTCACCGTGAGGGTGCTCATCTGCAGGTGGCCGTGGTCGCCGTTGACGACGAGGTCGCCCTCGGTTCCGTTGATCTCCCAGTGGAAGTTCGTGCCGCGCGACATGCCGCCCCGGTAATGCACGGAGACCACCGCCCCGGAGGCGAGCGTCCCGCCGAACACCACCTGGTCGGCGACGTCCGGGCGGTGGACGGTCCCCGTCCGCGGGTCCGTGATCTCCCGGCGCCGGGTTGCGGTGACCGCGGCGATGCCGGCGACGGAGTCGAAGTCTCCGAGTACCGACGTGAGCCCGTCCAGGGTGTGACCGAACGGGATGGTCAGCATGTTCGCGCCCGTCGCGCGGTCCAGCAGGTAGGCGCCGCCCGGCGGGAACTCCGCCCCCCAGCCGCGCCCGGACGCCACCATGCTGGTGGACAGCACCTCGCCGACGTAGCCGTCCGCGACCAGGTCGCGCAGGTGGCGCACGACCGGAGCGGAACGGGCCTGGAGGCCGGTGAACGTGCGCGGCCCGCACTCGGCGGCCAGCGCGGTCAGCTCCTCGGCCTCGGCGAGCCCGGTGGCCAGCGGCCACTCGGAGAACACCGCCTTTCCCTCGGCCAGTGCGGAGCGGATGATCTCCCGGTGGTCGGGCACCTTGACGGTGACGACGACGAGGTCGACCTCGTCGGACGCGGCCAGTTCGGCGGCCGTGCCGAAGGAGTGCGCGATGCCGTACTTCTCGGCGGCCTGCCGCGCGGACGTGGCGCTGCTCGCGGAGAGCGCGCGCACCTCGAAGCCGTCGAGCCGCCGCAGCGCGGGCAGGTGGGCCTGGGAGGCCCAGCCGCGCCTGGCGGAGAGGCCGACGATCCCGACGCGGACGGGAGACTTGACGGGCGATGACGGCATGGCTGGCTCCTCCGCGCACGGCACCGGTCCACGGGGCGATACGTCCAGTGGGTCGTGCACTAGACTGTTTGATGATCGGCGAACACTTGGCTCACCCGAGTGTACGCACGGCGTCGAACACTCTGCAAGATCGTTCTCCGTTCTCCGTTCTCCGTTCTCCGTTCTCCGTGCTCGTGCTCGTGCTCGTCCCCGTCCCCGTGTGTGAAGGGAGTCCGCCGTATGGCGACAGCGAAGCCGGCGGCCGGTGCCGGTCACCGCGCCGCCCCGGTCCACACCCACCCCCGTGACGTCACCCTCGAAGCGGCCCTGCTCGCCTTGGCGGATCCGGTCCGCCGCACCCTCGTGCGTGAGCTGGCCGAGGCGGGCCCCTGGGAGCGGGCCTGCGGAACCTTTGACGTGCCCGTCACCAAAGCCACGCTGAGCAGGCACTTCGTGGTGTTGCGCGAGTCGGGTCTGCTGGAGCAGAAGGATGCCGGGCCGCGCCGCCTCAACCGGT
>NZ_JAPHNL010000165.1 GCF_026274175.1 Streptomyces beihaiensis
CCTGGCCAGCGCCCAGTCGTCCTTCGGGAAGTGCGCCGGGACCCAGTCCATGATCACGCCGATGCCCGCCCGGTGGAGCGCGTCGATGAGGTGCTTGAAGTCGTCGGGGCTGCCCAGGCGGGCGGTGGGCGCGTAGAAGCCGGTGACCTGGTAGCCCCAGGAGCCACCGAAGGGGTGTTCCGCCACGGGCATCAGCTCCACGTGCGTGAAGCCCAGGTCGGATACGTAGGCGGGTAGTTGCTCGGCGAGTTCGCGGTAGGTCAGGCCGGGGCGCCAGGACGGGAGGTGGACCTCGTACACCGAGAACGGAGACTCGTGGACCGGCCGCCTGCCGCGCCGCGCCAGCCAGGCGTCGTCGTGCCAGGTGTGGTGCGTGGTGGTGATGATCGAGGACGTGGCCGGTGGGGTCTCCGTCCGGCGGGCCAGCGGGTCGGCGCGCAGGGTCTTCGTGCCGTCGGGGCGCGTGATCTCGAACTTGTACAGCTCGCCCTCGCCGACCTGCGGGACGAACAGCTCCCACACCCCGCACGCGCCGAGCGAGCGCATGCTGTGGGCCGCGCCGTCCCAGTAGTTGAAGCTGCCCACGACCCGGACGCCGCGCGCGTTCGGCGCCCAGACGGTGAAGCGGGTGCCGGCGATGCCCTGGTGTTCCATCGGGTGGGCGCCGAGCGCCTGCCAGAGCTGTTCGTGGCGGCCTTCCTGGATCAGGTGCAGGTCGAACTCGCCGAGGGCGGGCAGCAGGGCGTAGGCGTCGGGGATCGTCTGCGTCGCGTTCTCGTACGTGATCTCCAGGCGGTAGTCGGGCGGGGCCGCCGTCCCTTCGAGCAGCGCGGAGAAGAACCCGTCGCCGTCGTCGTGCAAGGGGATCGTGGCCTCGGCGGTGCGGACCGTGACCCGCTCGGCGTACGGACGCCATGCGCGGATCGCCGTTCCGGTCGGGGTCGGGTGGGCGCCGAGCACTCCGTGCGGGTCGTGGTGGGTGGCGGCGAGGAGGCGGGCCCGGTCGGGCGGCGGAACAGGCGCCGGGGGCGGGCAGGAGAGGGGAGGAGAGGAGAGGGGCGGGGGCGGTGGTGTGGTGGGTCGGTGTGTCACGGGTTGGGGCCTTCCGGGGTGGCTTCTCGTCTGCCTGGCTACGGGCGCTGCGCCAGCCGCTCCAGCGCGCCCAGCGGGACCGGCAGCCAGTCGGGGCGGTGACGGGCCTCGTACAGGGATTCGTAGACCGCCTTGTCGGTCTCGTACGCGCGCAGCAGGACGTCGTCGTCGCGCGGGTCCTGTCCGGTCGACTCGGCGTAGCCGGCGCAGTACGCGGCCCGGCACGCCGTCGACCAGGCCGGGTTCCACGGGCGGTGCGACGCGGCGGCGTAGTCGAAGGAGCGGAGCATGCCCGCCACGTCGCGGTGGGGCGGGTGCGGCATGCGGCGTTCGGCGAGCGGGCGGGACGGCTCGCCCTCGAAGTCGATCAGGCGCCAGCCGTGCGCCGGGTCGCGCAGACACTGGCCCAGGTGCAGGTCGCCGTGGACGCGCTGCGCCTGCCGGACCCGCCCGTCCGCGGCGAGCCCGGCGAGGGCGTCGAAGGCGCCGCGCAGGGCGGGCACGAGGTGGGCGAGCGCCGGAACCTGCTGCGCCGTCGCCTCCAGGCGGCGGGTCATCGTGGCGGCGAGGTGTTCCAGGTGGGCGGGGGTGTAGGTGACCGTGGGCAGGGCGCGGGCCAGGGCCAGGTGCACCTCGCCCGTGGCGCGGCCCAACTGCCGTGCCTGAGCGGTGAACTCCTCGTCGTCCGCGAGGTGCTTGAGGGCCAGGTCCCAGCCGTCCACCGCCCCTTTGAGGTACGGCTGGAGGAGCCCGAGGGTCGTCGTGCCGTCGGCCGTCTCGTACCAGGCCACCGGCGCCGGGACCCGGTCGCAGCCTTCCCGGGCCAGGGCGAGGGGGAGTTCGAGGTCCGGGTTGGTGCCGGGGACGACCCGGCGGAACACCTTGGCTATCAGGGCGTCGCCGTAGACGACCGACGAGTTGGACTGCTCGGCGGTGAGCGGGCGCGCCGCGAGCCCGCCCGCCACGTCCCCGGACGGCCCCCGGTGAAAGCGCAGACCACCGAGGACGCCGGGCGTGCGGAGACGTTCCAGCAGGACCGCGGCGTGGCCGGGGTCCTGGAGCCCCTCATGGACGATCCGCCCCGCCAGCGGGCCCCGCGTGGCCTGGCCGAGCACGGCCGTGGCCAGGTGCGGTGGGGGTGTCCGGGCGGCGCCGAGCAGCAGCTGGTAGCAGTCGCCGGGGTCCGTGCCGTCCGGGGCCCGGTGGGTGCGCAGCAGCAGGTGGAGGAGGGCGTCGCCGGGCCGCAGACGGGTGACCGCGTCGAGAGTGAAGCCGCCGAGCGCTCGGCCCTTGCCCGCGAACCAGCGCTGCCGCGGCAGCCACTGGCGCAACAACGGCTCCAGGGACAACAGCAGTTCGGGCTCGGTGCCCCGGGGGCCGGGGCCGGTGGACCGGGCTGCGGCTTCCGACATGGTGTCGCGTCCTTCCCCCGGGGCCGTGCGGCGAGCACTGTGCGCGGTCCCGGGTGCCGAGGTGCTGAACCGGTGCGTGGGACGTGCCGAGGTGCGGATGTGCGAGATGTGTCGCCGTACGGCCGTACAGCTGTATGTCTCTACGGCCGTGCGGAGGTGCGGACGTGCGCTGGGGCTCCCGGGCGGGGCGGGCCGCCCGTGTCCTTCAGGCTGCCCCGTCCTCGCGCAGCCGGAACCAGTAGAAGCCGTGGCCCGCCAGTGTCAGCAGGTACGGGAGTTGGCCGATCGCGGGGAAGCGGACCCCGCCGATGAGCTCGACCGGGTTGCGTCCCTGGTAGGGGCGCAGGTCGAGTTCGGTGGGCTGGGCGAAGCGGGAGAAGTTGTTCACGCACAGGACGAGGTCGTCGCCGCACTCGC
>NZ_JAPHNL010000166.1 GCF_026274175.1 Streptomyces beihaiensis
GCGAGTGCGGCGACGACCTCGTCCTGTGCGTGAACAACTTCTCCCGCTTCGCCCAGCCCACCGAACTCGACCTGCGCGTCTATGACGGGCGCAATCCGGTCGAGCTCATCGGCGGGGTCCGCTTCCCCGCGATCGGCGAACTCCCGTACCTGCTGACACTGGCGGGCCACGGCTTCTACTGGTTCCGGCTCTCTGCCCCGACTCCTCCGTCGGACAAGGCGGTCCGAGAAGTTCAGGAAGGTCGTGAAGGCCGAGGCGTTCGAGAAGCCCGAGGGAGCTGAGGGGTCTGGGGAGCCTGCGGAATCAGAAGTTCGATCGTGCGACCGGAAAGGACGCGACGTCATGGCGAGGACCGACATCGCAGCGGCACCGGCGCTACGGCCGGGCGTGCTCAGCGGATTGCTACGGGACTGGCTGCCGGGCCGACGCTGGTTCGCGCGCAAGGAGCAGCCCATCGCCGACGTGTCGGTGCTGGCGACCACGGAGCTGTACCCGGGCTGCCTGCACCTGCTCGTCCGCATCGAGCACGCGGGCGCGCTGCCGGGCGACTGCTACCAGCTGCTCCTCGGCGTGGCACGGCGCCTCCCGGCGTCCCGCCTCACCGACGCCGCCGACGCCGTGGTCGGGCACGCGGACGGGCTGGCCGTGTACGACGCGCTGCACGACCCCCGCACGGCGACCATGCTCCTGGAGAGCCTGCGGCGCCCCGGCGTCGCGGGCCCGCTGCGCTTCACCAACGACGCGTCCTCCGGCAACTCCCTCCCCACCGGCCTCACGCCGCGCCTCCTCGACGTCGAGCAGTCCAACTCGTCGATCGTGTACGGCGACGCACTCATCCTGAAGGTGTTCCGCCGCGTCCAGCCCGGCATCAACCCGGACCTGGAGGTGCCGTGGGCGCTGGCCCGCGCGGGCTGCCGCCGCGTCCCCGCCCCGGTCGCCTGGATCCGCACCACCCAGCCCCGCAACGCCACGCTCGCCGTGCTCCAGCCGTATCTGCCCGGCGCGTCCGACGGCTGGACCCTCGCCCTGCGGGCCCTCGAAGCGGGGCGGGACTTCACGGCGCAGGCCCGCAAGATCGGCCTGGCCACGGCGGAGGTCCACCAGGCGCTCGCCACCGCGTTCCCGGCGTCGACGGCCCCGAGACCCTCGCCGCCCCCACACGAACCGGCACGCCTCGCGGCCGCCATGACCGAACGGCTCAACGCCGCCGCGCGCTGCCTCCCGTCCCTGCGCCCCTACGCCCCGTCGCTGCGCACCGCCTTCGACGACCTCGCCGCGCGCGCCACCCGGGCCGCGCACCTGCCGTGGCACCGCATCCACGGAGACCTGCACCTCGGACAGGTGCTGCGGGCGGGCCGCGAGTGGTACCTCATCGACTTCGAGGGCGAGCCGTCCGCCCCGCTCGCCGAGCGCCGCAGCGCGCACTCGCCGGTCAGGGACGTGGCGGGCATGCTGCGCTCCTTCGACTACGCGTCCGGCACCCGCCTGCCCGGCCACCCCCGCTGGGCGGAGGCGTGCCGGGACGCGTACTGCGTCGGCTACGCGGAAGGCGCCGGCTGGGACCCGCGCGCCGAGCCCGAACTCCTTCGCGCCTTCGAGACGGACCGGGCGGTCTACGAGGCCGTCTACGAGGCCCGCCACCGCCCCGACTGGCTGCACGTACCGATGACGGCGATCCGACGGCTCGCCACGGGAGGCGTCCACCATGCGTGAACCATCCGGACTGTCCGTACAGCGCGTGCAGGTGCCCGCCCACGACCCGCACGCGGTCCTGGGCGCACACGGCGCGCAGACGTCACCGGCAGGCGGCGACGGAGTGGTCTTCCGGGCCCTGCGCCCCAACGCCCGGAGCGTCACGGTCGTCATGGCGGACGGCGGCCACCGCTTCCCGCTGCGCCCGGACGGCGACGGCCTCTTCTCCAGCGCCCGCCCGCACCCGCTGCCGCTGCCGGCCGTCCCCGCTTCCGCCTACCGCCTCCACGTCACGTACGAGGACGGAACGGTCGTCGACACGCCCGACCCGTACGCCTTCCTCCCCGCCCTCGGCGAGCTCGACCTGCACCTGATCCAGGAAGGCCGCCACGAACAGCTCTGGCAGGCGCTCGGCGCCCACCCGATGGAACACCAGGGCGTCGCCGGCACCCGCTTCACGGTCTGGGCGCCGAACGCGCGCGCCGTCAGCGTCGTCGGGGACTTCACGTGCTGGGACGGCACGCAGTACCCGATGCGTTCGCTGGGCGCGTCCGGGGTGTGGGAGCTGTTCCTGCCGGGCGTGGGGGAGGGGACGCGGTACAAGTTCGAGATCACCTCCCGTTACGGCGGACGCTTCCAGAAGGCGGACCCGATGGCGCGCCGCACCGAGATGCCACCCGCCACGGCGTCGGTCGTCACGGCGTCGGCGTCACGCTACGAGTGGGGCGACGAGGAGTGGCTGGCACACCGGGGCGACAGGCCGGTCCACACCTCACCGTTCTCGGTGTACGAGGTCCACCTCCCGTCGTGGCGTCCTGGCTCGACGTACCGGGACCTTGCCGAGGAACTCCCGGCGTACGTCAGCGACTTGGGCTTCACGCACGTCGAGCTGATGCCGGTGGCGGCGCACCCGTTCAGCGGTTCGTGGGGCTACCAGGTCACCTCCTACTACGCGCCGACGCCGCGGCTCGGCTCCCCGGACGACTTCCGGCACCTGGTGGACGCGTTCCACCGGGCGGGCATCGGCGTGATCATGGACTGGGTCCCGGCGCACTTCCCGAAGGACGACTGGGCGCTGGCCAGG
>NZ_JAPHNL010000167.1 GCF_026274175.1 Streptomyces beihaiensis
CGTGCTGGGCGGGGCTCGGCGACCGGCGGGCGTGCGAGCGCTCGTTGGCCCGCGCGCAGGCGCTGTTCGCGCGGGGCGCGTGCGCGGAAGCGGACCCGGAGTGGATGACGTTCTACGGCGAGGCGGAACTCGCGGGCCTGGAGGCGCAGTGCTGGTCGGCCCTCGGGGACTGGCCGCGGGCGGCCCGGCAGGCACGGCGGGCCACGGCTCTGCAGGATCCTCACTTCACCCGCAACATCGCGCTCTACACGGCCGAGTTGGCGGACGACCTGGCCCGGTCGGGCCACCCTGACGAGGCGGCCTGCGCGGGGTCGCGCGCCCTTGACCTGTTGCGCGACGTGCGGTCGTCCCGGGTCGAGTCGATGCTGGCCACGACCGCGCGGTTGCTGCTGCCGCACCGGCGGGCGACCGAGGTCGGCGCCTTCTTGGACCGGCACGCCGCGGCGTAGTCTCCGCCGAGGGGAGAGCCGCTTGATCATCGGTAGGCGACCGCGGCTCGCGACCGGCCGGTCGCGCCCGGCCGGTCACTTCTGGCTGGCCGCTTCTGACTGGTCGCGCAGTTCCCCGCGCCCCTGAGCCATGCGGCCCCGCCGAGCCCCGTACGGGCGCACGAAGTGCGTACCTCGCCGGCGCGGGGAACTGCGCGAGAGGAGACCACCGGCGCGCGGCCGCCCGCGAAACAGAACCCGGAAGACGGCCACGCGAATCCCCCGGGGCCGGTCCGGCGGACAGGCCGGACTCGGTCGACGTGCCGATCGGTGCCGCGCCCCCGGCAACCTGCCCGGACAGAACACCTAGCCCGCCGCCAGGTGCCCCGTCTCGTTCCAGCTCTCGATCGCCGGCTCCCCGTAGGCCCATCCGAGCACGGACAGCGACGTGGGTGCCAGCCGTATCCGCGCCGCGAAGTCCAACGGGAGACCGAGCCACCGCGCCCCGATCGACCGAAGGATGTGCCCGTGGGCGAAGACGAGCACGTCACGGTCGGCCTCACGGGCCCAGGCCACCACCTCGTCGGCGCGCGCCGTCACATCCGCGATGCTCTCGCCCTCCGGAACCCCGTCACGCCAGATGAACCAGCCCGGCCGCCGCTCCTGGAGCTGGGCCGGGGTGAGCCCTTCGTACGCTCCGTAGTCCCACTCCATGAGCGCGTCCCAGGCGGTGGCGCGGTCACCGAAACCGGCGAGCTCGCACGTCTCGCTCGCGCGCGCCAACGGTGACGTCCGCACCTCGGCCGAGCCGAGCCCGTCGTACGGGGCCCGTTGGAGCCGCTCGCCCAGCAGTTTCGCGCCGCGGCGCCCCTCCTCGAGGAGCCGGACGTCCGTCCTGCCGGTGTGCCGTCCGGACAAGGACCATTCCGTCTGTCCGTGCCGGGCCAACAGGATGCGCGGGGCCATGAAGAAACCTTTCGGTGCGTACATCGAGGCGTACATACGGGATGAACCGGGCGCGAACGGGGTGTGTCGCCCATCCATCATCGCGCAACCGGAACCGTGACCGCCGCCCGGGCAACCCTCCGCTCGATCACGGCGTCTACGAAGATCAGGGGTCACCCACACCGGACCCTGTTCACCCTTTAGGGTGATGGACGTGGCCGGAGGCCGCCGGACGAGAAAGAGGGGGAGCGGCCCGCATGTCGCAGACCGACGACACACCACGCACCGGAGCGACACCGGCCGCACGACTCCGCTGGTGGACCGAGATCCCGCTGCTCGCCGTGGTCTACGGCGCGTACACCCTGGGCCGCCTCCTGGTCCGCGGCGACGTCGACGAGGCCGTCCACCACGGCCTGGCCCTGCTCCGGGCCGAGAAGGCGCTCCACCTCACCGTCGAACATCCGCTGAACCGTCTCTTCACCCGCGAAGCCTGGCTCGGTGTCCCCGCCGACTTCTGGTACGCCTCGCTTCACTACCTGGTCACGCCGGCCATCCTGATCTGGCTCTTCCAGCGCCGCGCCCACATCTACCGCGCCGCGCGCACCTGGTTGATGACCTCCACCCTGATCGGCCTGATCGGGTTCACCCTCTATCCGACCTGCCCGCCGCGGCTGCTGCCCGCGGGCCACGGTTTCGTCGACACGATGGCCCAGTACAGCTCCTACGGCTGGTGGGGCGGCGCGGCCAGCGCGCCCAAGGGCCTGGGCCACATGACCAACCAGTACGCGGCGATGCCGAGCCTGCACGTCGGGTGGGCCCTGTGGTGCGGAATCATGATCTGGCGGCACGGGCGCGGCCCCTGGGCGAAGGTGTTCGGCGTGCTCTACCCGGCCGGTACCGCGTTCGTGGTGATCGGCTCGGCCAACCACTACGTCCTTGACGTGCTCGCCGGGATCGCCGTGATGGGCGTGGGGCTGCTCCTGAGCAAGCCGGTGCTGCGGGCGGCCGACCGGGTCAGGGCGGGGCTCTCCGGACTGTGGGCACCTGCGGGGACGCCGACGGGCCAAGGCGCGCCGGCACCAGGGGCCACGGCCGGGACCGGAGCCGGGGCCGGGCCCACGGCCGGAGCCGCCGTCTCCTCGGCCTCTGTCGCCGCACCGGCCTCGATTGTCAGTGGAGAGTGCCAGACTTCCACGGGTGAGCGAATTCCCCGACAGCGCAAGGATTCCCGGACATCGGGCGCCGGCTCCCCAGAACCGGGGGGCGGGGCTGCGACGACGGCTCGCTGAGCTGCGCGGTCCCGTGCCCTCGTCCGAGGACCAGGCAC